>NZ_JBFBIR010000008.1:0-195044 GCF_040685715.1 Kitasatospora sp. NPDC088264
GTGGCAGCTGTTCTTCCAGCAGTCGTACGTCATCGACAAGCGGATCACGCCGCGGTTCATGAAGTACGAGAAGGTCGACCTGTGGATCGGGATCGTCATCGTCATCATCGGCGCCGCCGCGATGATGGGCTTCACCGCCGCGGCCTTCGCCGGCACCGACGGCTTCGGCCAGTTCTCCGACGCGGCCGCCGTCGCCAAGGGCCTTGAGGACAAGGCCGGGCACGTGGTGGGCGTGCTGTTCGCCATCGCGCTGCTGGACGCCTCGATCATCGGCGCCTTCGCCGTGTCGCTGTCGACCGCCTACGCGATCGGCGACGTGTTCGGCATCAGGCACTCGCTGCACCGGGGCGTCAAGGGCGCCAAGGGCTTCTACGCGATCTACGCGGGTCTGGTGGTCGCGGCGGCCGTGATCACGCTGCTGTCCACCGGCTACACCCAGGGCCTGATGACGCAGTTCGTCCAGGTGCTGGCGGGTGTGCTGCTGCCCTCGGCGACGGTGTTCCTGCTGCTGCTCTGCAACGACAAGGCCGTGCTGGGGCCGTGGGTCAACGGGCCCAAGACCAACGCCTTCACCTCCGCCGTGGTCGGGGTCCTGGTGATGCTGTCGCTGATCCTGACCGCCGCCGTGGTCTGGCCCGACATCAGCTCGCAGGCGATCCTGTGGATCATGGCCGGCTGCGGCGTGGCCGGTGTGCTGGTCGCCGGGTACTTCTTCACCTTCGGCCGCACCGCCACCAAGGAGGACCCGATCGACCGCACCGGCCGCGAGGAGTGGCGGATGCCCCCGCTGGAGACCCTCGGCAAGCCGGTCATGTCCACCGCCCGCAAGGTCGGCATGGGCGCCCTGCGCGCCTACCTCCTGGTCGCGATGGTGATGGTCATCATCAAGATCGTCCAGACCGCGCTCAACCACTGAGCCGCAGACCGCAGCCCGGACTGACGGGTGGTGGGCAGCGGCCCGCCACCCGTCCGTTCGTCTCCCAGGTCTCGCAGCCCTTCCCGCTCTCCCAGCTCTGCCAGCTCTCCCAGTGAAGGAGGTGCCGTCGTGCACACCCTGACCACCGCCGACTTCCTCGTCCGGCTCGCCACCGGGGTCGCCTGCGGCGCGCTCATCGGCGTCGAACGCCAGTGGCGGGCCAGGATGGCCGGCCTGCGCACCAATGCCCTGGTCGCCGCCGGCGCCACCCTGTTCGTGTTGTACAGCGAGGCCGTCGGCGACGCCGCCAGCCCCACCCGGGTCGCCTCCTACGTCGTCTCCGGCATCGGCTTCCTCGGCGGTGGCGTCATCCTGCGCGACGGCGCCGGCGTCCGCGGCCTCAACACCGCCGCCACGCTGTGGTGTTCGGCCGCCGTCGGGGTGCTCGCCGCCGCCGGGAAGCTCGAATTCGCCGTCCTCGGTACGCTCGGCGTCCTCGCCGTCCACCTGATCCTGCGCCCGGCCGGCCGGATGCTCGACCGCGCCCCGCAGTCCGGCAGCGACCCCGACTCCACCGTCCGCGCCACCGTCCACCTGGAATGCGAGCGCAAGGCCGAGACCCACATCCGGGCCCTGCTGCTCCAGGCCCTGTCCGCCTCCGGCCTCGCCCCTACCGGCCTGCGCGCCCGCCGTACCGACAGCGGCGACGCCACCAGCCTGCGCGCCACCGTGGCCATCACCGGGCAGGTCGCCCCGGCCCTCGAACAGGTCGTCAGCCGGCTCTCCCTCGAACCCGGCGTCCGCGACCTGCACTGGCACCTCGACGACGAACCCGACGACCCGAGCCGCCCCGCGCTCGCCTAGTAGGCGGCCCGGGGGAGGTAGAACGGAGGCACCGTCACGAGGCCGACCAGGAGGTCCCGATGTTCACCCCCGACCCCAGGCACGGGCCGCTGGTGCCGATGCTGCTGGTGCTCACCGTCGTCACCGGACTGGTGGACGCGGTCAGCTACCTCCGGCTCGGCCACGTCTTCGTCGCCAACATGACCGGCAACGTGGTCTTCCTCGGCTTCGCCCTGGCCGGTGCCGCCGGACTCTCCGCCACCGCCTCACTGAGCGCCCTCGCCGCGTTCGTGCTCGGCGCCCTGGTCGGGGGCCACCTCGCCCGGCGGCTGCCCGACCACCGCGGGCGGCTGCTGACCACGGCGGTGGTCGGCCAGGTGGTGCTCGTCGCCGCGAGCATCGCCCTGGCCGCCGTGGCCGGCTACACCTCCGACCCGGCCCGCTACGGCCTCATCGGGTTGCTGGCCTTCGCGATGGGCGGCCAGAACGCGGTGGTCCGCTCCCTCAAGGTCCCCGACCTGACCACCACGGTGCTCACCATGACCATCACGGCCCTCGCCGCCGACCGCACCGGCCCCCGCCGTCTGGCCTCCGCCGTCTGGATGTTCGTCGGCGCCCTCGTCGGCGCCCTCCTCATCCGCCAGGCCGACGTCCCCGTCGCCCTGACCCTCGCCCTGACCCTCCTCGTCGCCGTCGCGGCCCTCACCCACCGGGCCGCCGGAGCCCACCCCGCCCCGGCCTGGACCCACCCGCTCTGACCCGGCGCCGCGCCCCTCCGCTCGCCGGCTCCCGCTCGTCCTCAGGGATCAGTCGTCCTGGCGGTGGCCGGCGCGGCCGCTCCAGAGGGGTTCGAGGCGGGCCCAGCCCTGGGTCCAGGCTTCGTCGGCGCGGCGGTCGAGGACGTGCAGGCGAAGGCGCAGGGCGAGGGTGAGCAGGGCCAGGAGGGCGAGAAGGGCGCCGGCGCCGGTGCAGACGGCGGAGACGGCGACGGAGGCGCGGTTGGTCGGGGGCGAGGAGAGCGCGCCGGCGGGGTCGACCCAGACGGGGACGACGGTGCCGGTGACGGCCGTGCGGGGGGCCTGGACGGTGCCGGTGTGCGGCTGCCCGTCGGGGTAGGTCCAGGCGGCCTCGGCGTCGACGCGGGTGCTGTAGCCGGCGCCGAAGCGTCCGCCGGTGCCGGTGCCGGTGCCGGAGCCGTGGTCGGGGAGGGTGAGCACCACGGCGTCGACCTTGTGGAGGCGCAGGCGGTCGCTGTCGGCCTGGGGTGCGGTGGCGTGGTAGGCGAGCAGGGCGCTGCCGGTGGCGAAGGCGAGGGCGAGCAGGGCCCCGAGGGTGCTCAGCAGCCAGGCGCGGGCGCGGGCCCGGTCGACGGGCCGGACCAGCGGTTCGTGCCGGGCACCGAAGGCCCGCCGCAGCCGGCGGCCGGTTCGCGGCGGGCGCGACGAGGGCCGGGCGGGGCGGGGTGTGCTGGACACGTCGACGGCTCCTCAGGGGGGTTGGGGCGGCGCGCTGGTGGGGGCGTGGGGCTTCGTCACCCAATTTCCACCCGGTGGCCGCCCGCGCACAAGAGTCGTGCGGGCTCGTACCACCGGGACCTGCGGACGGCGCCGCCGCGCGCCGGTCGCGTTCCGGGTCACGCCCGGGCGTGCGGCCGCCCGGCGCCCCTTCGCGCACCCGGGACGTTCGACCCTCGGCAGCGGCCGGGCGGGCGGGCAGGCTGGGGTCCGGCCGCATCCTTCGTGCCAGGGGACGGCTTGGCCCGGTTGACCGTGGGGGTGCCGGGCCGTGGTGCGGTGCAGGGGGTGAGCGTGGGGCTGCCTCCTGCCCGCCCGCACCCGGGTGACGGTGTCTCCGCCCGGGTTCTGACCACGTTCTGACCACGTTCTGACCGGGTTCTGACCGGGTTCCCGGCGAGGGACCCGAATGCGAGCGCTACGTGATCACCGGCGCGGGGGCGACGGAGTTCGAGACCTGGCTCCGGGATCCGGTCGCGCCCGAACCCAACCTACGGAGCGTGCTGTTCACCAAGGTGGTGCTGGTCCTGACGCTGGGCCGCGACGCCGAGGAGTACCTGGACACCCAGCGCGCCGCCCACCTGCGCCGGATGCGCGAACGCACCGAACTGCGCCGCACCGGCGCCCTGGTGGACGCCCTGCTCGCCGACCACGGCCTGTTCCACCTGGACGCCGACCTGCGCTGGATCGACCTCACCGCCGCCCGCCTGGACGCGCCGGCCCGGCTCGGCCTGGTTCGGCCTGGGCGGCATGGAGCGGCATGGAGCGGCGCCGCTCCGGCGAACTGTCGGGTGGTCAGGCGCGGCGCGTGGCGCCGGCCCGGGGTCTGGCGGCCCGGCCGCAGGTGCTGTTCGCCGACGAGCCGACCGGCGCGCTCGACTCGCTGAAGCGGATCACCGGTCCTGAGGGCGCCCGCAACGGCTGACGGCCCGTCGCCGTTCGGCATGGGCCGCCCGGGCGGTGGGCTCTCGGCGTCCGAGTGCCGCCGGGTACCCCGGCGCCCTCAGCGGGTGACGGGGTACCCGGTCGTTCCGGCCCGGACCACCGACGGCCGTTGCGGCAGCCAGCTGCCGAGGACCAGCGAGGACGGGTAGAACATCGGCTCCGGCAGCGCGTCCAGCGCGACCCGCTCCCAGCCGCCGCAGGAGTGCGGCTCGGTGACGACCGCCTCGGCCAGGCTCGGCGGCGCCAGCACGGCGGCGGTCAGCCGGGGCCGGCCGAGCTCGTGGTCGAGCAGGAGCGCGAGCACCCGCATCTGCTCGGCGGGCATCACGATGCCGGTCTCCTCGGCGAGTTCGCGGGCCGCGGTCTGCTCGAAGGACTCGCCGGGATCGACCTTTCCGCCGGGCAGGCTCCAGGTCGGCGGCTCGCCGGCGGTGGTGCGCCGGCCGATCAGCACCCGGCCGTCCCCGGTGGGCACGATGATTCCTGCGCCGAGCAGCGGTGCAGTGGTCAATTCGCCATCTCCTTCGCAGGGGTCCTCGCCAGGATCGGGGATTACCAGTTGGAGCGCTCGTAGTCCTTCAGGAAGCAGCCGTACAGGTCCTCGCCGAGCTCACCGCGGACGATCGGGTCGTACACCCGGGCCGCGCCGTCGACCAGGTCGAGCGGGGCGTGGAAGCCCTCGTCGGCCAGCCGCATCTTGTCCGGGTGCGGCCGCTCGTCGGTGATCCAGCCGGTGTCGACGGCGGTCATCAGGATGCCGTCGGTCTCGAACATCTCGTGCGCGCTGGTGCGGGTGAGCATGTTGAGCGCGGCCTTGGCCATGTTGGTGTGCGGGTGGCCGGCGCCCTTGTAGCCGCGCTGGAACACGCCCTCCATCGCGGAGACGTTGACGACGTACTTGCGGCGGGAGGCGGAGGCGGCCATCGCCGGGCGCAGCTGGCTGATCAGGATGAACGGCGCGGTCGAGTTGCAGAGTTGGACCTCCAGCAGCTCGACCGGGCCGACCTCCTGGACGGTCTGCACCCAGCTGTTGGTGGGCGCGAGGTCGGGCACCAGCCCGCCGGCGTCGATCGCGGTGCCGGCCTCGATCCGGGCGGGCGTGGCGGAGCCGGTGACGAGCGCGAGCGAGGTGACGTCCTCGGCGGCCATCCGCTGCGCGTCGCCGCTCGCCTGGTGGGGGAGGGCGGGAAGGTCGACGCTGCCGCTGCCGAAGCGGCCGATGGTGGTGGCCTGCGGCAGCTCGCCGGCCGGCAGCGGCGCGGACTCGGCGGCGATCAGCTCGCGGTAGGACTCCGGCGGGCGGCGCACGGTCTGCGCGGCGTTGTTGATCAGGATGTCCAGCGGGCCGTCGGCGGCGACCTCGTCGGCGAGCGCCATGACCTGGGCCGGGTCGCGCAGGTCGATGCCGACGACCTTGAGGCGGTGGATCCACTCGGCGCTGTCCGGCATCGCGGTGAAGCGGCGGATGGCGTCGTTGGGGAAGCGCGTGGTGATGGTGGTGTGGGCGCCGTCGCGCAGCAGCATCAGTGCGATGTACATGCCGATCTTGGCCCGGCCGCCGGTGAGCAGCGCGCGCTTGCCGGTGAGGTCGGCGCGGGCGTCCCGGTGGGCCCGGTTCTTGACGGCGCAGTCCTGGCAGAGGTTGTGGTAGAACGCGTCGACCTCGACGTACCGCTGCTTGCACGTGTAGCAGGAGCGGGGCCGCTCCAGGATGCCGGCGATCTCGGTGCTGGTGACGGTGGTCAGGCCGAAGGCGCCGGCGGTCTCGTCGTCGATCCGGGTGGGTGCGCCGGTGGCGGTGCGCGCGGTGACCTCGCGGTCGTTGGCGGTCTTGCGGGCCCGGGTCTCCTGGCGGCGGCGCTGCTTGAGCGTCCGGAATATGCCGCCGACGGCCTGGCGGACGGTGATCGCGTCCGGGTGGTCGACGTGCAGCTGGTCGAGCTCGGCGAGCACGTCCAGGCAGAGCCGCAGCCGCTCGGGGTCGAGGCCGGGACCGTAGTCGATCTCCTCCCCGGTGTCCGTGCCGCTCTGGTCCTGCTTGATGTCCACGCCCGCCGTCATTGCCTGTCGCCGCTTCCCGCTCGCCTCGCCGTTACCGCGTGAATGCTACGGGAGCGGCCCTGGCCGGGGCGAAAACCGCCGACCTTGGATGATCGTCCAAGTCTACGCGCGGAGCATTGATCATGGTTTGTACACAGTGCCAGCAATGGGCCTCGAACTGGCTTTTGATCCCACCGTCCCGGAGAATCGAATGCTGGGTGCCGGGCGCCCGAGTGCGCCCGGCGGCAGTGCCGCAACCGCACCCGAGGTGTAATTTCTCCCAGCCAGAGAGCCCCCTTCATGCGCTTCCTGAACGACCTCAAGCCCTCGTACGACTTGACGTACGACGACGTCTTCATGGTCCCCAGCCGTTCCGCCGTGGGCTCCCGGCAGGCGGTCGACCTCTCCTCGAACGACGGCACCGGCACCACGATCCCGCTGGTCGTCGCCAACATGACCGCCATCGCGGGCCGCCGGATGGCCGAGACCGTCGCCCGCCGCGGCGGCCTGGTCGCCATCCCGCAGGACATCCCCACCGAGGTCATCGCCGAGGTCGTCTCCTGGGTCAAGCAGCGCCACCTGGTGCACGACACCCCGATCACCCTCGCCCCGGGCGCCACCGTCGCAGAGGCGCTGTCGCTGCTGCCCAAGCGCGCGCACGGCGCCCTCGTGGTCGTCGAGGACGGCAAGCCGGTCGGCGTCGTCACCGACTCCGACTGCCAGGGCGTGGACCGCTTCACCAGCCTCGCCGACGTGATGTCCCGCGACCTGCTGCTCCTGGACGAGGACATCGACCCGCGCACCGCCTTCGACAAGCTCACCGAGGCGCACCGCAAGCTCGCCCCGGTCGTCGACGCCGAGGGCCGGCTCGTCGGCATCCTCACCCGCAAGGGCGCGCTGCGCGCCACCCTGTACACCCCGGCCGTGGACGCCGCCGGCAAGCTGCGGATCGCCGCCACCGTCGGCATCAACGGCGATGTGGCCGGCAAGGCCAAGGCCCTGATCGACGCCGGCGCCGACGTGCTGGTCGTGGACACCGCGCACGGCCACCAGGAATCGATGATCAGCGCGCTGCGCGCGGTGCGCGGCCTCGACCCGCGGATCCCGATCGTGGCCGGCAACGTGGTCTCCGCCGCCGGTGTCCGCGACCTGGTCGAGGCGGGCGCCGACATCCTCAAGGTCGGCGTCGGCCCCGGCGCCATGTGCACCACCCGGATGATGACCGGCGTCGGCCGCCCGCAGTTCTCCGCCGTGCTGGAGTGCGCCGCCGAGGCGCGCCGGCTCGGCAAGCACGTGTGGGCCGACGGCGGCGTCCGCCACCCGCGCGACGTCGCGATGGCACTGGCCGCCGGCGCCTCCAACGTGATGATCGGCTCCTGGTTCGCCGGCACCTACGAGTCCCCGGGTGACCTGCAGACCGCCGCTGACGGCCGCCAGTACAAGGAGAGCTTCGGCATGGCCTCGGCCCGTGCGGTCAGCAACCGCACCGCCCAGGACTCCTCGTACGACCGGGCCCGCAAGGCGCTGTTCGAGGAGGGCATCTCGCACTCCCGGATGTTCGTCGACCCGGCCCGCCCGGGCGTCGAGGACCTGATTGACTCGATCGTGGCCGGTGTGCGCAGCTCCTGCACCTACGCGGGCGCCAACACCCTGGAGGAGTTCCAGGAGAAGGCGATCGTCGGCATCCAGAGCGCGGCCGGCTACGCCGAGGGCAAGCCGCTGCACTCCAGCTGGGCCTGATCGGGTCGGGCCTGAGCGCCCGCTCCTTCACCGGCCGGCCGGTTCCTCGCCTCGGGGAGCCGGCCGGCCGCCGTGCGGGGGGCGTCCGGTGCCTTGTGGGGTGCGTCCGGCGCCGTGCCCGGTGCATGCGGTGCCTTGCCCGGTGCGTCCGGCGTGCCCGCCGTCGTGCCCGGGGCGTCCGCCGTGCGTGGTGAGCCGTCGGCCGCGTCCGGTGCGGGGTGCGGGCCGAGCGGGAGCAGCAGGGCGTGGCCGAGCAGGCCGGCCGAGCAGTCCAGGGCGGCGGCGAAGGCCCGCGCGGCGGTCGGCACCGCGCGCAGCTCCCAGAGCGCCTGGACGGCGGACCACGCCCCCTCGCGGGCGGCCTCCACCGACCAGACGCCGAGCAGGTGGGTGAGCGGTTCGGCGCGCTCCAGCACGTCCGGGCCGGGCATCAGCTGCTCCCGGACGGCCGTCTCCACCTCTGCCAGCAGGCCGTTGATCCGGTGGTAGTCCGCCGCGAGCCCGGCCGGCTCGCAGCCCCGACGCAGGCAGGTGTCCACGACGGCGAGCGGCAGGTCGTGCTGGATGTGGGCGTTCATCCCGGCCAACGCGAACTGCAGCGGGTGCACCCCCGGGTGGGCGCGCAGTGCGAACAGTGGACGCCAGCAGGCGGGCGGCTCCTGCCCGGCCGCGTCGGCGGCCACGGCCAGCAGGTAGCGCCCGGCGAACACCGTGTCGAGCTCGGCCATCGCCGCCGGATCGGCGAAGTACGAGCCGCCGAGCCGGTCGCGGACGGCCTCCGTGACGGTGAGGTAGAGCCGGTTGAAGACCGCCACCCCGTCCGCCGGGGGCAGGACCGCCCCGATCTCCCGCAGCCGACCGACCACCTCCTCGACCGTGACTGGCGCCGTGACCCGAGTCGTGACGGGTGTCGCGACAGGCGCCGTGACCGTGTTCGCGGCCAGCACCGCGACCGGCGTGCCGTCCGCCGCCATCGTCGTACCGGGCATGCGCCACCCTCCGATGTCGATCGTGCACTGATCGCATCATCGTGGCAGCGCGGACGGCAGCCCGGTGCGTGCGGCGCGCGGCGCGCGGCTGAGACCAGGTGATTCAGCCCAGCTCGTACTCCAGGACGTAGGTGTGGGTGCCGGCCTCGTCGACGGTCAGGCGGAACTCGCCGGTGAGCCCGGCCAGCTCGCCCGACCCGGTGCCCGGCACCACGCGTATGGTCGTCCCGCCGGTGTCCCACGCCGCGTGCTGGAGCACGAACGAGCCCTTACGCCCGTCCAGTTCGCCCGTCACGTGCTCCACCGCGACGTAGGACGCCGGGCCGCCCGAGGGGCCCGCGACGGAGAGCATCCGCACCTCGCTGGTGCCGCTCAGCCCACCCGTGAAGTTTTTGGAGATCCGGACCCGCCCGAAGGCCGCACCCTCGCGCTCCTCCGTCTCCACCGGTTCGAAGCCGGTCAGCTCGAACGACCCGCTGGCCTTGTCCCCCATGGCGCTCTCCCTTCGACGATCGCTACCCGGCCGGCTCCTCACCGACCGTGTGCGAAGCCTTGCACACGGCTCTGACAATCGGCCGGGCCGTCACTGCTCCCGCCGGCCCGCCCATCCCGCCTGCCCCCCTGGCTGCCTGCCCGTCCGCCGTCCGCCCTCCGCCCGTCAGTGCTCCCAGCGGAGCGCCAGCAGCGCCGCGTCGTCCGTCAGCCCGGCGTCGCCGACCCAGCCGTCGACGTCCGCGAGCAGGTCCTCCAGCAGGTCCGCCGGGTTCCCCGCGGGCAGCCCCGGCAGCCGCTCCTCCAGCGGGTAGAACCGCCCCTCGGCGTTGCGGGCCTCGGTGATGCCGTCGGTGTACAGGAGCAGCAGGTCCCCCGGCAGCGGCTCGAAGTGGACCGTCGGATACCCGTCACCGGTCAGCCCCCGCAGCCCGAGCGGCGGCGCGGCGTACGGCGGCGTCAGCGCGCGCACCCGGCCCGCGCGGCGCAGCAGCGGGGGCGGGTGCCCGCAGTTGACCACGCCGGCCGGCCCCCGCTCCGCGGGCACGGTCAGCAGCAGCGCGGTGGCGAAGCGCCCCTCGTCCGGTCGGGCGGCGAGCGCCGCGTCCAGCCGCTCGGCCAGCCGCGCGAGATCTGGCTCCGTCCGGGCCGCCTCGCGGAACACCCCCAGCACGTCCGCCGCCGTCTCCACCGCCGGCAGCCCGTGCCCCTGCACGTCCCCGAGCAGGATCCGGGTGCCGTAGCGGGTGTCGACCACCGCGTACAGGTCCCCGCCGATGCGTGCCTCGGCCGCCGCCGCGACGTAGCGCACCGCGGTGCGCAGCCGCCCGATCCGCTCCGGCGGCGGGCGCAGCAGGGCCCGCTGTGCCGCCTCGGCGACCGTCCGGACGTGGAACAGCTCCCGCTCCCGGGCCGACACCAGGACGACGTTGGCGGCGCTGGCCAGGGTCGCCGCGAGCACCGTGATCAGCGCGGTGATGTGCACCTCGGCCGGCAGTTCGGTGTTGGTGGTCTCCAGCAGCCCGACCGCCACGACGGCGATGCCCCCGGCGGCCAGCGGCACCCGGGCGCTGCGGGTGGTCGCCCCGGCCAGGACCGGCGCGACGGCCAGTACGGGGGAGAGGGTCGTCCCCGGCCCCGTCACCAGGTCGGCCACCACGGCGGCGACCAGCAGCCCGAAGGCGCCGACCAGCAGCATCCGGGTGCGCCGCGGCAGGTGCAGCGGTGGCACACCGTCCGGGCCGTCTGCGCTCACACGTCCTCCCGGCTGCTCCCGGCGGATTGGCGACCTACCGTCCACTGTGCTCCGCACTCCCCGTGAGCGGCACCTCGGGGGACCGGGGCGGCTCGGGGACCTCGGCCGAGGCCGCCCCGAGCGGGCGGACTACGCTGGCCGGGAGATGAGACGCAAGAGCCGCCGCCCGGCCTCCCCCCTCCCGCAGCGCCACGGTGTGGACCCGGTGCACCTGCGGCTGCCGCCCGAGGGCCCCTGGCCGTCCGTCCGTGCCTACCTGGTCGAGCGGCTGCCGGCCGTGGCCGCCGCGCGGATCGATGCGGCGCTGAGCGGCCGCGAGATCGTCGGCGAGCACGGCCCGGTCGCCCCGGACGAGCCGTTCCGGCCCGGCGCGCACCTGTGGTTCTACCGGGACCTCCCCGAGGAGGTCCGCGTCCCGTTCGAACTGGAGGTGCTGCACCGCGACGAGCACCTGGTCGTCGTCGACAAGCCGCACTTCCTGGCGACCACCCCGCGCGGCCGGCACGTCGTCGAGACGGCGCTGTCCCGGTTGCGGCACAGTCTCGACCTGCCCGCCCTCAGCCCCGCGCACCGGCTCGACCGGCTCACCGCGGGCCTGGCCATGTTCGTGGTGCGGCCCGAGGAGCGCGGTGCCTACCAGACCCTGTTCAGCGACCGGCTGGTGCGCAAGGAGTACCAGGCGATCGCCCGGTACGACCCGGCGCTGGACCTGCCGCGCACCGTGCGCAGCCACATCCTCAAGGAGCGCGGGGTGATCGCGGCCCGGGAGCTCGACGCGCCGCCGAACAGCGAGAGCCGGATCGACCTCCTGGAACGCCGCGACGGCCTGGCCCGCTACCGGCTGCGGCCGCTGAGCGGGCGCACCCACCAGCTGCGGCTGCACATGTGCGGCCTCGGCGTGCCGATCCTCGGTGACCCGGTGTATCCGGTGGTGCTGCCCGAACCGGCCCCGGACGACTTCCGTCGCCCGCTCCAACTCCTCGCCTCGGTGGTCGAGTTCACCGACCCGCTGACCGGCCGGGAGCGCCGCTTCGACACCCGCCGCACCCTCGCCGCCTGGACGGACCCGCAAGCCTGGGCCGGCGGCCCAGGTCCGGCGACCCGGACACCCTAGGCCCAACGGACGACCGGGTCCCGGTTCCGGCGCCCGATCCGCCGCCGCCCCCTGCGGGGCGAGGGTGGGGACATGAACGCAGCACAGCACACCGCCCCCGCCCCCGTCGCCGTGGTCACCGGCGCCTCCCGGGGGCTCGGCCTGGCGCTCGCCCGGGCCCTCGCCGCCGACGGCTGGCAGCTGGTGATCAGCGCCCGTGGCGCGGCCGGACTCGCCGCCGCCGAGGCGGCCCTGGCCGCCGTCACCAAGGTCGTCGCCCTCTCCGGTTCCATCGTCGACGACGACCACCGTGCCCACCTGACCGCGGCCGCCGACGGGCTCGGCGGCGCGAGCCTGCTGGTCAACAATGCCGGTACGCTCAACGGTGCCACCGCGCCCGGCGCCGAGCCGCTGCCCCGGCTGGCCGACTTCCCGCTGCCGGACCTGCTGGAGACCTTCGAGGTCAACGCGCTCGCCCCGATCGCCCTCACCCAGCTCCTCCTGCCTCAGCTGCGTGCCCGCGCCGGGAGCGTGCTCAACATCAGTTCGGACGCCGCCGTCGTGCCCTACCTCGGCTGGGGCGGCTACGGCGCCAGCAAGGCGGCGCTCGACCATGCCACCGCCGTACTCGCCCGCGAGGAACCGGAGTTGCGGGTGTGGGCGGTGGACCCGGGAAGCATGCGCACCGGGATGTTGCAGGAGGCCAGCCCCGGTGAGGACATCTCCGGCGAGCCGCTGCCCGAGGAGGTGGTGCCGGTCCTGCTCGGACTGCTGCACGACCGGGCCGCCTCCGGCCGCTACCGCGCCGAGGACCTGAGGGCCGCGGCCCGGGGTGGGCGATGACCGGACTCGTGGACCTCGGCCTCGACGTCGCCGTGCCGCCCGAACTCTCCGCCCGGGCACCGGCGGAGGCACGCGGCGGGGCGCGGGACGGCGTGCGGATGCTGGTCGGCCGGCGCGACCGGGGGAGCGTCGAGCACCACCGCTTCACCGAGCTGCCCGAGGTGCTGCGCGCGGGTGACCTGCTGGTGGTCAACAACTCGGCCACCCTGCCGGCCGCGCTGCCCGGCCGGCTGCCCGACGGTACGGCGGTCGCGCTGCACCTGTCCTCCGCCCAGCCCGACCAACGCGGCTCCCACCTGGTGGAGTTGCGGCGGGTGGTGCCGGGGTCGGCGGCCGCCTACTACCCGCCGGCCGACTCCCCGGCCCGCCCCGGTCTGCGGGTGGCGCTGCCCGCCGGCGGCGCGGCCGAGCTGGTCGCACCGTTCACCGCCCGGCTCTGGTGCGCCGAACTGGCGCTGCCAGCAAGGATGTTGCCGTACCTGGAGGTGCACGGCAAGGCGATCCGTTACGGCTACGTGGACCGCGACTGGCCGATCGAGGCCTACCAGACGGTCTTCGCGGCCGTCCCCGGCAGCAGTGAGATGCCGAGCGCCGCAAGGCCGTTCAGCGCGGAGGTGGTGGCCCGCCTGGCGGGTCGCGGGGTGCTGGTCGCGCCGGTCACGCTGCACACCGGGGTGGCCTCGCCGGAGGCGCACGAGGCGCCGTACGCCGAGCGGTTCCACGTCCCGGCGGCCACCGCCCGTCTGGTCGGCCATGTGCGGGCCGGCGGTGGGCGGGTGATCGCCGTCGGCACCACGGTGGTGCGCGCCCTGGAGTCGGCCGCCGCGTCGGACGGCACCGTCCAGGAGGCGGACGGCTGGACGGAGTTGGTGATCACTCCGGAGCGCGGGGTGCGCGCGGTCGACGGCCTGCTCACCGGCTGGCACGAGCCCCGCGCCTCGCACCTGCTGATGCTGGCCGCCGTCGCCGGGCGGCCCCTGCTCGCCGAGTGCTACCGGGCCGCCGTCCAGCACCGCTACCTCTGGCACGAGTTCGGCGACGTGAACCTGCTCCTGCCGGACTGAGCCCGCGCGCCGCGCCGCCCGGTCGTGGGCCGGATCACTCGGTCGCGGGCCGAATTACTCGGACGGGCTGCCCGGGGGCAGTTCCAGCTCGAACCAGACCACCTTGCCGTCCCCGGTGCGGCGGCTGCCCCAGCGGTGCGCGAGCTCGTTGACCAGGTGGATGCCGCGCCCGCCCTCGTCCTCGGCGCGGGCGCGCCGGATCCGGGGCGTCTCGCTCTCCTGGTCGGCGACCTCGACGGTGAGCGCCCGGTTGCAGAACAGCCGCAGCTGGGTGGGGGATCCGGCGTGCACCAGGGCGTTGGTGATCAGTTCGCTGGTGAGCAGTTCGGCCCAGTCGGCGAGCGGTTCGAGGCCCCAGGCGGCCAGCGTCTCGCGGGTGAAGCGGCGCGAGTGGGCGACCATCGCGCGGTCGCCGGTGAGCGGCAGGCTGGCGATCCGGTCCGCGCCGACCGGCCGGACCTGCGCCATGATGACGGCGATGTCGTCCTCGCTGGTGGGGCCGGTGAGTTCGGCCAGGACGGCGTCGCAGGTCTGCTCCAGCGAGCGGCGCCGGTCGGCGACCGTCCGGCAGAGCAACTGCAGTCCCTCGTCGATGTCGTGGCCCCGGCGCTCGACCAGCCCGTCGGTGTAGAGCGTCAGGATGGCCTCCTCGGGGAGGGTGAACTCCACGCTCTCGAACGGGACCCCGCCAACGCCGAGCGGTGCGCCGGGCGGCAGTTCGACCAGGTGCGCCCTCCCCTGCGGATCGGCGACGACGGGCGGCAGGTGGCCGGCGCAGGCGGCGGTGCAGTGGCGGTCCACCGGGTCGTACACCACGCAGACGCAGGTGGCGAACTGGCCCTCGCCGAGTGCGCTGGAGGCCTCGTCCAGCCGGTGCAGGACGCGCTCAGGGGCCAAGTCCAGGGTGATCAACGTCCGGGCGACAGTGCGCAGTTGGCCCATGGTGGCGGCGGCCCGGATGCCGTGGCCCATCACGTCGCCGACGATCAGCGCGACCCGCCCCGAGGAGAGCGGCACGACGTCGAACCAGTCGCCGCCGACCTCGCTGACCACGCTGCTGGGCAGGTAGCGGTAGGCGAGGTCCAGGCCGAGCGTGCGGTGGATCTCCTGCGGCAGCAGGCTGCGCTGGAGGGTGAGCGCGGTGTCCCGCTCGCGCCGGTAGAGCCGGGCGTTGTCGATCGCGAGGGCGGTGCGCGCGGCGAGTTCCTCGGCCAGCGAGCGGTCCTCCGGGCCGAACGGCTCCGGGTTGCGGGTGCGGACGAACTCCGCGCCGCCCAGCACGAGTCCGCGCGCCACCAGCGGCACCATCAGGTACGAGTGCACCCCGGCGGCCAGCCCCGGCTGGACCCGGTCGGGTGAGGCGGCGATCCGGCGCATCTCCTCCTCGGTCACCTCGGAGACCAGGATCGAGCGCCGGGTGCGCAGGCTCTGGGCGTACAGCTGGGCGGACTGCGAGGTCTCGCCGACCTGGTCGGAGGCCGCCGTCATGCCGCCGCCCCGGGTCGCTTCGCCGACCGCCACCGCCCGCATCAGTATCGAATCGTTCTCCGGGACGGGGCCGGGCTCCTCGCCGCCGAGCACCGCGTCGCGCAGGTCCACGGTGACGAAGTCGGCGAAGCGCGGGATCACCACCTCCACCAACTCCTGGGCGGTGCGGTGCAGATCGAGGGTGGTGCCGATCCGGGTGCTGGCCTCGTTGAGCAGCGACAGCCGCTGCTGCGCGGCCCGGGCCTCGTCCAAAGCCCGCTGCCGGGCGGCGGCCGCGTCGCGTTCGCGGGTGAACAGCAGCGCGTTGTCGATGGACACGGCGGCCCGCACCGCCAACTCGCCGGCCAGCGCCAGGTCGTCCTCCTCGTAGGGGCGCTCCACCAGGGTGCGGTAGAAGCCCGCGACGCCGACCGCGGTGCCGCGCGCGATCAGCGGGACGACCATGAAGGAGTGGACGTTCTGCTCCCGCACCGCCGCGGCGCGCACCGGGTCGTCGGCGAACCAGGCCATCCCCTCCGCGTCCATCCGCGGCACCAGGACCGGCTTGCGGTGTGCCAGGCTCCACGCGTACGGCGTGCCGGGTGCGAAGCGGTGCACCCCGCCGAGTCGGGCGACCGGCCGCAGCGTCGAGCCGGGTACCGAGTGGAAGGCCATCCGCCGCAGCAGCGCCGAACCGTCCGCCGGGGCGCGGGCCTCGCGCTCGCCGCGGACCAGGTCCTCCAGCACCTCCACCACCACGGAGTCGGCCAGCCTGGGCGTCGCCACCTCGGCCAACTCCTGTGCGGTCTGGGCGAGATCGAGCGTGGTGCCGATCCGGGTGGAGGCCACGTTGACCAGCGCCAGCCGCTCCTGGGCGGCCTTCGCCTCGCGCAGCGCCTGCTGCCGGGCCAGGACGGTCTGGTGCTGGCGCAGGTACAGCCGGGCGTTGTCGATCGCGACGGCGGCCCGCGAGGCCAGCTCGTCGCCGAGGGTGATGTCGGCCTCGGCGAACGACTCCCGGTCGCCGCGCCGCGAGTACACCACCATGCCGAGCGTGGTGCCGCGCGCCACCAGCGGGGTGATCCGCACCGAGCGCGGCCGGTCGCCGAGGTAGGCCCGGCGGTGGCTCTCGGTGATGGCCTCGCTCAGCAGCGGCAGCTCCCAGGACGGCACCACCACCGTCCGCCCGGTGGCCAGCGCCCGGGCGTACGGCGAGTCCGGCGTCAGCTCGTACAGCGATTCCACCGGCAGTGACTCGGCCGGGTACAGCGGGTCGGTGGTGGCCAGGGCCAGCCGGCGGACCAGCTGCGGCGCGTCCGGGTCGGGCGGTTCGACGTTCCGCCCGGTCACCAGCACCTCCAGCGCGAACACCCCACTGATGTCGGCGACCCTGGGCACCATCGTGTCGGCCAGCTCCCGGGCGGTCTGCCGGAGGTCGAGCGTGGTGCCGATGGAGGCAGTCGCGTCGACCAGCAGGGCCAGCCGCTCCTGGGCCCGCGCAGCCCGGGCCTCGGCGCGGAACCGCTCGGTGACGTCGATGACGGTGGAACTGACGCCGAGCACCCGGCCGCCGGGTTCCTCCAGCCGGAAGTACGAGGCGGACCACGCGTGGTCGTGCTGCGGGTCGCCCGGGGTGCGGCCGTGCGAGCGGGTGTCCACCACCGGTTCGCCGCTCTCCAGGACCCGCCGCATCACCGCCTCCGCCTCGGCGCCGTTGATCCCGGGCAGCACCTCGGTGAGCCGGTGGCCGAGCTGCTCCTCGACGGGCAGGCCGTTGGCCCGGGCCAGCGCCTCGTTCAGCCGGACGAAGCGCAGCTCGGGGTCGAAGACGCCCATGCCGACGGGGGACTGGGTGAAGAAGCCGTCGAGCACCGCCAGGTCCGCCTGGATCCGGCGCAGCGTGGTCACGTCGGAGGCGACGGCCAGCACCAGCGTGCGGCCGTCTGGCCCGGTGATCGGATGGGTGCGGAACTCCAGGTTCACCAGGTGCCCGTCCCGGTGCCGGACCGGGAACACACCGGACCAGGCCCGGCCGTGCAGGATCTGCTGGAACAGCTCCAGCACCTCGGGCCGCTGCTCCTCGGAGGTCAGCAACTTGGCGGCCCTGGCCCCGATCGCCTGCCCCGGGGAGTAGCCGAGCAGTGCCTCCGCGTCGCCGCTCCAGTGCAGGATCCGGCCGTCGGCCTCGATCAGCGCCGTCGCGATCGGCACCATCAGCAGGGCGTCCTGTTGCGGCTCGCCCAGGTGGTGTTCGTTGTCGTTCACCATGGCCAGAGAACCGTCCGGAGATCGTCCCCACCAGCCCTGCCATCTTCGCACGCGGCCCCGGCGGGCCGCTCACCGTAGCGGCTCACCGGAGCGGCAGCGGGCGCTCCGGGAAGAAGTCGTCGAGCTCCCGGCGGCACCGCGGCGCTGGCGGCGGTCGAGCGTGCGAAGTCGGCCGGGCCGACTTCCCACGCTCCTCACCGGGTCGCGGCCCGCTCGCGGGCCGGGGCGGCCTCCGGGGCTCCGCCGCCCCGGGCTTCGGCGGTGCGGGCGGCCAGGGCGAGCAGCGCGCCGACGAGGCACAGGGCGGCGGCGACCAGAACGGCCCGGTCGGTGCCCGCCGCCAGGGCGCGGGCGGCGGCCTCCCGACCGGGGCCGCCCGGTCGGGCCGAGCCCGCGACGGCCACGGTGACCGCGACGCCGAGCGCCGAGCCCAGGTACCGGGAGGTGTTGTTGGCACCCGAGCCCATGGCCGCCCGGTGCGCCGGGACGCTGCTGACGGCCAGCCGGGCCAGCGCCGCATTGAGCACCCCGCTGCCGACGCCCGCCACCGCCAGACCCGGCGCCAGCCGCAGCCAGCCGGAGCCGGGCGCCAGCCCGTACAGGCCCGCCTCGCCGAGGCCGCAGACCGCGAGCCCGACGGCGACCTGCGCGGTGGCCGACAGGTGCGCCGCCAGCCGCCGCGCCTGGAGCGCGGACAGCACCGACAGGCCCGACCAGAGCGCCAGCACCCCGCCCGCGGCCAGGCCGGGCAGGCCCAGGACGCCCTGGAGCAGGGTCGGCAGGTAGCTCATGAAGCCGACCAGCGAGAGCCCGGTGAACAGGGCCCCGCCGGTGGCGGCGACGAAGCCGGGGCTGCGGAACAGCGCGAGGTCCAGCATCGGCTCCCGGACCTTCGCCTCGACCAGCCCGAACAGCGCCAGCAGCAGCACCCCGAGCGCCAGCAGCACGACGACCACCGGCCGCCCCCAGCCGCCGCGCCCCTCGGCCAGCCCGGCGATCAGGCAGGACGTCCCGGCGGCCAGCGTCAGCACCCCGTACGGATCGAGGGCGCGTGGCCGTTCGGCCCGCGACTCGGTGAGGACGGCGGCCGCGTACGCCGCCACGGCGGCGGAGACGACCGCGATCCCGCCGCTGACCGCGCGCCAGCCGGCCCACTGCCCGACCAGCGCGCCGTACACCGGGCCGACGGCGATGCCGAGGCCGACGGCGGCGCCCCAGACCCCGAGTGCCCGGATCCGGCCCGGGCCGGGCGGGTGGGCGTGGCTGATCAGGCCGAGCGCGGGTGCCAGGACGGCGGCCGAGGCGACGCCGAGCAGCACCCGGGCGGCCAGGTAGACGGCGCCGCCGGGGGCCAGCGCGGCCAGCGTCTCGGCGGCCGCGAACAGCAGCACGCCGAAGGTGAAGACCCGCTTGCGGCCGTGGTCGTCGGCGGCGCTTCCGGCGGTGAGCAGCAGGGCGGAGATGCCGACCAGGGTGCCGGTGAGGATCCAGGTCCGGCCGGTGGCCCCGAGGTGCGCGGCCTGGGCGGTGGCGGCGAGCGAGGCGGTGGGGGCGGTGTAGGCGACGGTGACCAGCGCGGTCGCGGCTGCGGTGGCGGCCAGGGTGGCGCGGGGCCGGACGCGCGCGGTGACGGGGGAGGGGCCGGGTGGTGCGGGGGACATGGGGTGTTCCTCCGGAGCGCGAACCTTAGGTCTGGTGAATGAACCTTCGTCTCGATCGGCACGCTACCACCATTGGTCTGTTCATTGAACCCGCTGTCCGGGTGGACTACGCTGACCCGCATGGCGCTGGGAACCGACTACGAACAGCAGGACTGCGCACTGGCCCGCGCCCTGGAGGTGGTCGGCGAACGCTGGAGCCTGCTGATCCTCCGCGACGCTTTCTACGGAGTGCAGCGTTTCAACGACTTCCTCGCCCACCTCGGCATCCCCCGCGCCGTCCTCACCGCCCGCCTCAACGCCCTGGTCGCGGCGGGGGTGCTGCGCAAGGAGCCGTACCAGCAGGCGCCGCTGCGCCACGGCTACCTGCTCACCGAGACCGGCCTCGAACTGTGGGGACCGCTCTACCAGTTGAGTCGCTGGGGCGGTCGCCACGCGACCGCGGGCGGTCCGCACCACCTGTTCGCGCACGCCGTCTGCGGCGCCGACCTGGACGTCGTCGGCGCCTGCCCGCGGTGCGGCGGCGCACCCGTCCCGCCGGCCGAGATCGCGATGCGCCCCAACCCCGCCCGCGGCGGCGCGCACCGGGACGACCCGGTCTCCCGCTCCCTGGTCCGCCCGCACCGGCTGCTCGAACCGATCGCCTCGGCGGCGCCGGCCGCGTAGCGAACGGCGGGCGACGGACGGCGGCGCGGCCGTCGGCAGGCTGCCGACGGCCGCGCCCACCACGCCCCGGTCACGGGTGGAACGTCACCTCCGGATTGGCGGCGGTCGGCCCGTCGAGGAGCGGCTGCCGCACGCCCTTCAGCTGGAGGTCGAGGAAGGCCGCCACGTACGAGCGGGTGAGCTCCGCGCCCCGCTCGCCCGACATCGTGGTGCCGGGAGGCTGGGGCAGGTTGAGCTTCTCGAAGAACAGCGGGAAGTCGGTGAAGGTGCCGTGGTTGGAGCCGGCGAAGGTCAACCAGCGCTTCCAGCCGTCGAGGTGTGGCCAGCTCTCCGTCCAACTGCTGTCCTCGGCGCCGTCGGGCAGCGGGTGGCCGATCATCAGGAAGGGCTTGCCGCCGATCCCGGAGGCGGGGACCGTGACGTCCATGGTGCCGTCCAGGTCCACCCCGGCCCGGATCCGGTCGTCGGCGAGCAGGGACGGGACGGTCGAGGCGCCGCCGGCCGAGTGCCCGGCCATCCCGATCCGGTCGCGGTCGATCATGCGGGCGTAGCGCCACGCCGGGTGGGGGCGGGCGGTCAGCTGGTCGAGGACGAAGGAGACGTCCTTCGCCCGGCTGTTGTCCACGGCCGCCCAGGACTCCGGGGTCGTCAGCTTGTCGCACAGCAGGCACGGGAGGGTCTGCCCGTCGGGGAACGTCGTCCCGGTGTTCTCGTAGGTGTGGTCGACCAGCGCGACGACGTACCCGCGGCTGGTCAGGTCCTCGGCGAGGCCGCTCAGCGAGGCCCGCGGCATGGTGAAGCCTGGCGACAGCACCACCAGCGGGAAGTGGCCGCCCTGCGGGCGCGCGTCGGACTTCGCCCAGGTCCGGGTGCCGGTGACCGTCTCGGTCGGGATGGTGTTGCCCGGGAGCTTCCCGTCCAGCAGCATCCGGGCGGCCGCAGGGGTCATGTACGGGGCCGCGCTGCCCGTCCCGGCCTTCGCGGGGTAGTACATCGACACCATCAGCTGGCGCGGACCGGCGGAGGGGACCCACGGATCCGGGCGGTCCCGGTCCACCAGGTGCAGGATCTCCTGGCCGACCTCGTACGGGCCGGTCGGGCGCGGCAGGTCGACGTGGACGGCGGCGGGGGCGGAGGCGTTCGTCAGGGCGGCGGGAGCGGCCAGGGCCGGCGCGGCGGCGGCGACGGACAGCGGCAGGGTGAGCAGCAGGGCTGCCGCGGCCGTGGTGGTGCGAAGTCGGTTCATGTGAGGGACGGTAGGCCGGGGGAGCGGAAGTTGACGTCCACTCAGCGGCGTAGAGATCCCTTCCGGGACGTGCGGGAGGGGACCCTTAGGGGTCGGCCGAATGGACGCCGGCCGGACCGGACCGAACCGGGCCGAACTGAACCGGATTGGACTGAACCGGACCGAACCGGGCCGGAGTCGTTGAGGAATCGAACTCGAACTCACCGCGGAGCAGTGAGTTCGGGAGTCCACCCCTCGGATCGTCCGCCGGTCAGAGGTTCCGGGTCCGGACCTCCTCGACGAAGGCCGCCGCCGCACCGGCGTTCGGCACCGGGAGGGTGAGCGGCAGGCCGGCCGAGTGCGTCCGGATCTCCAGTTCCCCGAGCTCCGAGGCCCGCGCGGACTGCACCTCCGTCCACCGGAACGACTCCGTCGCGCCGAGCGGGTGCGGCGGCCGGTGCACCAGCCCGCCGGCCGTCAGCGTCAGCTGCCCCCGGGCGAACCGGACGCCGCCCTCCGTGCGCAGCGCCTCGTGCAGTGCGGCCCGGAGGGTCGGGCGGAGTCGCTCGTCGAGCTCCCGGAACAGCTCGTCCAGCCGTCGCAGCTGCGCCAGTGCCAGCGGCTCGTCCGCGCCGACCAGCCAGATCCGGCCCTGCTCGCCCACTCCGTGCCGCCCGCCGGGGGAGTACTCGGTGGCCTCCACCGCACTCCACGGCAGGGGCTGCTCCGCGCCGTCCGCCCCGACCAGCACCAGCCCGCGCTCGTGCACCCGGACGGCCCGCAGGCCCGGCGCCGGCCGCAGCCGCCCGTACCCGCTCGCGGCCGTGATCGCCGCCGCGGCCACCACGGGTGCTGGCCACCACTCCCCGCTCGCCAGCCAGGCCGCCCCGGCGACAACGGCCGCCGCCGCGTCCAGCCAGGCCCGCGTCGGCCATGGCAGCGGCCGGAACCGCCGGTACGCCCGCACCGCGCGGCCGAGCCGCCCGTCGCCGTCCGCGACCGACCGAGCCCGCGACAAGGGCCACACCACCGCCACCTCGGCCACCTCCCGCTGAGCGAACACCACAACCGGAACCGCGACTGTCAGATCCTCAGCATCGACCGACCGCCGCGCCCTCGAACAGGGCCAATTCGTACCTCTTGGCCCTGAAACGACCTCACCCCATCCTCCACCTCACTCCGCCGACGGCCGCACCCGGTCCTCCGCCGGGCCCGCTCACCGCCACGCCCCGGCCTCGGCTCGTCAGCTCGTCGTCGCGTACTCGTTCTGCAGCGTGCGCAGCAGGGCCGTCCCGGTCGGATCGGCGGAGCGGCGGGTGTTCACCAGGACCACCACCCCCACCTGCTTCTCCGGATCGAAGGCCACGAAGGAGCGGAACCCGCCCGTGCCGCCGTTGTGCCAGATCTGCAGGTGGCCGCCCTGCTGGCTGTGCAGGCGGTGGCCGAGCCACCCCAGGTGCGTCCAGGCGAACGGGTTGACCCGGTGCCGGGTCTCCCGGGTGAGCGTGATCGCGGGCGCCAGCGGTGCGTCCGGTTCGCGGTCGGCGGCCAGCTGGGCCCGCAGGAGTATCGCCAGGTCGGAGGCGGTCGACCGGAGCCCGCCCATGCCGGAAATGTCCGCGAAGTCCCAGTACGGCACGGGTCGCCCGCCGGAGGTGTGCCCGTGCGCCAGCCGCTCGGACTGCTCCCGGCCCGAGCGCACGTGGGTGTCCACCAGCCCCAGCGGCTCGCATATCTCGCGCGCCACCAGCTCCTCGTAGCCGGTGCCGGCCCGGTGGGCGAGGGCCAGGCCGAGCAGCCCGGCGCCGAGGTTGGAGTAGCGGAAGCCGCGCCCGGGGGTGGCCCGCAGTCTCGTCCGGGCCAGCCCGGCGAGGACGTACTCGGTGCTGCAATGCGCGTACGGATCGGGCTTGTTGGGATTGAGCAGCGCCGTCGCCAGCATGCCCCGGGGCAGCCGGGGGAGCCCGGAGGTGTGGGTGGCGAGGTGCCGCAGGGTGATCGGCTGCCCGCCCCTGGCCGGGACGGCGGCACCGTCGGGCCGTATGTCGGCGAGCACGTCGGCGAGCGGTTCGGCGAGCGGGTCGTCGAGCCCGGTGGCGGTCCCGCCGGAGTCGGCGAGCGCCAGCCGCGCGAGGGCGAGCGAGGTGAACACCTTGGTGACGGAACCGACTTCGAACAGGGTGTGCGGCCCGGGCGCGGCGCCGCCCGGACCGGTCCGCCCGGCGCCGCGGATCTCCACGGCGCCGCCGGCCAGCCCGGCGACCACCGCGCCGACGTGCTGGCCCGCGAGCCGGTCGGCGGTCTGTTGCACGAGGCGGGCGAGTTCGTTCATGCCTTGAGCGTAGGGGGCCGCGACCTGCGAAGTCGTCCGCCGGAACGACGATTTCAACCGCCCTCCGCTGCTCCCGCGGGAGTACGCCCCCCACATGAGTACGCCCCGCTACGCTCGGCAGCGTACGGACACCACGGTGTGATGACCGGTCCGGGCGTAGCGGGGCGCGTGGTGGGGCGGGGGCGAGCCGTCAGCAGCTCAGGTTGCCCCCGGGGACGGTGCCGAGGATCTGGACGAAGCTCTGGTACAGGCTGATCCGGTGCTGCATCTGGGCGGTGTTGTTGCCGTTGCACTCCAGCGAGCCGTTGATGCTGCGGATCGTCTCACCGAAGCCGTACCCGTTGACCATGGCGTTGTGCGCGGTCATGGTGCCCGGCCCGTTCTGGGTGTTCCAGTACCAGAGGCCGGTCTTCCAGGCCACCGCCGGGTCGGTCTGCACCAGGTTCGGATTGTGCAGCAGGTCGATGCCGAGCGCGTCGCCGGCGGCCTTGTAGTTGAAGTTCCAGCTCAGCTGGATCGGCCCGCGCCCGTAGTACGCGGCCTGCCCGGCCGGGCACCCGTACGGTTGCGAGGCGTCGCAGTAGTGCGGGTAGTTGGCGGTGTTCTGCTCGACCACGTACACCAGTCCGCCGGTCTCGTGGCTGACGTTGGCGAGGAACGCGGCGGCCTCCTGCCGGCGCACGGTGTCGCTGCCGGTGGCCGCGAAGCCGGGGTAGGCGCCGAGCGCGTCGAGCAGGCCCTGGTAGGTGTAGAAGGAGTTCCGGCCCGGGAACATCTGGTCGAACTGGGCCTGGCTGACCGGGAATCCGCCCGGGTTGGGCGGCTGGGTCGAGCCGCAGCCGTGCGGCTCCCAGTACCAGGTGCTGATGACCGGGTCGTAGCCCGGGTTGTCGTGGGTGGCGCGGTAGTAGCCGCCGTTGGTGTACCGGACGATGTCGCCGGCGACGTAGGCGCGGCCGGCGACCCAGGCGGGGTAGTCGCAGGTGCCGGACGTCGGGGTCGGCGTCGGGTCGGTGGACCCGCCGCAGGAGCCCTGGTCGGCCCAGACCCCGGTGCCGCTGGTGCTCGGGGGCTCGTTCTGGGTCCACCACTTGGCGGCCCAGTTGTGCCCGTTGTACGAGACGGCCGCGCCGCCGGTGTAGGCGGTGGCCGCGCTCCACGGCGTGCCGCAGGCGGCGGCGCTGGCGGAGGCGGGGAGGAGGACCGCGACCGCCAGTGCCGTGACCACGGCGGAGAGCAGCGCGAGCAGGCGTTTCATTGACACGTCATCACCCCTTGTGCGGTGGGGGCCGCACGTCGTCGTGACAGGGACTTGAGCGGGCAGGGGATCCGGGTCCCGTGCGGGGGTGCGCCAGGGGAAGGCGGCCGACCGGGGTGTGGGCCGGTGCGGGGCCGTGAAGGCGACTCAAGCGGAGTGTTCTATACCTGTCAAGAGAGTGGGTGAAACCGGCTCGCAAATGCGGTGCGCACGCCCCCCGGCGCCCCCGCGAGCCCTCCCGGCCTCCGAGCGTCGCCCTCAGCCCCCGCGAGCCCCCTCAGTCGCCGAGCGCCGCGCGCAGTCGGGCCGCGACCTCCGCCGCCCCCGCCTCGTCCGGGTACTTCCCCCGCGGCCAGAAGAAGCCGCGCAGCCCGTCCTTCGGATTGCGCGGCACCACGTGGACGTGCAGATGCGGCACCGACTGGCTGATCCGGTTGTTCGCCGCCACGAAGCTGCCCGCCGCGCCCAATCCGCGCTCCACCGCGGCGGCCACCCGCTGCACCTGGAGGAAGAACGGCCCTACGTCGGCGGCCGGCAGGTCCGCCAGGGTGCGGTGGTGGGTGCGCGGGACGACCAGTACGTGGCCGGGGAACAGCGGCCGCCGGTCCAGGAAGGCCACCGCCGCCTCGTCGTCCAGCACCCGGTGCGCGGGCTCCTCGCCCGCCACCACCGCACAGAAGACGCAGTCCATCCGCCCATTCAAACCACCGGCGCCCGCCCCGGCACCTCCGCGATCGCGCGGTTGCGGGGCGTCACCCGTCCGGCCTCGAGCGGGTGCGGCCGCCGGGGCGGGTGGCGCACGGTGCTGGAGGGGGTCGACCAGAGGCGCGCCGTGCGCCGCACGAGGAGGTGGCCCGATGGCGGGCAAGTTCGAGGTCTACGAGGACGCCGGCGGCAAGTACCGGTTCCGGCTCAAGGCGGGCAACGGCGAGATCGTCGCCACCGGCCAGGGCTACTCCAGCAAGGAGGCCGCCCACAAGGGCGTCGAGGCCGTCCAGCGGGCGGCCAGCGACGCGCCGGTGGTGGACGTGCCCAAGGCCGCCTGAGCACGCCGAGCACCGAGCACCGAGCGCCGAGTGCCGACACCGAGTGCCGAGCACCGAGCGTCGAGCACCGAGCATCGAGCGCCGCCCGCCACGCGGCAGCACGCCGTGTGGCGGATGGCGCCGCCCGCGCCGCGGTCGTCACTCGTAGCGGTGGAGCAGCGCCTCCCGCTCGGTCTGCTCGATCATCTCGATGGTCAGCGAGTCGTCCCGCAGGTGCGAGAGGGTGATCTCGGCCGAGGTCGGCTGCGCGTCCTTGGCCAGCCAGTTCTCCGGCTTCCACGCCGAGCCGCGCAGGAAGGACTTCGGGCAGTGCGCGTACACCTCCTCGACGGCCACCACGATCGCGCTGCGCGGGGGCTTCCCGACGGCGGTCAGCTGCCGCAGCAGCTCCGGGTCGGTGGAGACGCAGGCCCGCCCGTTGACCCGGAGCGTGGTGTCCCGGCCCGGAACGACGAAGAGCAGCCCGACCCGGCCGTTCTCCAGGATGTTGTGCAGGGTGTCCAACCGCTTGTTGCCGGTGGCGTCCGGGATGGCCAGGGTGTGCTCGTCGAGGACGGAGACCACCCCGGCCGGCCCGCCGCGCGGGGAGACGTCGCAGCGCCCGGCGGCGTCCGAGCTCGCCACGAACACCAGCGAGGAGCAGGCGATCAGCCGCCGCGCGACCTCGTGCAGGTGGTCGACCTGTTTGCGGCGCGCGTGGTCGCCGGGCTGCTCGTAGATCTCGCGCAGCTGCGCCGGGTCGGTCAGCGCCCCTGCGCCGAATGCGGCGAACAGGCTGCCCGGCGCATTCGGAGCTGCGGTTGACGACATGACAGATTCCGGTGTGCTGGTCATACCGGAAATCTAGCCGAGCCCCTTCCCGGAGCCCCCGGCCGCCAGCCGGTGCAGTCCTCGGTAAAGCTTCCCCGCCACCCCTCCCCACCAGCGGTTTTACCGTGATAATGGGGCCAGGCGCTCCGCTCGGAGGTGGTGGTCGTGATCGTGAGGATCTGGGCCGGGCAGGTCCTGGCCGGTCGCATCGAGGAATTCTGTGTGCTGCTGACAACCCAGGTGATCCCGCAGCTCGGGCGGACCGACGGTTGCCTGGGCGGTGAACTGCTGCGCTCGGTGACCGAGGACGGACACCGGGTGCTCGTGGTGAGCCGCTGGCGCGACGAGGCGGCCCTGCGCGGGTACGCGGGGCCGATGTGGCGGATCCGGCCGGTCTGGTCGGAGGGCGAGCTGTGCTACCTCGCGCACCCGCCGGTGGTCACCCACTTCACGTCGATCGCCGCACCCGCCACGCTCTGACCGCGCCCGCCACTTCCGTACGCGCCCGCCACTTTCCGTGTGCGCCCGCCACGTTGTGGGCGTCACCTACCACCCGGCCGCACATTCCCCGCATCCGCGTGAAACAGGCCACAGCGGAAGGCTCTCCCTGGGCTTGCGCACGCCATGGCAGAATGACCCCAACAGCAGTGACGTTCAGCGCACTCCGGGGTCGGTGAAAATCCGAACCGGCGGTTACAGTCCGCGACCCGTCCGCAGCCAGCGGCCGGTTGACCAGGTGAAATTCCTGGACCGACGGTTAAAGTCCGGATGGGAGGCGTGCGCGGGCGGACGAAGAGCAGTATCCGTGGTCCCCCGGTGGACCACGGCCAGGTGAACGGCGGGAGAGGTGTCTCCCGTGCCGGGCGAGCGATCTCCCGGCAGCCTCGGCATCCCGGCGACGGGTCGTGCCGTCGGCTCGCGCGCCGTTGCCCGTCCGTGTCATCTCCCATGCCGCCCCGGAGTCCGCGCCCCCAAGCGCGAGGAGAACCCGGGTGTTCACCGGCATCATCGAAGAGCTCGGCGAGGTCGTGTCGATCGAGGAGATCGGCGACTCCTCGCGAATCCGCCTGCGCGGCCCGGTGGTCTGTACGGGTGCGCGGCACGGCGACTCCATCGCGGTCAACGGCGTCTGCCTGACCGTCGTCGACAGCCCGGACCAACTGGCGGCCGATACGGGCGAGTTCAGCGCCGACGTGATGGCCGAGACGCTGCACCGCTCCAGCCTCGGCGAGTTGAAGCCCGGCTCCCGGGTCAACCTGGAGCGCGCCATGGCGCTCGGCGACCGGCTCGGCGGCCACCTCGTCCAGGGCCATGTCGACGCCACCGGCACGCTGTTGGGCCGCGAGCCCGGCGAGCGCGACGCGGCCGGCGACCTGCGCTGGGAGGTGCTGCGCTTCTCGCTGCCCGGCACCATCTCCCGCTACCTGGTGGAGAAGGGCTCGATCACGGTCGACGGCGTCAGCCTCACCGTGGTGGAGGCCGCCCGGGACAGCTTCACCGTCAGCCTCATCCCCACGACCCTCGCGCTGACCTCGCTCGGCGCCAAGGCCGTCGGCGAGAGCGTCAACCTCGAAGTGGACGTGCTCGCCAAGTACGTCGAGCGACTGCTCGACTCCCGCACCCTTCCCCCGACGATCGCCGGAGAGTCCAAGTGAACTGGCTCAGCGGAGAAGCGTTCACCGTCTTCGGCGAGCACGTGAAGTGGGCCGACATGTTCGGCAACCTGCTCGGCCTGGCCGGGCTGGCCTTCGGCTGGCGCCGCTCGGTCTGGAGCTGGCCGCTCCAACTCCTGTCCGGCGCCGTGCTGATCGCCGCCTACCTCGGGGGCCACGTCCCCGGCCTGATCGGCAAGCAGCTGATCGTGCTCGTCACCGCCGGCTGGGGCTGGGCCCAGTGGCGGCGGGGCCGCCGGGACACCGGCACGATCGCCGTCCGCTTCGCCACCTGGCCCGAGCGGGCTGCCCTGGTGGTCGGCACCGCGGCCGGCACCGTCGCGCTGGCCTGGCTGTTCACGGCCCACCCCAGCCTGTCCTGGAGCCCCTGGTCGGACGCCTACATCTTCGTCGGCACGCTGGCCGCGATGGTCGCCCAGGCCCGTGGCTGGCTGGAGTTCTGGTTCGCCTGGATCGCCGTCGACGTGGTCGGCGTCCCGCTCGCCTTCAACAACGGCTACCCCTTCTCCGGCCTCACCTACTCGATCTACTTCGTCCTGGTGCTGCTCGGCCTGCGCTCCTGGTGGCTGAGCAGTCGTGAGCCGCGCGTCAACTCCGCCACCGTCCCGCAGGGAGTCACGGTATGACCGAGAACCACACCGCCGACCGCGACCGCGAGGCGGCACCCGAACTCGTCCTCGACCCGGTCGAGCGCGCGATCGCCGACATCGCCCTCGGCCGCGCCGTGATCGTGGTCGACGACGAGGACCGCGAGAACGAGGGCGACATCGTCTTCGCCGCCTCCGCCGCCACCCCCGAGCTGATGGCCTTCACCATCCGCTACAGCTCCGGCGTGATCTGCGCCCCGCTGACCGGCGAGGAACTGGACCGGCTCAAGCTGCCGCCGATGACCCAGGTCAACGAGGACCGCAAGGGCACCGCGTACACCGTCTCGGTGGACGCCCGGGAGGGGGTCGACACCGGCATCTCCGCCGCCGACCGCGCCCGCACCGTCCGGCTGCTGTCCTCGCCCGGCACCGAGCCCGGCGACCTCACCCGCCCCGGGCACGTGTTCCCGCTGCGCGCGGTCGAGGGCGGCGTGCTGGTGCGCCCCGGCCACACCGAGGCCGCCGTCGACCTGGCCCGGCTCGCCGGACTGCCGCCGGCCGGTGCGATCGCCGAGGTGGTCAACGACGACGGCACCATGGCCCGGCTGCCCGAGCTGGTCGCCTTCGCCCGCGAGCACGGCCTCGCGATCATCTCCATCGAGGACCTGATCGCCTACCGTCGCCGCACCGAACTGCACGTCGACCGGGCCGCCGTGACCGCCCTGCCCACCGTCCACGGCGAGTTCACGGCCGTCGGCTACCAGGGCACCATCGACGGCGTCGAGCACATCGCGCTGGTGGCCGGCGGCCTCGGCGCGGACGGCCGGCTGCCCGAGGGCGAGGACGTCGTGGTCCGGGTCCACTCCGAGTGCCTGACCGGCGACGTGTTCGGCTCGCTGCGCTGCGACTGCGGCCCCCAGCTGGAGGCCTCGCTGCACAAGGTCGCCGAGTCCGGCCGCGGCGTGGTGCTCTACCTGCGCGGCCACGAGGGCCGGGGGATCGGCCTGGCCCACAAGCTGCGCGCCTACGAACTCCAGGAGCAGGGGCGCGACACCGTCGACGCCAACCTCGACCTCGGCCTGCCGGCCGACGCCCGCGACTACAGCATCGCGGCGCAGATGCTGGTGGACCTCGGCGTCCGCTCGCTCACCCTGCTCACCAACAACCCGGAGAAGCTCACCGCGCTCACCGAGCACGGTCTCAAGGTCAAGGGGCGCGAAGCGGTCGAGATCGCGCCGGGTGAGCACAACCTGCGCTACCTGCGCACCAAGCGCGACCGGATGGGCCATGACCTGCCCGGCCTCGACTCCTGAACCCTCCCCACGCCTCACGCCTCACGCTTCACGCCCCACGCCCCACGCACCACCACGACGGACAGGAAGAACGAACATGAGCGGCCACGGAGCCCCCGAGCTGACCATCGACGGCGCCGCCGACCTCAAGGTCGCCGTCGTCGCCGCCCAGTGGCACGACGTCGTGATGAACGGCCTGCTGGACGGCGCCCACCGGGCGCTCAAGGAACTGGGCGTCACCGAGCCGACCGTGCTGCGCGTCCCCGGCACCTTCGAGCTGCCGGTCGCCGCGAAGCGCCTCGCCGACCACGGCTACGACGCGGTCGTCGCCCTCGGCGTGGTGATCCGCGGCGGCACCCCGCACTTCGACTACGTCTGCCAGGCGGCCACCGCCGGCCTCACCCAGGTGACCGTCGACACCGGCGTCCCGGTCGGCTTCGGCGTGCTGACCTGCGACAACGAGGAGCAGGCACTCGACCGCGCCGGCCTGCCCGGCTCCGCGGAGGACAAGGGCCACGAGGCCGTCACCGCGGCCGTCGCGACCGCCGCGGTGCTGCGCGCCGCGCTCTGAGCGCACCGCCCAGACCCGGACCGTGGACGTCCAACGGACTGTCCACGGTCCGGGACCGTTTACCGCCGGTCAGCCCGCACGCCGTAAGGTGAGTCCCATCATGGCTTCGAAGACATTCGAGGAGCTCTTCGCCGAGCTCCAGCAGAAGGCCGCCACCGGCGACCCCTCGTCCTCCCGTACCGCGCAGCTCGCCCAGCAGGGCGTCCATGCGATCGGCAAGAAGGTCGTCGAGGAGGCCGCCGAAGTCTGGATGGCCGCCGAGTTCCAGTCGGACGAGCAGACCGCCGAGGAGATCTCACAGCTCCTGTACCACGTTCAGGTGATGATGATCGCCCGCGGGCTGACGCTCGACGACGTCTACAAGTACCTCTAAACCCGAACCGCACGCCCCTCCCCACAGGTAAGGAACCAACCTCCCATGCTGCGCATCGCCGTCCCCAACAAGGGTTCTCTCTCGGGTCCCGCGGCGGAGATGCTCCATGAGGCCGGCTACCGCCAGCGGAAGGACCCCAAGGAGCTCGTCCTCGTCGACCCGAACAACGAGGTCGAGTTCTTCTTCCTGCGCCCGCGCGACATCGCCGTCTACGTCGGCTCCGGCCGCCTGGACATCGGCATCACCGGCCGCGACCTGCTGCTGGACTCGCACTCCAACGCCGAAGAGGTGCTCGCGCTCGGCTTCGCCGCGTCGACCTTCCGCTTCGCCCGCCCCGAAGGCGTGGCCGTCGAGGACGTCAAGGGCCTGGAGGGCCTTCGGATCGCGACCTCCTACACCGGCCTGGTCGAGCAGCACCTCGCCGACCACGGCGTGAAGGCGACCGTCACCAAGCTGGACGGCGCGGTGGAGACCGCGGTGCAGCTGGGCGTCGCCGACGTGATCGCCGACGTGGTGGAGACCGGCACCAGCCTGCGCAACGCCGGCCTGGAGGTGTTCGGCGAGCCGATCCTGATCTCGGACGCCGTGGTGATCCGCCCCAAGGGCGCGGGCGAGGACACCCGGGTGGACCAGTTCCTGCGCCGCCTCCAGGGCGTGCTGGTGGCCCGCCGCTACGTGCTGATGGACTACGACATCCGCGCCGAGAAGGTCGGTGCCGCCGTGGCGCTCACCCCCGGCCTGGAGTCGCCGACCGTCTCCCCGCTGCACACCGAGGGCTGGGTGGCGGTGCGCTCGATGGTGCTCCGCAAGGAGGCCCAGCAGATCATGGACGACCTGTGGGGCATCGGCGCCCGGGCCATCCTGGTCACCAACATCCACGCCTGCCGCCTCTGACCGGTGCGGCGGCGACCTCGCCCGCCGTGGTGCGGGTAAGGAACGGTTGAATGGGGCGGGGACGCTGACCGGCGTCCCCGCCCTTCGTCCGGATCCGCCCGCTGCCCGGAACCGTCGTTCCCGGGAACGACCGTTCCCCCGAACCACCCCACCGGAGACCCCACGTGTCCACGCCGCCCGTCGAGTTCCCCGTCACCTGGGCGCCGCGCCGCACCCGCGCGGTGCTGCTGCCGGTCTGCGCGCTGCTGGTGGTGCTGTTCGCCGTGATGGCCGTGGCGCTCCCGGAGAACTGGCAGCTCAACGACCGGATCATGATGGCGGGCAGCGGCGTGCTGTTCGCGTGCGTGGGCCTGATGCTGGCCCGCCCCCGGGTGAGCGCCGACGCGCAGGGCGTGACGGTGGTCAACTTCGTCCGCAGCCGCCGGCTCACCTGGGCCGAGATCGTCCGGGTCAACTTCCGCCAGGGCGACCCGTGGGCCACCCTCGACCTGGCCGACGGCACCTCGCTCGCCGCGGTCGGCATCCAGTCCGGCGTCGGCAAGGACCAGGCGATCGCGCACGCCCGCGCCCTGCGCGACCTGGTCGAGCACCACGCCGGGGCCTGAGCCCCGCAGCGCCGCCGCCGGTCGGCGCCCGCCCGTTCCACACCGGCACCGCCGGCCCGCCGACACCCCTCCGGTCCCCGCCGGGCCTGCGAATCCTCGGCCCGGCGGGTCCGAACACTCTTCCTACCATCGTCCGGGTATGGTCTACGCTGGTAAAAGCAGGGCAAAACTTCCGTCCTGCCCGAAAGACGACTTGAGGAGTGACTTCCCCCCTCGATGGACGATCCGTCCGGTAGTACCTGCGCCGCCCACCTTCCTGTCAGCGGAAGGCAGGCGGCACTGTGATCACCGCCTGGCTGCTGTTGCTCGCAGCCCTCCTGCTGATCCTCGCCAACGGCCTGTTCGTGGCCGCCGAGTTCGCCTTCGTGACCGTCGAGCGCGGGGCTGTCGAACGCTCCGCCGAGGCCGGAGACGCCAAGTCCGTCCGCGTCTCCCGGGCCCTGCGGCACCTCTCGTTCGAACTCTCCGGCGCCCAGCTCGGCATCACCGTCACCTCGCTGGTGGTCGGCATGCTCGCCGAGCCGGCGTTGTCCACCCTGCTCAGCCCCGTCATGACCGGGATCGGCGTGCCCGAGTCGGCCGCCCGCGGCGTCGCCGTGGTCGTCGGCATGGTGCTCGCCACCGTGGTGCAGATGGTGATCGGCGAGCTGGTCCCGAAGAACTGGGCGATCTCCCGCCCGCTCCAGGTGGCCCGCGCGGTCGCCGCCCCGCACATGGCCTTCTCCTTCGCCTGCCGCCCGCTGATCAGCTTCCTCAACGGGGCGGCCGACCGGACGGTCCGCGCCTTCGGCGTCGAGCCGCAGGAGGAGCTGGACCACGCCCGGACCCCGGCCGAACTGGTCTCGCTGGCCCGCCACTCGGCCAAGGCCGGCGCGATAGACGAGGAGTCGGCGACCCTGTTCGTCCGCACCCTGGGCCTGGGCGAGCTGACCGCCGAGTCCGTGATGACCCCGCGGATCGACGTCGCCTCCCTCCAGGGCGACGCCACCGCCTCCGACGTGATCAACCTGACCCGGGCCACCGGCCTGTCCCGCTTCCCGGTGTACACCCACAGCCTGGACGAGGTCACCGGCATCGTGACCCTCAAGGACGCCCTCGCCGTCCCGGCCGCCCGGCGCGGCCTGGTCCGGGTGAGCGAGCTCACCTCGCCGCCGCTGCTGGTGCCCGAGACCCTGCCCGCCGAGCGGCTGCTCGACCAGCTGCGCCGCCTCCAGCCGATGGCCATCGTGGTCGACGAGTACGGCGGCACCGCCGGTGTCGTCACCGTCGAGGACATCGTCGAGGAGATCGTCGGCGAGGTGCAGGACGAGCACGACCCCGCCGACCGCCCCGAGCTGCTCCCGCTGCCCCCGGTGGACGGCCTGCCGGCCTGGGAGGCCGAGGGCCGCGCCCGGATCGACCAGCTGGAGGCGATCGGCCTGATCGCCCCGGACGGCCCGTACGAGACGCTGGCCGGCCTGGTCGCCGACCTGCTCGGCAAGCTGCCCGAGGTCGGCGAGCAGGCGGAGCTGCCGGGCTGGCGCTTCACCGTGACGGGTGTCGACCGGCACCGCACCAGCCAGGTCCGGGTCGAGCGCACCAGCGCGCCGGCCTCGTTCGGAGACGACCAGGAGAACGCCCGATGACCGCGCTCCAACTGGCCGTCGCCGTCCTGCTCCTGCTCGGGAACGCCTTCTTCGTCGGCGCCGAGTTCGCCGTCGTCTCGGTGCGCCGCAGCCAGATCGAACCGCTCGCCGAGGCCGGCCACAAGCGAGCCCGCACCGTGCTGCACGCGCTGTCCAACGTGTCCGCGATGCTGGCCGCCGCCCAGCTCGGCATCACCGTCTGCTCGCTGGGCCTCGGCGCCCTGGCCGAGCCGACCATCGCCAGTCTGCTGGAGGGCCCGTTCCACGTGATCGGCGTCCCGTCCGGTCTGATGCACCCGCTCTCGTACGGCATCTCGTTGGCCGTCGTGGTCTTCCTGCACATGGTGATGGGCGAGATGGTCCCCAAGAACATGGCCATGGCGGGCCCGGAGAAGGCCGCGCTCTGGCTCGGCCCGCCGCTGGACCGGCTGGCCCGCTGGCTGGCCCCGGTGATCAGCCTGCTGAACGCCATCGCCAACGGTGTGCTGCGGCTGTTCCGGGTCGAGCCCAAGGACGAGGTCGAGTCGGTGTTCACCACCGAGCAGCTGATGTACCTGCTGGTCGACTCCCGGGACGCCGGCCTGCTCGACGAGGGCCGTCAGGAGCGTCTGGAGGACGCCCTGGAGCTGGGCCACCGCCCGGTCACCGAGGTGCTGCTCAAGCCCGAGCAACTCGTCACCGTGGACACCAAGGTGACCGCCGCGGAGGTCGAGGAACTCGCCCTGCGCACCGGCTTCTCGCGCTTCCCGGTCACCGACGGCGACCCGGCCGGCCACGGCTACCTGGGCTACCTGCACCTCAAGGACATCCTCGACGTGGAGGACCCGTCCGCGCCCGTCCCGGCCCGGCTGTGGCGTCCGATCACGGTGCTGCGCGGCAGCCTCCCGCTGGACGACGCGCTCGGCGCGATGCGCCGGGCGACCTGCCACCTGGCCGCCGTGCTGGACCAGGACGGCCGCACGCTCGGTGTGGTCATGCTGGAGGACGTGCTGGAGGAGCTGGTCGGCGAGATGCACGACCCGGACCACCGCTCCGCCGCCTGAGGTTCCCCCTTTCGCTGACGGCGTGTCCGCCGCGGGCGATTCTGCTCTCGGCGTTCAGCCGTTCCCATGCCGACCACCCTGGGCGCAGGGTGGTCGGCATGAGGCTTCTCCTGCTGGGTGGAACGAATTTCGTCGGACGGGTCGTCGCCGAGGAGGCGCTGGTCAGGGGATGGGAGGTGGCGGCCCTCAACCGGGGTACGCGGCCCGCGCCCGCGGGCGTGACCGCACTGCTGGGCGACCGCACCGCCGAGGGCGGGCTCGCGGCGCTGGCCACGGGGGAGTGGGACGCGGTGGTGGACACCTGGTCCGGAGCCCCGACGGCGGTGCGCGACAGCGCCCGGCTGCTGGCCGGCCGGGTCGGCCACTACGCGTACGTCTCCAGCCGGTCGGTGTACGACTACCCGCTGGCGCGCGGGGCGGACGAGTCGGCGAAGGTGGTCGAGTCGTCCCCGGACGCGGAGGGCGAGGTGCCCTACGCCGAGGCCAAGCGCGGGGCCGAACTGGCCCTGGAGGCGGAGTTCGGCGGGCGCGCCCTGCTCGCCCGGGCCGGGCTGATCCTCGGCCCGCACGAGAACATCGGCCGGCTGCCCTGGTGGCTGAACCGGATCGCCCGGGGCGGCCCGGTGCTCGCCCCCGGCCCGTACGACCTGCCGCTGCAGTACATCGACGTCCGCGACCTCGCGGGCTGGCTCCTGGAGGCATCGGTGGCCCGGCTCGGCGGCGCGTGCAACGTGGTCAGCCCGGCGGGCCACACCACGACGGGCGAGCTGCTGGAGGCCTGCGTGCGGGTCACCGGCTCGGACGCGGACCTGCGCTGGACCGACCCCGAGCGCATCCTGGCGGCCGGCGTCGAGCCCTGGACGGAGCTGCCGATCTGGCTGGCGCCCGGCGAGCTGAACGACTTCCTGCACGGCGCGTCCGTGGACCGGGCGGTCGCCGCCGGGCTGCGCTGCCGGCCGGTGGGCGAGACGGTCGAGGACACCTGGGCCTGGCTGCGGTCGATCGGCGGCGTCGCCCCGCAGCGCGCCGACCGGCCGAAGGTCGGACTCGACCCCGAGCGCGAGGCCGAGCTGCTCCGGGGCTGATCCCGGCGCGATCCCGGGGAGCTGGTCTCAGCCGCGGCCGTCGATCAGCTCCCCGTAGGCCTGGACGAGGTCGGGCAGGCGCAGGGTCGCCAGGTCCTCCCGGCCCGGCGGCTCGCGCAGCAGTGAGAGCCGCAGGTCCCGGTAGGCGCAGGACTTCTCGTAGAGGGTGCGGATGAACCGGCCGTTCCCGAGTTCGTCGATCCAGCCCTCGCGGACCACGTGGGCGCAGATGCTGGCCAGTTCCTCGGCCGCGTCCTCGTCCCAGCCGTCGCCGTCCCGGCCGGCCAGCGCGGCGCCGATCGCGGTCAGCTCGTTCGGGCGGTAGCTGGGGAAGTCGACCCGGGTGGTGAAGCGGGAGTTGAGGCCGGGGTTGGTGGCGAGCAGCCGGTTCATGCCCTCGGGGTAGCCGGCCAGGATCACCACCAGACGGTCGCGGTTGTCCTCGGCGCGTTTCAGCAGCACCTGTAGGGCCTCGTCGCCGTAGGCGTCGCCCTTGGTGTAGCCGGAGTTGGAGAGGCTGTACGCCTCGTCGATGAACAGCACGCCGTCCAGCGCCGAATCGATCAGCTCGTTCGCCTTGACCGCGGTCTGGCCGAGGAACTCGCCGACCAGGTCGGCCCGTTGGGCCTCCACCAGGTGGTCGCCGGAGAGCAGCCCGAGGGCGTGGAAGACCCGGCCGAGGATCCGGGCCACGGTGGTCTTGCCGGTGCCGGAGGGGCCGGAGAAGACGAAGTGGCGCTTGGGCGGCTGGACCGGCAGGCCCTGCGCGGCCCGGAGTCTGGACATCCGCAGCTGCGCCGACAGCGCCCGCACCTGGCGCTTGACCGGCTCCAGGCCCACCATCAGCGAGAGTTCCGCCAGCGCCGCGTCCAACTCGCGCTCGTCGTCGACCGGTTGGGTGGCGGGCAGTGGAGCGGTGCGGGGCTGGGCCTCGGCGCGGACCGGAGCCGGCAGCGGGGTGGCGGAGCCGCCCGGCGAACCCGACCGCTCGCCGGCCGCCTGCGGCGCGGGGTCCGCCGTGGAGGCGTCGCCCGGGCCGGGCCCCGTGAGAAACCCGACGCCCTCGACGAATCCGACCCCGCCGGTGTACCCGGCGCCCTCGGTGAACCCGGGGGCCGCGTCGCCGAAGCCCCCCGCCGTGGCGTACCCGGCCCCGTCCTGGAAGTCCGCCTCGTCCGTCTCGTCCGCCTCGTCCGGCGCGGTGTCCTCGTACCCGGCCGACCGACCGCCCGCCGGTAGGCCGCCGTCCAGCAAGGCGTCCGGCAGGTCGTCCGCCAACCCGTCCTCCGCCGCGATCGCGGCCAGCCGCGCGGCGGTGTCCATGAACACCGGATCGGCCCGGTGCACCGCCCGGTAGAGCGGCAGCGCGGCCGCACTGCGCCCGGCCCCCTCGTACGCCCGGGCCAGCCAGTACCGCAGCTCCTTGCGCTGGGGCTGCTCGGAGCGGCAGCGGGCCAGCGAGGCGGCCAGCGGCGCCTGCGCCTGGGCGCACATGTCCAGCCGGACCCGTGCCATGCCGGCGAACAGCCCGGCCTCGATGCCGAGCAGTGGGTCGTCCAGCAGCCGGTCGGTGTCCCGGATCAACTGCTCCCAGTCCTTGAGCAGATAGGACCGGCAGGCGTACAGGAACTGGGCGGACGGGTCCTCGCTGGGCGCCGGGCACTGTTCCAGCGCCCGGTCCAGCTCGGCCAGGTGGCGGCCGTCCAGCCAGTGCGAGGCGTGCGCCAGAGCCAGGTCGCGGGCGTCCTCCAGGACGGGCTGCACCCACCAGCCCAGCCAGTACCAGGAACTGAGCGGGCGGCGGTGGCGCCGCCGCTGCTCGCCGAACCGCTTCTGGTTGCGGTACATGGCCAGCAGCGCCGCCGAGGTGTCGCTGCGCAGCGCGTGCAGGCCGAGCCAGGCGTCGGCCATGCCCGGGTCCAGCCGGACGGCCGCGCGGAACTCCTCCTCGGCACGGGCGTACGCGCCCGCCGTGTACGCGTCCATGGCACGCAGCCACGCGCGTTCGGCGAGCCGGTCCGGGCCGCCCGCGTTGCTGTCCGAACTGTCCACCGTCGTCACTCACGCCCCCCGCGGCTTGGCCCGGGGCTCGGTGGCAGGTCGCCTGCGTGCAGCCGGGCCGGTGGTCGAAAGCCCCCGGGCGCATCTGCGCCTGCGAGGAATCGTACCGGCGTGGCGCTGATCCGGAAGGGCGCCCACGGAGTCAAATGCGATCGTGTGAGCGGTCGTTGAGCGGGTGGGGGCCTGGACCGGGGGTGGGGGAGCGCGATTCGGAAAGGACCGGACGGCGCCCCCGGCTCACGGGGGAACAAGCCGGGGACGCCGGGTCCGAGGCGGCCGGAACATCCCGTTCCGGCGGCTGAGGAGAACCTAAATCCTGGCGACAGCGCAGGTCAAGGGCTTGTTGAAGGTTCACCCACGGTGCCCGGCGTGATTCGTCCGGTCACCCCGTCGACCCGCGTCCCGGCGAACGGACGGCTCGGATCCGCGGCGAAATGCGCCGATTCGGCCCGGGCCCAGCCGGCCCAGAACTCGGCCAGATCCGGCCCGTCCCGCTGCTCGCCGCGCCGCCGGGCCGAGGCGGCGTCCAACTCCAGCCAGATCACCCGGGCCAGCCACGGCCGCACCGCCCGCCGTCCGGCGCCGACGCCCTCCACCAGCACCACCGGGGCGACCGGCACCGCGGCCGTGCCCGCGAAGCGGCGCAGCGTCCAGTCGTACACCCGGTACGCGCCGTCCCGGCCGGCCGCCAGCGGCTCCAGCACCTGTTCGCGCAGCCGCCCGGTCCAGCCGAAGGGCTCGGCGTGGGTGGCCAGGTCGTCGAGGTGGACCACCGGCGCCCCGCCGAGCGCCGCCGCCAGCCGCCCGGCGAAGGTCGTCTTGCCCGAGCCCGCGTGCCCGTCCACTGCGACCAGCTGCACCGGCCCGCAGGAGGGCGGCAGTGCGCGCAGCTCCGCCGCGAGCGAGGCCACCGCGTCGCCGGGAACGGGTGGAAGGGCGGGGAAGAGGGGTCGGGAAGCAGCCACAACGGCAACCCTACGGTGCCGTAGCCCACCAGTCCGTCCAGTTACTCCTGGGTGATCGTGACGGCGGCGCGGGTTTCCGGCATACTCGCATCGCCATGCCTGTGAACGGCCGTTCACCGTAATCCGGTGCCGGTCGGGCCGACCTGCCACACCCGCGCCGGACCAGCCACACCACGCTCCGGTGCCCGATCGAGGAGGCGACCGCCGCCATGACCCCGTCCCCAGTGAAAGCCGTGGAGCGCCAGCTGCCCAGCGAGGAGGCCCACGAGCTGCTGAGCCTCACCCGGGACCTGGTCCAGCGCGAGCTGCAGCCCCGCGCGGCCGAGGACGAGGCCGCCGGCCGCTTCCCGCGGGAGGTCTTCCGCACCCTCGGCGAGGCCGGCCTGCTCTCCCTCCCCTACGACGAGAAGTACGGCGGCGGCGGGCAGCCCTACGAGGTGTACCTGCAGGTGCTGGAGGAGCTGGCGTCCGGCTGGCTGGCCGTCGGCCTCGGGGTGAGCGTGCACACCCTCTCCTGCCACGCGCTGGCCGGCTTCGGCACCGAGGAGCAGCGCGGCCGGTGGCTGCCCGGAATGCTCTCCGGCGAGCAGCTCGGCGCCTACTGCCTCTCCGAACCGCAGTCCGGTTCGGACGCGGCCGCGCTGCGCACCCGCGCCGACCTCGACGGCGACGCGTACGTGGTGAACGGCACCAAGGCGTGGATCACCCACGGCGGCCGGGCGGACTTCTACAGCGCCCTGGTGCGCACCGGCGACGAGGGCTCCAAGGGCATCAGCTGCCTGCTCGTCCCGGGCGACGCACAGGGCCTGTCGGCCGCCCCGCCGGAGCACAAGATGGGCATGCGCTCCTCGCCGACCGCACAACTGCACTTCGACGGCGCCCGGGTCTCCCGCGACCGGCTGATCGGCGAGGAGGGCCAGGGCTTCCAGATCGCGCTCGCCGCACTGGACTCCGGCCGCCTCGGCATCGCCGCCTGCGCGGTCGGCGTCGCCCAGGCCGCGCTCGACCTCGCGGTCGACTACGCGCGCACCCGCCGTCAGTTCGGCCGCCCGATCGCCGAGTTCCAGGGCCTGTCCTTCATGCTCGCCGACATGGCCACCCAGATCGAGGCCGGGCGGGCGCTCTACCTGTCCGCCGCCCGGCTGCGGGACGCGGGCCTGCCGTTCTCCAAGGAGGCGGCGATGGCCAAGCTGTTCTGCACCGACGCCGTGATGCGGGTGACCACCGACGCGGTCCAGGTGCTCGGCGGCTACGGCTACACGCAGGACTTCCCGGCCGAGCGCTACATGCGCGAGGCGAAGGTGCTGCAGATCGTCGAGGGCACCAACCAGATCCAGCGCCTGGTGATCGGCCGTCACCTCACCAAGGGCTGAGCCCCCCACAAACGGCCTCCGGCCGTCACTCCAGGGTGCGGAGTGACGGCCGGAGGCGTCTTCGATCCTGCGTCAACCCGCCTGCGCGGGCGGGCGGATCAGCAACCCGCCCGCGCGGGCCGACGGATCAGCGCCGGACCAGGCGGCGGCGCTGCTCGGGGATGGCCGAGATGACCGGGACGGCCGGGGCGACGACGGCGGTCCGCGTCGGCCGGTGCGCCACCGCGTGCGAGAACGGCTGGGTGCGCCAGTCGAGTTCGGTGGGGAGCCTGAACAGCGCGTCGAGTCCGGCGGGTTGGGCGTCCTCCGGGGTCTCCACCTCGGCGAGGTCGTCGGTCGGCGTGCCCGAACCCGGGCACAGCGCGGGGGTGAAGGGGTTCCAGGCGGTCGGCAGCAGCGCGTGCTGCGGCAGCCGCTCCTCGTCGGCCACCAGGGCGATCGGGCGGCGGCACTCGGGGCAGTGCACCCGGAAGATGTCCCAGGTCTCGGCCTCGCCCGGGTCGATGCCCGGGACGTGGCCGTGATCGACCGCGAGGTCGTCGCGGCCGGTCGTATCGTCGGTCTCGTCGGCGCCCAGGGCACGCTGGTCAGTCGGCATGAGGATCCCCCTCGGATCGGGCCCGGCGTGGTCGCCCGGGGCCACAACCAGCACTTCCCTTCGATTCGGGCTCATAACCCTGCGGTCCGGTGCACCGTGATGCACCGGGTGTGTCCTTGGCCACATCCACTGCCACATTCGCCTGGCATTTGCCCGCGTGACACCTGCGGGCACCCGATGTGACACCGCGTGCGCCCCCCGTGCCCCCGACCGGGTAGGTTTGCGCACTGTGGAGGATCTCGACCAACGCATCGTCCAGCTGCTCCTAGAGGACGGCCGGATGAGCTACACGGACCTGGGCAAGGCCACCGGCCTGTCCACCTCGGCGGTGCACCAGCGGGTGCGCCGCCTCGAACAGCGCGGGGTGATCCGCGGCTACACCGCGATCATCGACCCCGACGCCGTCGACCTGGCACTGACCGCGTTCATCTCGGTCAAGCCCTTCGACCCCAGCGCCCCGGACGACACCCCCGAACGGCTGGCCGGCCTGCCCGAGATCGAGGCCTGTCACAGCGTCGCCGGCGACGAGAACTACATCCTCAAGGTGCGCGTCGGCGCCCCCGGCGACCTGGAGGACCTGCTCGCCCGCATCCGCAGCGCCGCCGGCGTCTCCACCCGCACCACCGTCGTCCTCTCCACCCCCTACGAGGCGCGACCCCCGAGGCTCTGAGGACGAACCCCGCAGGTGCAGACTTAGCGGCATGACCGAACGCACTTCCCGGACCGTCCTGCTGCGCGGCGGCGCCGTCTACAGCCCCGCCGACCCCTTCGCCACCGCGATGCTCGTCGAGGGCGAGCACATCGCCTGGGTCGGCAGCGACGGCGCCGCCGAGGCGTACGCCGCCACCGCCGACGAGATCGTCGACCTGGACGGCGCCCTGGTCACCCCCGCCTTCGTCGACGCCCACGTGCACGCCACCGCCACCGGCCTGGCGCTCACCGGCCTCGACCTCACCGGCAGCCCCTCGCTGGCCGACGCCCTCGCCGCCGTCACCGCCTTCGTCGACGCCCGGCCCGAGCCCGGCGGGGTGCTCATCGGCCACGGCTGGGACGAGACCGGCTGGCCCGAGGGCCGCCCGCCCACGCTCGCCGAACTCGACGCCGCCGCCCGCGGCGCCGCGCTCTACCTCTCCCGCACCGACGTGCACTCCGCGCTCGCCACCACCGCGCTGCGCACCCTCGCCCCCGGCCTGGCCGAGAGCCCCGGCCACACCGCGGACGGCCCGCTCACCAAGGACGCCCACCACGCCGTCCGGCGGACCGCGCTCGCCCACCTCACCCCCGAGCAGCGCGGCCGCGCCCAGCGCGCCACCCTCGCCCGCGCCGCCGAACTCGGCATCGGCGCGCTGCACGAGTGCGCCGGCCCGGAGATCTCCTCCGAGGCCGACCTGGCCGCCCTGCTGGCCCTCGCGGCCGAGGGTGAAGGCCCCGAGGTCTTCGGCTACTGGGGTGAGTTGGGCGGCGTCGAGACGGCCCGCCGACTCGGCGCGGTGGGCGCCGGCGGCGACCTCTTCGCGGATGGCGCGCTGGGCTCGCACACCGCCTGCCTGCACACCCCCTACGCCGACGCCGAGCACACCGGCACCGCCTACCTGACCGCCGAGCAGGTCGCCGACCACGTCGCCGCCTGCACCGAGGCCGGGCTCCAGGCCGGCTTCCACGCCATCGGCGACGCGGCAGTGGCCGCCGTCCTGGACGGCGTCCGGGCGGCCGGGGAGCGGGTCGGCGCCGGGCGGGTCAAGGCGCTGCGCCACCGCGTCGAGCACGCCGAGGCGCTGGACGACGAGTCCGTCGCCGTCTTCGCCGAGCTCGGCCTCACCGCCTCCGTCCAGCCCGCCTTCGACGCCGCCTGGGGCGGCCCGGACGGCATGTACGTCCAGCGCCTCGGCGCCGAGCGGGCCGCCGCGCTCAACCCCTTCGCCGCCCTGCTGCGGGCCGGTGTGCCGCTGGCCTTCGGCTCGGACGCCCCGGTCACCCCGCTCGACCCCTGGGGCACCGTCCGCGCGGCCGCCTTCCACCAGACCCTGGACCACCGGATCTCCGTCCGCGCGGCCTTCACCGCGCACACCCGCGGCGGCTGGCGCGCGATCGGCCGCGACCAGGACGGCGTGCTCGTGCCCGGCGCCGTCGCCAGCTACGCGATCTGGGCCGCCGACGAACTGGTCGTCCAGGCCCCGGACTCCCGGGTGGCGGGCTGGTCCACCGACCCGCGCTCCGGCACCCCGGGCCTGCCCGACCTCACCCCCGGCCACCCGCTGCCGGCCTGCCTGCGCACCGTCGTCCGCGGCCGCACCGTCCACCGGGCCGCCGAGTAGAGCCGAGCAGACCCGCGTGAACCCGGCGGAAGCGGCGGCCCGGCGGCCGTGGGTCGACCCCCGGGACGACCGCCCCGCTGGTCCCCGCCGGCTTCACCGTCCCCCGCGAGCTGCCCGCCCGGACTTCCGCCCGGAGCCCCTGGGCGGGCAGCACCACGCCGCCGACCCCGCCGCCCGGTCGGGGGCGTGTGCGGCAAGGCCCGCCGGGCCGTGAGGCGCTGACCCTGCTACCACCCTGACCTCACGCTTCCCTGACCTTCCGGGGTACCTTCTTCGGACAGCGTCCGAACAGCAAGATCCAGGAAGATGGTGCGCCGGTGGCCATGCCCGTCACCCAGGAGCGGCCGGGGGCCGCACCCGAGCCGGCGGAGTCGGCGCCCAGGCCCGGCCGGGCCGCCCGCGCCGTCGCCAAGGTCCGGGCGGGCCTTCCCCGCACCGGCCTCGCGGCCCTGGCGGGTCTGCTGCTCGCACTCGCCTTCCCGCCCTTCGACCTGTGGCCGTTGTCGCTGGCCGGCGTCGCCGCGCTGTCCCTGCTCACCCGGGGCCGCACCGTCCGCCAGGCGGTCTGGACGGGCTTCGCCTTCGGCCTGCCGTTCTTCCTGCTGCTGCTCAGCTGGCTGCGGGTGGTCGGCTGGGACGCGACGGTCGGCCTGTCGGTCGTGGAGGCGCTGTTCCTGGCCGTCCTCGGCGGCGGTCTGGCCCTCACCTCCCGGCTGCCGGCCTGGCCGCTCTGGGCGGCCTGCCTGTGGATCACCCAGGAGTGGGCGCGCGACCGGCTGCCGTTCGGCGGCTTCCCGTGGGGGCGGCTGGCCTTCGCCAACACCGCGACCCCGTTCACGCCGCTGGCCGCGCTCGGCGGCGCACCGCTGGTGACCTTCGCGGTCGCCCTCTCGGGAGCCCTGCTCGCCGGCGCCGCGCTGCGCCTGCGCGGGCCGCGCAAGACGCCCCGGGCCGCCGCGCTGGCGGGGCTGGGCGCGGTGGCCGCGCTGCTGGCCGGGTACCTGGTGCCGGTGCCGACCGCGCCGGCCGACACCGTGAAGGTCGCCATCGTCCAGGGCAACGTGCCCAACCCGGGCATGGACTTCCTGGGCCGCCCGATGATGGTCCTCAACAACCACGCGGTGGCGACCGAGCGGCTGGCCGCGGACATCGCCGCCGGCAAGGTCGAGCGCCCCGACATCGTGATCTGGCCGGAGAACTCCTCCGACCTGGACCCGTTCAGCGACCCGCTCGCCTACCAGCGCATCGACCAGGCCGTGAAGACGGTGGGCGTGCCCACCCTGGTCGGCACCCTGGTGGACGGCCCGGACGCGCAGCACGTCCAGAACGAGGGCATCGTCTGGGACCCGAAGACCGGCCCCGGCGCCTCCTACACCAAGCAGCACCCCGTCCCGTTCGGGGAGTACGTGCCGTTCCGCGCCCAGCTGATGAAGGTGATCACCCGGCTCCAGCGGGTCGCCCGGGACTTCTACCCCGGCGACCACAACGGCGTCATGCAGCTCGGCCCGGCCCGGATCGGCGACGTGATCTGCTTCGAGGTCGCCTACGACGAGATCGTCCGCGACACCGTGGACAGCGGCGCCCGCGTCCTGGTGGTCCAGACCAACAACGCGACCTATGCCAAGACCGGCCAGCCCGAGCAGCAGCTCGCGATGAGCCGGCTGCGCGCGGTCGAGCACGGCCGGGCCGTGCTGATCGCCGCCACCAGCGGCATCAGCGCGGTGATCGCCCCGGACGGCACGGTCCAGCAGCGTACCGAGGAGCTGACCGCGGCCGAGCTGTCGGCGGTCGTCCCGCTGCGCGACGGCACCACGGTCGCCGACCGGGTCGGCGCCGCGCCGGAGTGGACGCTGGCCCTCGCGGGCCTGCTGGCCTGCGGCGCGGGCGTGCTGGTCGGCCGCCGACGGAAGACCGGCGCCGGAACACCGGCCGCGGGGGAATCGTTGGACCAGGTGGTGCCGTAGCCGGCCCGGACCTCCCGTGCGGCGCGCAGAGCACTGCTTGGAGTGGATTCGTACCGTGACCCAGCAAGCTACCCCCGCCCGTCCGGCCCCGCGCGGCAAGCTCCGCCGGGTGCTGCCGCTGCTGATCACCGCCTGGCTGGTGCTGGAGATCTGGCTGCTGGTCCAAGTGGGCTCGTGGCTGGGTGGATTCGTCGTCGTGCTGCTGCTCATCGCGGGCGCGCTGATCGGCGGTTCGCTGATCAAGCGGGCCGGGCTGAAGGCGCTGTCCGCGGCGATCGAGCAGAGCAAGGACCCGAAGTCCGAGCAGCCCGAGACCGGCACCAGCCTGACGGTGCTGGCGGGCCTGCTGCTGATCGTCCCGGGCTTCCTGTCGGACCTGGTGGCGCTCACCCTGCTGTTCCCGCCCACCCGGGCGCTCTGGCGGGCCGGTGGCCGCCGGGTGGCCGACAAGGCGCTGCGCAGCACCGTCGCCGGGGCTGATCCGTTCGCGGACGCGATGCGGCTGCAGGAACAGCTGCGCATCCACCGCCCGGACGGCAAGGTGATCCAGGGCGAGGTGGTGGAGCCCGGTGATGGCCCGCGCGGTCCGCAGGGCCCGGACACCACCTACCGCCCGCCGATCTCGGGCTGACCGCCCCTCCCGGGAACGCGAGAGCCGGCCTCGCCTCGCCTTCCCGGGAGCGCGCGGGAACGCGAGGCGGGAACGCGAAAGGGACCCTGGTGACCAGGGTCCCTTTTCGCGTCCTCCCGCCGTGGCGGGAGCGAGGTCAGGCGCTCTTGCGGGTGTCCCGCGGGTGTACCGCGAGGTTCATTCCGCCGGAGCGGAGCACGGCCAGTCGCTCGGCCAGTACCTCCTCCAGTTCCTCACGGGTCCGGCGCTCCATCAGCATGTCCCAATGGGTACGCGTCGGCTTGACCTTCTTCTCTTCCGGCTCGTCGCCGTCGAGAAGTACCGCCTCCTGGCCACAGAAGCGGCATTCCCAGGCCTGGGGGATCTCCGCCTCGACCGAGAAAGGAACCTCGAATCGGTGTCCGTTCTGACATGCATACTCGACGGTCTGGCGGGGAGCCAGATCGATACCGCGGTCGGTCTCGTAGCTAGTGGCCCCGAGTCGCGTGCCGCGGAGAGCTCGCTCGCTCATGAATCGTGCCTCCCGGGCTTATGGCCCACAGGACTAGTGGTCGCTGTTCTTCGTCGTTCGGTCAACGCTCGGCTTCCGACGAAGATTCCCGTCCGGGGACATGCGTCGTCTGTCGTGCCGCCCCTGTTTTACCCATCGGCGCCCGATTTGTCACATCTGGCCGTGGATATCACCCTAGGTGTCACCTATTTCACATCTGGTGATCGGTCGGCCTTTCCGGGACGAGCCTACCGGGGCGGGATTCGACGACCGCCGCCGCCCCCGCCCGACGTGGTCAGGAGATCGGGCGGGAACGGATCATCGGCTCGCCCTTGGCGAGGTCGACCGGGTGGGCCCGGGGGGCCGGATCGGCGGGCAGGACCACCGGCGGGCGCTCCGGCCGGGGCGGCAGGTCGGCGGCGGCCTCGGTGCGGGTGTCGCGGTGCGGCAGCAGGGCGATCACCGCGTCCCGCAGCTGGGCCGGGGCCTCCTCGTCCAGCGGGTCGACGGTGGCGGGCACCTGGAGCCGGACGGGGGTGCCGTTGCCGATCCGGGCGTAGCCGCGGCCGGCGGGGGCGTGCGCGGCGGGCACGATGTCCAGCGGCGCGCCGAGCACGGCGTGGCCCTCCTCGGGGCCGGCGGGGCCGAGTACGACCCGGGCCCGGGTGGTGGAGCGCACGGTCGAGGTGATCCGGCCCCTGGCCTCGACGTCGTCGGCGATCACCACGGTGACGCGGGCGGCGCGGCCGTGCCGCAGCGGCAGCTCCAGCAGGTCCTGCGGGTCCGGGCGGCCCTCGGCGTGGGCGAGCTCGCTCAGCTCGGTCGGGTGGTCCAGGAGCAGCCAGAGCGGGCGGGTGGCGTCCTCGGGGGGCGCGGTGCCGGCGTGCCGGGCGGCGTTCAGCGCGGCGAGCCGGCGCTCGGTCTCCTGCGCGGCCCACTCCAGCGCGGCCAGCGCGCCGTGCAGGCTGGTCTCCACGGTGTGCACGCCGGGCCGGTTGACCAGGCAGGCGTGCTCCCCGGTGCCCGCGCCGTCGACCACCACCAGGTCCCCGTACGGGAGCGCCTGGAGCGCGATCGAGCGGATCAGGCTGGAGGTGCCGTAGCCGGTGACGCCGAGCGCCAGCAGGTGCGGCTCGGCCGAGCGGGGGCCGGTGCGCCAGACGACCGGCGGCTGCTGGGCGATCGCGCCGCCCTGGGTGACCGGGATGGTCCGGGCGGTGCCGTCCTCGTCGGTGAAGCCGAGCACGATCTCGCCGGGGGCGGCCACGAAGCGCTGGGCGACGATGTCGGTGGGCAGCGGGGTGAGCGCGGCGATCCGCAGCCGGTTGGACTCCTCGTCCCAGTCGAAGCGGTACTCCCGGGCCCGGCCGGCCTTGCCCTGGACGACCTGCTCGATCCGGGCCCGCGCGATCGGCTCGGTGTCGGTGAAGTACGCCGGGTAGCCGAGTTCCAGCCGGGAGAGCCGGCCCTCGTCGTCGAACTCCCAGGAGCCGAAGGCGTTCTTGTAGTGGCCCTCGTAGTGGTACAGCGGGTTGGCGTCCTCGGGGCCGCACAGGTACGGCGTGAGCGCCGCGTAGAGCGCGCCGAGCTTGATGTCGGCGACGTCCGGGGCGGGCGGGGCGGGTGCGGGCTTGGGGGCCCGGCCGGCCCAGGCGGAGCTGGCCATCAGGGCGATCAGGGCGAACAGCAGGCCGTGCGGCAGCAGGTAGACGCCGACCAGCATCGCGGCGGAGAGGAACAGCGTCGGGCCGCGGCGCTCCTTCGGGGTGGCGTTCCAGCGGTCCTTGGCCCAGCCCGCGTGGTGGCGCAGTCCGCGGCCGATCACGGAGAGCGGGGCGAACATGTCGGAGGCGTGGTCCCCGGCGGTTCGGGCGATCTCGCGGCCCTTGCTGAGATGGCGTTGGAGCGGCATTCCTTGACTCCCCGGGCGAGTGGGACGGGTCGGGTGGCGGGGGCGGAGCCGGTACGACGGGACCCGGGGCGGTGGGATCCGCGCCCGGGCCCGTGCGGGGGAGTGGCAGCGCCTGGAACGTGGACCGCTAGAACTTGAGGCCGCCGAGCAGGCTCGCCAGGCTGGCGCCGCCGGCGGTGATGCTCGGGGCGATCGAGGAACCGGCGACGTAGAAGCCGAAGAGGGCGCAGACGACGGCGTGGGAGACCTTCAGCCCGTCCCTGCGGAAGAACAGAAAGGCGATGGTGCCGAACAGGACGATGCCGGAAATCGAGAGGATCACGTTCTGCTCCTCGGGGAGGGGGGACGGGGACCGTGTTACGGAAAGTGCGCTAATCGTGACAAAAAGTAATAGATGATGGAACGGTGCAAATGGGTGGTTTCCCGTTCAACGTCGCCCTGGAGTTCGGGCGAAGGCGGGCGGACCGGCCGGGGTGGGGCCGTGTCCCGCGCAGTTCCAGTGCGGCGAGGCATTCCCGCCGGGTGGGCGGGAGGTTTCCGGGGGGTCGGGGAAGTTCGCCCGGATGGCCGCCGTTCGAGGGCTGCCATCCGCCATCCGGACGCGCGCTGGCCCGGCCCGGCACCCGGCCGCTACGGTGCGGTACGCGCGGCTCCTCCAGCCGCACTCCGCCAGCGACACTCCTCCACCGTGGCTCTGCCGCCCGCGGAACCCGTAGAACCCGCAGAACCCGTAGGACCCGCAGAGCCCGCAGACCGGAAAGGCCGCCCGCCATGACCGACGCCGCCAGCCAGCAGCCCGCCGACGCCCCCGGCGCCCCCGACGCCGAGGTGATCGCCCTGGCCGGAAAGCTCTTCGACGCCGCCCGGGCCGGCGAGACCGACACCCTGGCCGCCTACGTGGACGCCGGCGCGCCCGCCGACCTCACCAACGACCGCGGCGACACCCTGCTCATGCTCGCCGCCTACCACGGCCACGCCGCCACCGTCGAAGCCCTGCTGGCGCGAGGCGCCGACCCGAACCGCGCCAACGACCGCGGCCAGACCCCGCTCGCCGGCGCCGTCTTCAAGGGCGCCGAGGACGTGCTGACCGTCCTGCTGGACGGCGGCGCCGACCCCGCCGCCGGCACCCCGAACGCCGTCGACACCGCACGGATGTTCGGCAAGAACGAGCTGGTCGCCCGTTTCGAGGCCCGCTGATCCAGGTCGTAGGCTCTTCCCTCATGAAGAGCACCACCATGGAGGCCGGAACCGTCGAGTTCCGCGTCACCGGCTACGCCCACCCCGACGCCCAGGCCCTGTCGGCGGAGGTGCAGCAGGAGTACGTCCGCCGCTACGGCGACCCCGACGAGACCGTGCTGCACCTCGATGACTTCGACTCGCCGGCCGGTCTGTTCCTGGTCGCCTACCTCGACGGCCGACCGGTCGCCTGCGGGGGCTGGCGGGCCAAGCAGGCCGGGCCGGACGGGCTGCGTGACGGCGACGTCGAGCTGAAGCGGATGTTCGTGGTCCCCGCCGCCCGCGGCCGTGGCCTGGCCCGGGCGGTGCTGCGCCGCCTGGAGCAGACCGCCGCCGAGGCCGGACGCACCCGCGTCATCCTGGAGACCGGCACCGAGCAGCCCGAGGCCGTGGCGCTGTACGGGTCCGAGGGGTACGCGGCGATCCGGAAGTTCGGCATCTACCGCGACCACCCGCAGAGCATCTGCCTCGGCAAGGAACTTCCCGCGGCGGCCTGACCGGCCCGCCCGCCGGGTAGGCTCACGACACCTCTGAGGCGGGTAGGCTCACGACACCTCTGAGGCGGGTAGGCTCACGACACCTCTGAGGCGGGTAGGCTCACGACACCTCTGAGGGGGGACGATGAGCCAGCAACCGCCAGGAGCCGACCGGCTCCCCGCCCTGGCCGCGCCCGGTGGGGAGCTGGACCGGCTGGTCCGGGGCGGCGTGCGCACCGTCGGGGCCGGCGCCGTCTGGGCCGTCGGCGAGGCCGGGGGGACGCTCGGCGGCGGCGCGCACGGCATGCTCGGGCAGGGCCCGTACGCCCGGCTCGCCCCCGGGCCGGACACCCGGTACGACCTCGCCAGCCTCACCAAGATCATCGCCCTCTGGCCCTGCGCCGGAGTGCTCCGGCAGGCCGGGCGACTCCCGCTCGACGAACCGCTCGGCCACTGGTGGCCGCCCGCCTCCGGGCACCCCGCCGGTGCGGTGACGGTCCGTCAACTCCTCGCGCACACCGCCGGAATGCTCCCTCGCACCGGATTCGAGCAGCTCTACGGGCGCGACCTCGCGGCGATCCGGGCCGGGGTGATCGCCGCCCCGCTGCACCGCGCCCCCGGTGCGGCCGTCGAGTACACCGACCGCGCCGCCGTCCTGCTCGGCTACCTCGTCGAGGACCTCGGCGGCGCGCCGCTGGACGAGCTCGCCACCCGCTGGATCTGGCGGCCGCTCGCCATGGCCGACACCCGGTACGGGCCGCTCGGCCCCGCCGACACCGCCCGCACCGCGCCCACCGAGTACGACCCGCGGGCCGGGAGCCACCTGTGCGGCGTCGTCCACGACCCCTCGGCCCGGCTGCTCGGCGGCGTCTCCGGCAACGCCGGGGCCTTCTCCACCGCCCGCGACCTCGCCCGCTTCCTCACCGCGCTGCTCGCCCCGCCGCCCCAACTGCCTTGGGGCGAGGCCTGGATCGCCGAGTCGCTGCGCGAGCAGACCGGCGGCCTCGCCCCCGCCCGCGGCCTGTCCTGGCTGTACGCCCCCGGCACCGACCCCGCCGAGGGCGTCTTCGTCCACTACGGCTTCACCGGCACCGGCATCTGGATCTCCCGGCGGCTCGGCCGCTGGGCGCTGCTGCTCACCAACAAGGTCCACTACGACCGCGGCATCCAGCCGCTCACCGACCTGCGCAACGCCTACCGGCGGGCGGTCTTCGGATAGGGGCTCTCTTTCGGATCGCGCCGGACGCGCGGCATGATCCGAAAGAGAGCCCCTGGGTCCGTTCCTGCGTCGAGTACCCGATCGGGTGGATTAGGGCACGAACCGCCGGATCCGGCACGGGGGTTGCGGCAGAGTGGCCACCGCGACGGGGCACCGGCGGAGGAGGCGCGATGACGGACACCTGGCTCTCGGAACAGGACTGGCTGGCCGGACTGCTGCGCGCCTACGTCGGCTGCAGCGTGCTGCTCACCGGCGAAGGCGGCGACGTCCTGCTGCTGAAGGCCAGTTACCGCGCCCAGTGGCAGTTCCCCGGCGGTGGGATGGACCCGGGCGAGGGCCCCGCCGAATGCGCCGCCCGCGAACTGCGCGAGGAGACCGGGCTGGTGGCCGGCGAGCTGCGGCTGCTCGTCGTCGAGTGGCGCGATCCGATCCCCGGCCAGGGCGAACACGCCCACCCCGCCGTGCAGTTCATGTTCGACGGCGGAACGGTCCCGGCCGGCGCGACCATCCGGGTGCAGGCCGAGGAGATCGCCGAGTACGGGTACTTCACCCCCGCCCGGGCGGCCGCGCTGCTGCACCCCTGCGCGGCGCGCCGACTCGCCCGGGCCCTGGCGGCCCGGCGCACCGGCGCCACCGCGCTGCTGCACTCCACGGGATACGTAGGCTGACGATCCGTCAAATATGCCAGTCCGTCAGACCCGTCAGACCAGCGTGCTCCAGTAGTACCAGAACCGATTGAGGATCAGCAGCGCGATCACCGCCGCCCACAGCACCGGCACCGCCCAGTGGTAGCGCGCCGCCTCCCGCACGACCGGCCGCAGCCGCGGGCCCACCGGGATCACCCCCGTCCGGAGGTTGTGCAGCGTCGTGTACCAGAACAGCACCACCACCGTCGCCCACACCACCATGCAGTACGGGCACAGTGCGCCGATCCGGTACAGCGCCTCGTCGATCAGCCAGTGCACGAACACCACCCCCAGCAGGGTGCCCGCGTGCAGGCCCAGCCAGAACCAGCGCCGGTACGCGGCACCGGCCAGCAGCCCCGCCCCGACCGCCGCCAGCGAGCCGAAGGCGGCCAGCCCGAGCAGCGGGTTCGGGAACCCGAAGACCTCCGCCTGCTCGGTGCGCATCACCGAACCGCAGCTGATCACCGGATTGAGGTTGCAACTGGGGACGTAGGACGGGTTCTCCAGGATGCGGAGCTTGTCGAAGGTCAGGACGGCCGAGGCGGCCAGCCCGATCAGCCCGCCGAGGAACAGCAGCAGGGAGAACGCCCGGCCCGCGCCGACCGGCGCACGGCCGGGGGCGCCGGGGGCGGGAGGGGAGGGGTGCACAGAGGTAGCGGCGGACATGGCAGCACACTCCGGTGGCTGGGAGGAGCCGGCCCGGCCGGGGTTCGGCCGGGCCGGTGGTGCCGTGCTTACTTCAGGCCGGCGGCCTGCTTCACCTGGGCGGTGAACTGCTCCGGCGTCACCGTGGACTGGCCGCTGAACAGCGTGATCGGCTTGCCGTCCACCTTGACCGTCGGGGTGCCCGTCACCCCGCTGCCGTTGAACGCGTCCGCGACCTTCGCCGCCCACGGCGCGTACGTCTTGTCGGTGACGGCCTTCACGAAGGCGTCCGTCTTCAGCCCGGGCACCTGGCCGGCCAGGTCGAGGATGTGGTTGACGTTGCCGAAGTCGTCCTTCCGCTCGTCGGGCTGGTTGGCGTACAGCACGTCGTGGAACTGCTTGAACTTGTCCACGCCCTCGTTCAGCGCGGCCCCCGCGGCGGCCAGCGCGGTGCGCGAGCCCTTGCCGCCGAGGGCGTTGTCCAGGAACGCCGCCAGGTGGAACTCCACCTTGACCGAGCCGTCCTCGGTCAGCTTCTTGACCGCCTCGCCGTTCGCCGCCTCGAAGTGCTTGCAGACCGGGCAGCGGAAGTCCTCGTACACCTCCATGGTGTGCGGGGCGTCGGCCTTGCCGTAGGTGATCACCGTGCCGTCCGGGCCGGAGGCGTTCGCCGGGACGACCAGCTCCGTCGGCGCGGCCGCATCGGCGGCCGCCTTCGAGTCCTTCTTGCCGGACGCCGAGTTGATCGCGACCGCCGCTCCGCCCGCGAGGGCGAGCACCGCGACGGCGGACACCACCACGACGATCCGCTGACGGCGCTTCGAGGCCGCCTGCTCGATGCGCTGCGCCTCCTGGATCCGCTCACGGGCACTGATGCGCTTGGCCTGCTGCTTGCTGGGGGTCTGAGCCATGGAAGGTCAACTCCTGTACGCGGCGCGCGGATGCGCGCGGGAAACCGCACCGGGTGCGGCGGGATCGAGTGAACGCGGGAGTTGTGCGCGCTGCCTGCGGACGAACGTGCGCGGCGGCCCCAAAAGGCCTCGGGAAGGCCTCGGGCGGGTCAGCAGGCAGGCGCGAGAACCGGCGGACCACGCCGGGGAGCCGGGCTCAGCACCACGTCCTCGCGGCGCGGCCGCACGCGGTCCGACACCGGCAGCGGCACCCGCAGCACCGGCCGAACCGGAGCCGGGAGCAGCAGCAGGACCAGGGCGCGCAACGGGCGGGCCAGCGACTGGCGCAGCGCGCGCAGCGACCGGGCCAGGCCCGACAGGGCCGCGTCGCCCAGCCGCAGCCAGGCAGCGGCGGCCAGTGCGATCACCAGGTGCACCAGCAGGAGCAGCACCTGGGTCGCCGCCGGGGCCAGCGGCCCCACGTGGCCCAGCGGACCGGCCAGCAGCGACCCGTCCACCGAACCGCCGCCACACACCAGGAGGTTCACGCCGCGCGCGGGCACGTGCTCGGACAGGATCGGCCCACAGCCGGCCTGCCCCAGGTTGAACGTCGTGTTGAGCAGCAGCTCGACCGGCACCAGCACACCGGAGATGTGCAGCAGCCGCCGCTCCCCGCCGGCCAGCGCGGCCGCGACCAGGAAGACGACGGCGGTCGCGGCCGCCACCAGCGAGAGCGGCAGCGGGCGACCCGTGATGACCACCTGGCCCAGCGCGGACAGCGGCACGGCGAGCGCGGTGAACACCGCGGCCCGCAGGGCCCTGATCGCATGGGTGGAGGTCGTCACGTCCCGGAGTATGCCACGACGCTTACATCCGGCACGAGGGCGCGTACCCGGGGAGTGGAAGCGTTGTCCGCCGGAGGCCGTTCGTTCACCCGCCTGACGCGCGCTCAGCCGGGATCGCTTCGCTGTTCGTGCGGGTCGGCGTCCTGTGCGCCGCGCGGTCGTCCCGGGCCTGCTCGTCCCCGCCCGGGCCTGCTCGTCCCCGCCCGGGCCTGCTCGTCCCCGTCGCGGTCCTGGTCGTCGTCGGGCACCGGGGCCCGTAGCCTGGAATGCGTTCCCGGTGACCCCGATGAGGGGGTGAGCGCTCATGGCGCGACCCGCCACCACGGTGGGGCAGGTGCTGCTGGACCGCCTCGGCGCCCAGGCGGCGGTGCTGGCCGGCCTCGACGACGCCGTCCGGGCGGACGAACCGGACGCGGTGCACCGGATGCGGGTCGCCTGCCGGCGGCTGCGCAGCGCCCTGCGGACCTTCCGGCGGCTGTTCGCCCCCGGGGCCACCGACCACCTGGTCGCCGAACTGCGCTGGCTCGCAGCCGCCCTCGGCCGCGCCCGGGACGGCGAGGTGCTCGCCGAGCGGCTGGCCGCCCAGGCCCGGGCACTGCCCGCCGTCTGCCGGCCGGAGCGGGTCGCGGCGGAGCTGGAGCGGTGGGGGCGGGCCGAGTACCGGCAGGCCTGGCCCGAGGTGCTCGCGGCCCTCGACAGCCCGCGCCGCCGCGCCCTCGCCGACGCCCTCGCCACCCTCCTCGCCGACCCCCCGCTGCGCCGCCGGGCCGGCCGTGACGCCGTCCCCGAGCTGGCCCGGATCGCCGAGCGCGAGCAGCACCGCACCGGCGAGCGCGTCCGGGCGGCCCTCGACGCCGGGGCCGGGCCCGCCGAGCAGCGCGACCGCGCCCTGCACGAGGCCCGCAAGGCCGCCAAACGCGCCCGCTACGCCGGCGAGACCGCCGCCCCGGCGGTCGGCGCGGCCGCCGAGCGGTACACGGACCGGATGAAGGCCGTCCAGGAACTGCTGGGCGAGCACCAGGACGCGGTGATCGCCGCCGACACCCTCGCCGGGCAGGCCGCCGACAGCGGCGAGCCCTTCGGCCTCGGGGCGCTCTACGCCCGCCAGCTCACCGCCGCCGAGACGGCCCGGGCCAGGCTGCCCCAGGTGTGGGACCGGGCGGCGGGGCGCAAGCTGCCGCGGTTCGGCTAGGGCGAACCTAGGTCGGCGCCGCGTGGGCCGGGGCCGCGTCGTGGGCGGCGACGAAGGCGTGGCGGGCGCGGCTGCCGGGTGGGGCGAGGCAGACGAAGACGTACCGGCCCTCCTCGGGCAGGGCGAGCACCGTGTAGTCCAGGACGTCGGTGTCCAGTGCCGGGTGGCGGATGTGGAGCCGGCCGGGGCCGGGCGGGCCGGCCCGGTGGCGATCCCACAGCGCGGCGAAGGCCGGGCTGTCCGAGGACATCCGGCGGACCAGGCGGGTGAGCCCGCGGTCCCCCGGGCGGTCCGCGTGGTGGGCGCGCAGCGAGGCGACGAGGTCCGCGCCGATCGAGCCGGTGGCCGCGAAGTTGCCCTGTGAGCGGTCCCCGTACGGGCAGCAGAACACCTGCCAGAGCAGGTTGCGCTCGTGGGGCGGGCGCCGTTCCGGCCAGGCCATCAGCAGGCCGGCCGGGCGGTTCCAGGCGAGGAGTTCGAAGGTCGGGCCGGTGACGAAGGCGGGCGCGGCGTCCAGGGTGTCCAGCAGCGCCAGGGTGGTGGCGGAGACGGCCGGCGGCTCGGGCGGTGCCCCGGCCGGTGCGCGGTGCCGGGCGGCCAGCCGGTGCAGGTAGGCGCGCTCCGCCCCGGCCAGTTGCAGGGCCTCGGCGATGCCGTCGAGGACCGGGCCGGTGGGCACCCGCTGGCGGCCCTGCTCCAGCCGGGCGTAGTAGTCGGCGGAGATGCCCGCGCGGGCCGCCACCTCCTCGCGGCGCAGCCCGGGCGTCCGGCGGCGCCCGGCCGGGGGCAGGCCCGCCTCGGCGGGCGCGAGGCGGGCGCGGCGGGCGCGCAGGAACGCGCCCAGCGGGGTTTCGGGCATGCGGTCACGCTGCCACAGCCGGGCGGGGTTAGCCAGGACCTGGCCGTCCCTGGTCGGCCCGTCCCCGGTCGGCCGGTCCCCGGTCGGCCCGTCCCCGGGAAGGGCTGGCCGCTGGTGGTCCGGGCGGGGCGCCGGGAGGCTCGCCGCATGGGACTTCTCGACGACAAGGTCACGATCGTCACCGGCGCCGGGCGCGGCATCGGCGCGGCCGCCGCCCGGCTGTTCGCCCGGGAGGGCGCGCTGCTGGTGCTGGCCGCCCGCTCCGGCGCCGAGGTGGAGGCGCTGGCCGCCGAGCTGCGGGCCGGCGGGGCCCGGGCGGTGGCCGTCGTCGCCGACCTGACCACCGCGGAGGGCGCCGAGCGGACGGTCGAGGCGGCGCTCACGACGTACGGCCGGCTGGACGCGGCCTTCGACAACGCGGGCTCCGGCCTGTCGCCGGCCCCGCTCGCCGAGCGCACCGAGGCCGAGTGGGACGACACCCACGCGCTCAACCTGCGCGGCAGCTGGCTCTGCCTGCGGGCCCAGCTGCGGGCGATGGCGGCGGGCGGTCGGGGCGGCGCGGTGGTGCTCAACTCCGGGGTGGGCGCGCTGGTCGGCGGCTTCGGGGACGGCGTCCAGCAGGCCGCCAAGCACGGCCTGACCGGCCTGGTGAAGGCGGCCACCGCCGACTACGCCCGACACGGCATCCGGGTCAACGCCGTCGCGCCCGGCGTGGTGCGGACGCCCTCGACGGAGCAGTTCTTCGCGTCCGGCCCGGAGTTCGACGCCCTGGTGGTCCGCTCGACCCCGCTGGGCCGGGCGGGCTCGGACACCGAGATCGCGGAGGCGGCGGCCTGGCTGCTGAGCGACCGGGCGTCGTACGTGGCCGGGGTGACCCTGCCGGTGGACGGCGGGATCACCGCGACCCGGCGGTTCGACTGAGTGCGGGCCCGGCCGGTTCGGGGAAGGCCCGGTCGGGGCGGGTCCGGCGGCACCGTACGGGGGTCGGTGCCGCCGGGCCTACTCCGGCGCCGGTTCCAGCCCCGCCGACCGGGCGGCGGTGCGGAGCAGGGCGCGGAGCATGGGGGTGGTGAGGCGGCCGGTGTTGGTGTTGCGCGGGCTCACGTGGTAGCAGCCGTACAGCTGGAGGGCGGGGCCGCCGTCGGTGGCGGGAAGGACGGCCAGGGCGCCGTGACCGAAGGCGGGTCGGGGCCGGGGGACCTGCCAGCCGGCCTGCGCGAGGGCGGGCAGGAGGGCCTGCCAGGCGAAGCCGCCGAGGGCGACGACGGTTCGTACGGTGGGGCGCAGCAACTGGAGTTCGCGGGTGATCCAGGGGCGGCAGGTGTCGCGTTCGGCGGTGCTGGGCTTGTTGTCGGGCGGGGCGCAGCGGACCGGGTCGGTGATGCGGACGCCGTGCAGGCGCAGGCCGTCGCCGTACCGGACGGACTCGGGGCGGTTGGCGAGTCCGAGGTCGTGGAGCGCCGCGTAGAGCAGGTCGCCGGAGGGGTCGCCGGTGAAGATCCGGCCGGTGCGGTTGGCGCCGTGGGCGGCGGGGGCGAGGCCGACCAGGACGAGCGGGGCGTCGGGCGGGCCGAAGCCGGGGATCGGGCGGGCCCAGTAGTCCCAGTCCAGGTAGGCGCGGCGCTTGGTGCGGGCGGTCTCCTCGCGCCACTGGACCAGGCGCGGGCAGGCCCGGCAGTCGGTGACGACGCGGTCCAGCGCGGTGAGCGAGGTGGCGCGGGCGGCGGCCTCGGCGGGGTGGCGGGGGTGGCCGGGGTCGTCGGCGGCGGACTGCGGCATGGCCACGATCCTACGGTCCGGCTCTGGCCCCGCATCGGCCCTGCGCCGGCCTGCCCGGGCAGGCGTAGCGTGGAATCAGCTGCTCCGGCGGCCCCCGGCTGGGCCGGGTCGGCGACGGCCGGGGCTGGCTGGTGCGCGAGGAGGCCTCGCCGAGGCCGCAAGGAGGCCGCGATGATCGTCGATGCGGTGCTGGGTGCCATCGGGGGGCTGGTCGGGCTGGGGGCGATCTGGGCGGGCCTGAGTGTCCGGGTCGTCCAGCAGTTCCAGAAGGGAGTGGTGTTCCGCTTCGGCCGGGTGCGCAGGGAGGTGCGCGAGCCCGGGCTGGTGGCGCTGCTGCCGATCGCGGACAAGTTGCGCAAGGTGAACGTGCAGATCGTGACGATGCCGATCCCGGCGCAGGAGGGCATCACCCGGGACAACGTGACCGTCCGGGTGGACGCGGTGGTGTACTTCCGGGTCGAGGACCCGGTGAGGGCGACCGTCAACGTGCAGGACTACCAGTTCGCGATCTCCCAGGTGGCGCAGACCTCGCTGCGCTCGATCATCGGCAAGAGCGAGCTGGACGACCTGCTGGCCAACCGCGAACCGATCAACCAGGGGCTGGAGTTGATGATCGACAGCCCGGCGCTGGGCTGGGGCATCCAGATCGACCGGGTGGAGATCAAGGACGTCGCGCTGCCGGAGTCGATGAAGCGCTCGATCGCGCGGCAGGCGGAGGCCGAGCGGGAGCGGCGGGCGCGGATCATCACGGCGGACGGTGAGTACCAGGCCTCGGCCCGGTTGTCGGAGGCGGCGGCGGTGATGAGCGCGACCCCGGCGGCGCTCCAACTGCGGCTGCTCCAGACGGTGGTGGAGGTGGCGGCGGAGAAGAACTCGACGCTGGTGCTGCCCTTCCCGGTGGAGCTGCTGCGCTTCCTGGACAGCGCGACGGACAACCAGCAGCGGGCCGCGGTGAATGCCGCGGCGGCAGCGGCGAAGGCCGCCGAACGGGCCGCCGTGGAGCGGGAGGAGGCAGCGAAGGCGGAGGTCGAGCAGGACCGGTCGCAGCACGAACTCCCGCCGCTGGAGGAACTGTTGGACCAGTCGCCGCTTCCGGGCGCGGACGCGCCGGGCGGGCGCGCGGAGCCGGACCAGGCGGCCTGACCGGTGCCCGGTGGCGGCCTCCGCGGGCCCGGACCAGGATGGACAGGGGGGCGGAAGCCAGGCCAGGAGGCGGGACCATGACCAGAGCCAGCGACATCATGCACCCGGGCGCGGAGTGCATCCGCGAGCACGAGACGCTCGCCGCCGCCGCCCGGATCATGCGGGAACGGCACGTCGGCGCGCTGCCCATCTGCGGGGAGGACGACAAACTGCTGGGCATCGTGACCGACCGCGACATCGTGCTGCGCTGTGTCGCCGAGGGCCGGGACCCGGCCGGGGTGACGGCGGGCGAGCTGGCCCTGGGCCGGCCGATGACGGTGGAGGCGGACGAGGACGCGGAGCAGGTCCTACGGGTGATGGAGCAGTACCGGGTGCGCCGGCTGCCGGTGATCAACCACCCGGAGCACAAGCTGGTCGGGATGATCAGCGAGGCGGACATCGCGCGCGGGCTGCCGCAGGCTCGGGTCGCGGAGTTCGTGTCGGCGGTCTGCGCAGAGGAGGCGCCCATGGAGGAGGCGGCCACGGAGGAGGAGGCCAAGGCCGGGGCCTGACGGCGCCGGGGTCTGACGGCGCCGGGGTCTGACGACGGCGGCGGATCGGGTCGGGGGGTACCGGCCGTGGTGGATCAGGGCTGTGGCGGATCAGGGCCGTTGCGATCAGTCAGGGCATCGTCCGGCCAGTGTGTCGAGGTGGCGGCGCAGTACGGCGCGCAGTTCGCCCGGGCCGACCAGGTCCGGGTGCTGGACGGCCTGGAGGGTGAGGCCGTCGAGCAGGGCGGAGAGGCGGCGGGTCTCGACGGCGAGGTCGAGGCCGGGCGCCAGGGCGCCGGCGCGCTCGGCCTCCGCCAGGACGCGGTGGATCAGCTCACCCGGCAGGGCGCCCGGAAGAAGTGGCCGGAGGCCCGCCCGGCGGCGCCGCCGGGCGGGCTCGAACTGTTCGGCGGCACCGCCGAGTTGGAGCAGGATGCGGAATCCGGCGGCTGGCGCTGGGTGGGCGTCGGCGCCGACGGTGTGCGCGGCGCGGCCGACTGCGGCTACCCGACGAAGGAGGAGGCCGCGGCCCGCGCCGGGGCCTTCCTCGGGGAGCACGCCGCGCCCTAATCGCGCTCCCGAAGCGCCCGGGCGATCAGTTCCGCCAGGTGCAGGGCCTGGCGGCCCTGGGCGAGTTGGGCGATCTGGGTGCGGCAGCTGAAGCCGTCGGCCAGGACCACCGTGTCGGGGGCGGCGGCCCGGACCTCGGGGAGCAGGACGCGCTCGGCGATCGCCTCGGACACCTCGAAGTGGCCCCGCTCGAAGCCGAAGTTGCCGGCCAGGCCGCAGCAGCCGGAGTCCAGCACCCGGTTGTGCAGGCCGAGTCGGTCCTCGATCCGGCGGTCGGCGGCGCTGCCGAGGACGGCGTGCTGGTGGCAGTGGGTCTGGGTGACGGCGTCCAGCGGGACCTGGGGGAGCGGGGTGTCGGGGGCGTACTGGTCGAGGAACTCGGCGAAGGTGCGGGTGCGTTCGGCGAGCGGGCGGCCGTCCGGGCCGAGCAGCCGGGGCAGGTCCTCGCGCAGGGCGGCGGTGCAGCTCGGGTCCATCCCGACCACCGGGGTGTCGGCGGGCAGCCCGGCGCCGGCCAGCGTCCGCAGGCTGCGCCGCAACACCCGGCGGGCGGTGCCGAGTTGGCCGGTGGAGTACCAGGTCAGGCCGCAGCAGACCGGGCCGGCGGGCAGCCGTACGTCGAAGCCCAGGTGCTCCAGCACCTCGACGGCGGAGCGCAGCACGTTCGGCTGGAGGTGGTCGGAGAAGGTGTCCGGCCACAGCAGCACCGGCCGTGCCCCCGCCGGGGCCGGGTGCGCGGCGCGGTGGCGGCGGTACCAGCGGGTGAAGGTCTCCGGCGGGAGGACCGGCAGCACCCGGCGCCGGTCGATCCCGCCGAGCCGCTTGAGCAGCCCGGCGGCCGGGGAGCGGGCGAGGGTGTTGGCGGCGCCGGGGGCGAGGGCGGCGGCCCGCAGCCAGAGCGGCAGCCAGCCCATCGAGTAGTGGGCGAGCGGGCGCGGGCGGTGCCGGTAGTGCTGGTGCAGGAACTCGGCCTTGTAGGTCGCCATGTCGACATGGACCGGGCAGTCGCTCGCGCAGCCCTTGCAGCTCAGGCAGAGGTCCAGGGCCTCCCGGACCTCCGTCGAGCGCCAGCCGTCGGCGATCGTCGCGCCGCCCTGGCGGCCGGGAGGTGCTGCCATGCCGCGCAGCATCTCGGCCAGCAGCCGGGCCCGGCCCCGGGTGGAGTGCCGCTCCTCGCCGGTGGCCATGTAGCTGGGACACATCACCCCGGTGTTCGGGTCCACGCACTTGGCGACGCCGACGCAGCGGTGCACGGCCTTGGCCAGGCTGCCGCCGTCCTGCTCGTACGGGAGGGCGAGCGGCAGCGGGCGGCGCGGGACGGTGACGAAGCGCAGGTCGGCGTCGAGCGGGCGCGGGTCGACCATGGTCCCCGGGTTGAGCAGGTGCTCGGGATCCCAGATCCGTTTGAACTCGCCGAACAGGGCGATCACGTCGGGCGGGTACATCCGGGGCAGCAGTTCGCCGCGGGCCTGCCCGTCGCCGTGCTCGCCGGAGAGCGAACCGCCGTAGGAGACCACCAGGTCGGCGGCCTGCTCCAGGAACTCCCGGAAGACCAGTACCCCGGCGGGCTCGTCCAGCGGGAAGTCGATCCGCAGGTGCACGCAGCCGTCGCCGAAGTGCCCGTACGGCACGCCGCGCAGGCTGTGCCGGCGCAGCAGGGCGCGCAGGTCCCGCAGGTAGTCGCCGAGGCGCTCGGGCGGGACGGCGGAGTCCTCCCAGCCGGGCCAGGCCTCGCCGCCGCCGGGCAGCCGGGTGACGATGCCGGCGCCCGCCTCCCGGACGGCCCAGAGCTGGCGCTGCTCGGCCGGGTCGGTGACGAGGGCGACGGAGGCGGAGCGCTCGCGGCGCACCGCGTCGGCGAGCCGGCGGGCGGCCTGGTAGGCCTCGACCGGGGTGGCGCCGCCGGTCTCCAGGAAGAGCCAGCACTCGCCCGCGGGCAGCCGGTCCAGTGCGGGCGGGCGGGGGCCGGCGGCGAGCAGTGCGGCGATCAGGTCGGCGGACATGCCCTCGGCGGTGAGCGGCCCGAGCGGCAGCAGCGCGGGGACGGCGTCGGCGGCGGCGCCTTCGTCGGGGTAGCCGGCCACCACCAGGGCGCGCGCGGGCGGCTCCTCGACCAGCCGGACGGTCGCGCCGAGCAGCAGCGCGCAGGTGCCCTCGGTGCCGGTGAGCGCGCGGGCCAGGTCGTGGCCGTGCTCGGGCAGCAGGGCGTCCAGCGGGTAGCCGGAGGTGCGGCGGGGCAGCGCGGGCAGGCCCTGGCGGATGGTGGCGAGGTTGCGGTCGGTGAACTCCTGGAGCTGCCGGTGGAGTTCACCGGGCCGCCCGGGCAGGGTGCGGAGCGCGGCGCGCTCCTGCGGGGTGAGCCGACCGCCCACGGTCAGCTCGGTGCCGTCCGCGAGCAGCAGGTCCAGCCGCTCGACGTTGTCCGAGGTGCGCCCCCAGGCGAGCGAGTGCGAGCCGCAGGAGTCGTTGCCGATCATGCCGCCGAGGGTGCAGCGGCTGTGCGTGGACGGGTCGGGGCCGAAGCGCAGCCCGTACGGCCGGGCGGCGCGCTGGAGGTCGTCCAGCACGGTGCCCGGCTGGACCCGGGCGGTGCGGGCCTGCGGGTCGACGTCCAGGACGGCGCCGAGGTGGCGGCGGAAGTCCAGCACCACCGCGCCCGGGCCGATCGCCTGCCCGCCGATGCTGGTGCCCGCCCCGCGCGGCACCACCGGCACGCCGTACCGGCGGCAGAGCGCGAGGGCGGTGCGGACGTCGTCGAGGTCCGCGGGTTTGACCACGCCGAGCGGCAGTTGCCGGTAGTTGGACGCGTCGTGGCTGTAGACGGTCCGCTCGGCGGTGCCGAAGCGGACCTCCCCGCGCAGCACGGCGGCCAGTTCGCGGGCCAGCTCGGCCCCGGGGGCTGCGGACGGACGGCTCACCAGGGACCTCCGGGCGGGTGCGGCGACGGCTCCGGCCGATCATGGCAGCCGCGCGCCCGCAGGGGTACCGGCCACGGCCGGGGTACCGCCGATGGGGTGTCGGCGGGCGGCCACCCGGCTAGGGCCTAGGCCCCGCCGCCTGCGGAGGCGGGGCCGCACACGTCCGGAGTCCGGTCACCGCCGCCCGGTGAGCGTGCCGCGGGCGATGTGGGAGAGCTTGGCCATCTCGAACGCCGGGTAGGCGCCGCCGGCCAGCAGCGAGAACTTGATCCCCTCGCGGCCGCCCGGCCGCCGGTGGCCGGGCGGCTGGAAGCGCCGGTGGTGCTCGGCGGCCCGGTGGAAGAACTGCGGCCGCTCGGCGCGGGTGACGCACCCGGCCAGGTCGAAGACGAACAGGTAGTGCCGGATCATCCGGACGAACAGCGCGTCCCGCACCGCGTACAGGTGCGGCTGGTCCTCCAGCAGCGCGAAGCTGCGCTCGTACTGGTCGAAGAGGTCGAACACGCCGCTGCCCGGGGAGCCGGTGGGGTGGACGGTCTCCCGGCGGCGCAGCTGCACGCACTCGCGCGCCAGCACGGCGACGCGGCGGGCGCCGAGCAGCGCCGCGTGCACCACCGGGATCTCCTCGTACCGGCCGTCGGGGAAGGCCAGCCGCAGCTCCTCCCAGTGGCCGCGGCGGATCAGCCGGTCCCAGACCAGCGGCGGCGCGCCGAACAGCGCGGGCTGGTCGAAGGGCTCGAACACCTCGGGGCCGGCCTCGGCGAGCAGCGACTCCGCCCCGCCCGGCCAGTTCCGGTCGTTGTGCCGGCGGGAGTGGCCGAACAGCAGCAGGTCCACCGGGCCGGTCTGCCCGAGCCGGTCGGCGAGGGTCCGCAGCGCGTCCTGGGGCAGCTGGTGGTCGGCGTCCAGGAAGAGCAGGTACTCGCCGGCCGCCCGCGCCGCCCCCGCGTTCCGGCTCACCCCGACCCCGACCGCCGCGTTGAGGTGCAGGACCGACAACCGCGGGTGCCGGGCCGCGTACGCGTCGACGAGCTCGCCCGCGGCGTCGGGGGAGCGGTCGGCGACCACGATCACCTCGACGTCCTGGAGGGACTGCGCGAGCAGCGAGTCCAGGCAGTCCGCGAGCTGTTCGTGCTGGTCGTAGGCGGGGAGCACGACGCTGATGAGGGGTGAGGGCATGACGCCGGAGCGTAAGAGGACGCGCTGACCGTGGCAAAGCCCTGACGGTGCGTAATACCGATCAATCCCCGCCAAATCGTACGACCGTACGCCATATCTTCACGCGGCCTGCCGGACGCGTCCACGACAGCCGGAACGCGCCGGGGCCCGCGACGCGTGCTGCGTCGCGGGCCCGGGGGGCAGAGGCTTGGCGGCCTCGATTCAGTACCAGTGGTGGTTCTGCCAGAACGACCAGGCGGCGCAGGGGCTGCCGTAGCGGGAGTTCATGTAGTCCAGGCCCCACTTGATCTGGGTGGCCGGGTTGGTGCGCCAGTCGGAGCCGGCCGAGGCCATCTTGCTGCCGGGCAGCGCCTGCACCAGGCCGTACGCGCCGGAGGAGGCGTTGACGGCGAGGTGGTTCCAGCTGCTCTCGCGGGACACGATGTTGCTGAAGCACTGGAGCTGGCCGGCCGGGACGAGCTGCGCGGCGATCTGCTGCGGGCTGCCGGTGAGGGCCGGGGCGCTGGTGAGGTTCTGGCGCGCCTGGGAGCGGGAGGCGGCGGCGTCCGCGTCGGCCTTGGCGTCCGCGTCGGCCTTGGCGTCCGCCTGGGCCTTCGCGTCGGCCTCGGCCTGGGCCTGGGCGGCGGACTCCGCCTCGGCCTGGGCCTGCGCCTGGGCCTGCGCCTGGGCTTCCTGGGCGGCCTGGTCGGCGGCGGCGGCAGCGGCAGCGGTGTCAGCCTGGGCCTGGTCGGCGGCCGCCTTGTCGTCCACCGTGACGGCGGCCGCGGGGGCGGCGGCCTCGGTGGTGCTCCCGGCCTGCGGGAGGGCGAGGGCGGCGGTGGCGGCGCTCGCGACGACGAGGGTGGCGATGCCGGTGATCAGGGAGTTGCGGCGGGCATGGCTGAGCTGCATGAAGCGGACAATCCTTTTCCGTCGGGGGCCGTGCCGGTGGCACCGGGTGCGGGGCATCGCACGGGCGCCCGGGTGAGCGGGGCCCGCGCGGCCGTCCGGGACGGCCGTGGTGCCCCGGCGGAAGTGGCGGGGCGGGTCGGCTGCGCGGCGGACGGGGCCGGCTGCGCTGCCTGGCGACGGGCCATTCTTGGCAGGGCCGGGGACGGGTCGCAAAGGCAGTTGCCACTACGGCGGGTAGTAGCCGCAAGGCGGGCGTGGCGAGAAGCGGTGATGGTTTTGGGAGAATTTGTCCGACTTGCGTACTTGTAGGTCGGAGGCTGGTGGCGCGGGCGGAATGTGCGGGTGCGAGGTGTGGTGGCCTGCGTTCTTCGAGGTGTTCCGGGCGGCCCGACGCGGGACGGGAGCCCGTGCCGGATGGTCGGCCAACGCCCTGGCCGCAGCCATCCACTATCGGGGGCCGTAGACGGCGAACCCCGTGTGGGCGGCCTCACATGTCCGGACGGCCGGGATCGGCGCAGGGTGACCGGCCGGTCACCGCCTCAGGAGGTCGCGTGCGGGCTTCCGGCGGCGGGCCGGGGGGCCGGCTCCGGCTCCTGCTCGTCCGCCGGGGCCGCGTCGTGGACCGGGTCGAGGGCCAGGTCCCGGGCCAGCAGGGTGGCGCCCGCGACGGCCCCCGGCATGGCGAGCACCGTCACCAGCGGAACCAGGAACGCCAGAATCAGCGGCGTGCCGAAGCCCAGCGCCAGCCCGAGCCGGGCGCGCAGCAGCCGGATCCGCTCGCGCTGCGGCACCCCGCGCCGCTGGAGGGCGACGGCGGCGAGCTCGACGGTCAGGAAGAAGCCGGACACCAGGAAACCCAGAGCCGGCACCACCGTCTGCCCGATCACCGGGATGAAGCCGCAGGCGAACAGCACCACGCCGAACGCGGCCACCCGCACCAGGACATAGGCGCTGTCCCGTACCGCGATCACCAGTTCGCGCCACAGTGACGACTCCGGCGGGGCGGGCGCACCGCCCTCGGTCTCGTCGACCTTCGCGGACAGCGCCTCGTAGAAGGGCTGGCCGACCAGCAGGGTGACGGCGGTGAAGGTGAGCAGCGAGAGCAGCAGGCCGCCGCCGAAGGCGATCGCGGCGAGCGCGTCGCGCAGCAGGCCCTGCCAGGGCGAGCTCCAGCGGTCGGCGAACGGGGTGGCCCAGTCGGCGAGGTCCTTCGACCAGCCGCCGAGGAAGACGAGCGCGACGGCGTAGCCGGCCAGGGTGAGCAGCGCGGGCAGCATGCCGAAGCCCCACCAGCGGCCGTGCCGGCCCACCCACTTCTGGCCCCCGACCAGGTACTTCATCCCCGCCACAAGATCTCGCATGGGCGATCACCTTAGGGGTTCCTCCTCCGGAACCCCGCATTGCCGTGTTCCTGCCAGTTTCGACCGGCAGGGCCGGGCCCCTCCTGTCGTGACGCCTGCGGGGCCACCCTCGGTGCTCCCCGACCTGTCGATGGAGGAGCCTGATGAAGCGTCAATTCGGAAGATTCATCGTGCTGTTGGCCACCCTGGTGCTCGGCGCCGGCGCGCTCGTGCTGCCCGCCGCCGCCTCGCCCGCACCCTCGGCGCCCTCGCCGGGCGTGGTCGGCGGCACGCGGGCGGCGCAGGGCGAGTTCCCGTTCGTGGTGCGGCTCTCGATGGGCTGCGGCGGCGCGCTCTACACCCCGCAGATCGTGCTCACCGCCGCCCACTGCGTCAACGGCACCGGCGCCGACACCAGCATCACCGCGACCGCCGGCGCGGTCGACCTGCGCAGCGGCAGCGCGGTCAAGGTCCGCTCGTCGTACGTGTACCAGGCGCCCGGCTTCTCCGGGGCGGAGAGCGGCGACGACTGGGCGCTGATCAAGCTGGCCTCGCCGGTCGGCGGCAGCCAGGTGAGCACGCTGCCGACCACCGACTCCACCGCCTACGACAGCGGCACCTTCACCATCATGGGCTGGGGCGCCGCGACCGAGGGCGGCGCGCAGCAGCGCTACCTGCTCAAGGCCACCGTGCCGTTCGTCGACGACGCCGCCTGCGCCAACGCCTACCCGGGCCTGAACAGCGCGGCCTCACTCTGCGCGGGCTACGTCGACCAGGGAGGCGTCGACACCTGCCAGGGCGACTCCGGCGGGCCGATGGTCCACCGGGACGCGGCCGGCCGCTGGGTCCAGGTCGGCATCGTCAGCTGGGGCAGCGGCTGCGCCCGGCCCGGCTACCCGGGCGTCTACACCAAGGTCAGCACCTACGCGGCCGACATCGCCGCGGCGGCGGCCGGGCTCTGACGCCGACCGCCGACCGCCGACCGCCGGAGAGCCGGAGAGCCGAAGAGTCGAAGAGCCGAAGAACCGGAGCGCCCGGGGGATCCCCACCGGGCGCTCCGGCGCGTCCGCCGTCCGTGGTCCGTGGTCCGTGGTCCGTGGTCCGTGGTCAGCCGTCCGCCGGGGGCCGGTGCGCCGTCGAACCGCCCAGCCAGGCCCGGGCCCGGCGCCGCTCGTAGGCGATCCGGCCGGTGGCGTCCGGCGGTAGCCGGGAGAGGACGGCGGCCGCGGCCTCGTGGCGCCCGGCCCGGGCGTACGCCCCGGCGAGGCGGCCGGCGACCAGTGCGTGGTCGTGCGGGTGGGCGGCCTGGTCCAGGCGCCCCAGGGCGGCGCCCAGGTGGGCCACCGCCGCGTGCGCGTGGGCGGTGTGGCCGGTGCGGACGGCGAGGTCCCGGTGGCAGGTGCCGTGGGCGACGCCCAGCACCAGGGCGGCCCGGGCGGCCCCGGGCGCCGGCTCGCCGGCCCGCAGGGCGGCCTCGGTCAGCCGTTCGGCGTCCGCCAGGGCCCGCCACGTCTCGGGCGCCGCGCCGGCCAGTGCGTGGGCGTGCGCCTGGGCGAGGGCGGCCCAGGCGCGCAGGCCGGGCAGGGCGCGGGCGGTGGCGTGGGCGGCCTCGGCCAGGGCGAGGGCGGTGGCCGGGTCGCCGCTCCACCAGTGCAGGGTGCTCTGCCGGGCGAGCAGGGCGGCCGCGGTCGGCTGGTCGTCGGCGGCGCGGGCCCACTCCAGCCCGGCCGCGTACCAGCCGAGCGCGCGGGTGCGGCGGTCCCCCTCGAAGTGGGCCCAGCCTGCGAGTTCGGCGTAGCGGGCGGCGAGCGAGCGGACGGCGGGGGCGGTTTCGCGCGGGGCGGCGTGCTGCCAGGCGGCCAGGGTGCGGGCGTGGTGTTCGAGGACGGTGGCCAGCTGTTCGCCGCCGGTGTGGGTGGCGGCCGCGCGGTAGACATCGAGCAGGTGGCCGAGCACGGCGAAGGTGGCGGCGTCCGGTCGGCCCGTCGGGGGCCCTGTGCCGCTCTCGCCGAGGGGTGGCAGGGCGGGGGCGGCGAGTTCGCCGAGGTGCTCCCGCTCCTGCCGGACGGGTTGCCAGAGGGTGGCCAACTCGCCTCCGGTGAGCAGGAGTTCGTCGGCCCGGGCGGGGAGTCCCGGCGGTGGCCAGCGGCGGGCGTTCTCCACTCGGCTGATCAGTGAGTTGTGGTAGCCGAGCAGGCGGCCGAGTTCGGCCTGGCTGAGTCCGCGGGCCTCGCGCCAGTGGCGCAGCCGGTGGCCGAAGCGCAGGCGCGCGGACGCGGGGGCGGGGAGGGGTGGCAAGGGGTCTCCCGGGGGGTGGGGGAGCGCTCGTGGGGGAGCGCCATGCCCAGGTATCCCCTTTGACGTGCCATTGTCAAACTGTGGGTCGCATCCCTCGAACGGCACCGGGCCCGGGAGCCTCCGCAACGGCTCCCGGGCCCGGCACCGTCGCGCGGCGCGGACGGGTCAGGACTCCGCCGCCACCGCGGCCCGCCGCCGTCGGCCCACCACGGCCGAGGCCGCGAGCACGATCGCCGCGGCGACCAGCGACAGGTACATCTGCTTGCGCCCGTCGGCGTCGGTGAACATGTACGCCACCACGAACCCGATCATGCCGATGGCCGTCCAGGTCAGATAGGGGTACAGCCACATGCGGACGGTCAGCCGCTCGGGAGTCTCCCGCTCGATGATCCGGCGCATCCGCAGCTGGGAGAAGCAGATCACCAGCCAGACGAACAGCGCAACCGCGCCGGAGGAGTTGAGCAGGAAAGCGAACACCGTGTCCGGCGAGGTGTAGTTGAAGAACACCGCGACGAAGCCGAAGACCACCGAGGACAGGATGGCCACCCGCGGCACGCCCCGCTTGGTCACGGTCGCGAAGGCCTTCGGCGCGTCCCCGCGCTGGCCGAGCGAGAAGGCCATCCGGGAGGCCGTGTACATCCCGGAGTTGAGGCAGGACAGCACGGCCGTCAGCACGATCACGTTCATCACCTGGCCGGCGCCCGGGATGCCCACGTGCTCCAGCACCGCCACGTACGGGCTGCCCTTGACGGCGTCCGAGTCCCACGGCAGCAGGGTGACCACGAGCAGGATCGAGCCCAGGTAGAAGATCCCGATGCGCCAGATCACGCTGTTGGTGGCCTTGCTGACCGCGCGCTCCGGGTCCTCCGACTCGCCCGCGGCCAGGGTGACGATCTCGCTGCCCATGAAGGCGAAGACCACCGTGAGCATGCCGGTGAACACCGCGCCCACGCCGTGCGGCAGGAAGCCGCCGTGGCCGGTCAGATTGCTGGTGCCGACCGCGTGGGTGCCGGGCAGCAGGCCGAAGACGGCGAGCGTGGCGATCACCAGGAACGCGGCGATCGCCACCACCTTGATCCCGGCGAACCAGAACTCGAACTCGCCGTAGGAGGCCACCGAGAACAGGTTGGTGGCGGTCAGCACCGCCATCACGAGCAGCGCGAACGCCCACTGCGGCACGCCGGGCATCCAGGCGTTGAGGATCTTCGCGCCGGCGGTCGCCTCCACCGCGAGCACCACGACCCAGAAGAACCAGTACAGCCAGCCGATGGTGAACCCGGCCCAGCGGCCGAGCGCGCGGTCCGCGTACGCCGAGAACGAGCCGCTCTGCGGGTCGGCCGCCGCCATCTCGCCGAGCATCCGCATCACCAGCACGACCAGCACGCCGGCCAGCGTGTAGGAGAGCAGGATGCCCGGCCCGGTGGTGGCGATGCCCGCGCCGGAGCCGACGAACAGGCCGGCGCCGATCACCCCGCCGATGGCGATCATCGACAGGTGGCGGTTCTTGAGCCCCGCCTTCAGGTGGCCCTCGCCGCCGTGCCCGGGCGGCCCGGCCTGCTGGGGGACCTGGGCGGCTGCCGCAGGCCTGGTGGTGTCCGCACTCATCAGATGAGCCCTGTGCCTTTCCCGCGCGCGGCGCGACCCTCGGCTCGTTGCGCCGGAGGGTGGGGGACGGACCCGCGCATTGCGGTGCAACCTAACTTCTACGGCCGCGTATCGGAACAGAGCATCCGTAAATGTTCGGTAACCGGACGCAAAAAGCCAGGTCAGAGCGGGTGGAAATGCGGTGCGAAAAGCTCAAATCTGACGCACCGCCAATGCGTCGGAGGCGCTCGGAGCCCCGTCGCGGCTCACGACCCGCGCAGGTCCAGCACGGTGATCCGCGCCGCGTCCGCGGGCCGGCCGGTCAGCCGCGCCGCCAGGATCCGGGGGATGTCGCCCTCCTGCGAGTATCCGGGCACCACCTCGACCTCCGCCCGCCGCACGCCGGCCTCGCCCCGCACCGCGTACACCACCCGGTACACGGTCCGCTCCGGTGGCGGCGGCGGTGCGCCCTGCGCACGGCTCCGGACGGTCATCGGCATCGACCTCCTCGGCCCATTGTCGGCCCGGTGTGGCCGATCGGGGCAAACCCGGGCACAGTGGGATTCTCGGCACGTCCTCGGCACGTCCTCGGCGCGAGGACGCCGGGCCGGGCGGGAACCTCCGGCAACGGGAAACTCCGGGAAGGAGCGACCCCCATGCAGACCACCTGGAAGGGGACGATCAGCTTCGGGCTGGTCAGCATCCCCGTCCACCTCTACTCGGCCACCCAGGAACACGACGTCCCGCTGCACCAGGTGCACGCCAAGGACGGCGGGCGGGTGCGGATGAAGCGGTACTGCGAGCGGGAGGAGAAGGAAGTCCCGTACGCGGAGATCGCCAAGGGCTACGAGTCCCCCGACGGCCGGACCGTCACGCTCACCGACGAGGACCTCGCCGACCTGCCGCTGCCCAGCAAGAAGATCATCGACGTGCTGGCCTTCGTGGACGCCGACGAGATCGACCCGCTGATGTTCTCCAAGGCCTACTACGTGGGCGTCGCCGACCAGGCCGCCGCCAAGCCGTACGCCCTGCTGCGCGACGCGCTCACCGCGTCCGGGCAGATCGCCGTCACCAAGATCGCGCTGCGCACCCGGGAATCCCCGGCGGTGCTGCGGGTGCACGACGGCACACTGGTGCTGCAGACCTGCATCTGGCCCGACGAGGTCCGCCCCGCGGCCGGCATCGCGCCCGAAGAGGACGTCACCGTCCGGCCGCAGGAGCTCAAGATGGCGCGGTCGCTGATGGACACCCTCTCCGAGGACTTCGACCTCGCCCAGTTGCACGACGACTACCAGCGGGCGCTCCAGCAGGTGATCACGGCCCGGTTGGAGGGCGTCGAGCTCCCGCACGAGGAGGAGCCGGGCGAGGCGCCCGACAACGTGATCGACCTGATGGAGGCGCTGCGCAGCAGCCTCAAGCGGGCCAAGGGCGGGCGGGGGCACGCCGCCGGGCCCGACGAGGACCAGCCGGAGGAGGAGCAGCCCGCGCCCCGCAGGCGCGCCCCGGTGAAGAAGCCCGCCGGATCGGCGGCCGCCGCCGGGAAGGCCGCCCCGGCGAAGAGGACCGCCCCGGCGAAGAAGACCGCGACCGCGAAGTCCGCGACCGCGAAGTCCGCGACCGCGAAGTCCACGACCGCGAAGGTCGCGGCGGGAAAGACCGCGACCGGAAAGTCCACGGCTCCGCGCAAGGCCTCCTGAGCCCCGCGGATCCGGCAGCCCCCCGAGAACCGGAGGCGATCCCGATGGACCTGCTGACGTACAAGGAACTCGACACCGAAACCGACCCCGAGGCCCCGCCGCCGCACCGGAGCCCGGCGCAGCGGGCCTGGCACTGGCTGCTCGGCCTCAACCCGACCGCCGTCGTGTTCATGGTCGCGCTCTCGCTCGGCCTGGGCATGGTCGGCGCCCAGGTGAGCTGGCTGCCGATGCTGGTGCTGATGGCCATCGTCTGGGGAGCGACCGTCCTCGCCCTGGTCGGCGTGGTCGCCCGCTGGATGACGCCCGGCCGGGGCAGGCACCGCGTGGCGCCCTGACCCGGCCGCGTCCGCGTCCGGCTCGTGCCCGGCTCGTGCCCGGCGGTCCGGGGGTGCTCAGCCGATCCACACCGTGGTGATGTTGCAGAACTCCCGGATCCCGTGCCCGGACAGCTCCCGGCCGAACCCGGAGCGCTTGACGCCGCCGAACGGCAGCGCCGGGTGGGAGGCGGTCATCCCGTTGAAGAACACCCCGCCGGCCTGGATGTCGCGGACGAAGCGCTCCTGCTCGCCCTCGTCCCGGGTCCAGACGTTGGAACTGAGCCCGAACGGCGTGTCGTTGGCGTGCGCCACCGCCTCGTCCAGGTCGGCGACCCGGTAGACCGTGGCGACCGGGCCGAAGGTCTCCTCCTGGTGGATCCGCATGGCCGGGGTGATGCCGGTCAGCACCGTCGGCTCGTAGAAGTAGCCGGTGTCCCAGCCCTCCGGGCGCCCGCCGCCGCACTCGACCCGGGCGCCGTGGGTGCGGGCGTCCTCGACCAGCTCCTCCAGGTCGTCCCGGCCCTGGCGGCTGGCCAGCGGGCCGACGTCGGTCGCCTCGTCCATCGGGTCGCCGACGCGCAGCGCCCGCATCGCCTCGGTGAAGGCGGCGGTGAAGCGGTCGTACACGTCGGTGTGCACGATGAAGCGCTTGGCGGCGATGCAGGACTGCCCGTTGTTCTGCGCCCGGGCCCGGACGGCGGTGCGCACCGCCGCGTCCAGGTCGGCGCTGGGCAGCACCACGAAGGGGTCGCTGCCGCCCAGTTCCAGGACGGCCTTCTTCACCTCGTCGGCGGCGGTGGCGGCGACCGCCCGCCCGGCGGGCTCGCTGCCGGTGAGCGTCACCGCGGCCACCCGGCGGTCCCGGATCACGCCCTCGACCGCGCCCGAGCCGATCAGCAGGGTCTGGAAGCAGCCCTCCGGGAAGCCGGCCCGCCGGAACAGCTCCTCCAGCGCCAGCGCCGTCCGGGGCACGTTGGAGGCGTGCTTGAGCAGGCCGACGTTGCCCGCCATCAGGGCCGGCGCGGCGAACCGGACCACCTGCCAGAACGGGAAGTTCCACGGCATCACGGCCAGCACTGCCCCGAGCGGGCGGTAGCGGACGTAGGCGCGGGCGGCGCCGGAGTCGGCGACGTCGGCCGGGGCCGGGTGCTCGTCGGCGAGCAGTTCCTCGGCGCGGTCGGCGTACCAGCGCATCGCCGTGGCGCACTTGGCGGCCTCGGCCCGGGAGGCGGCGAGCGGCTTGCCCATCTCCTCGGTCATCGTGCGGGCGATCGCCTCCCGGTCCTGGTCCAGCAGGTCGGCGGCCCGGCGCAGCAGGTCGGCGCGGGCGGCGAAGGGGGTGGTGCGGTAGCCGTGGAACGCGGCCTCGGCGCGGGCCAGCCGCTGTTCGATGCCGGCCGCGTCGAGCGGTTCGAAGGTCTCCAGGATCTCGCCGGTCGCGGGGTTGACGCTGGCGATGGGCATGCGGGGCTCCCAGGGGGGTCGGGGTCCGGTGCGTCTGCGCCTCTCACCCTCCCCGACGGCCCGCCCGGGGGCACGCCACCACCGCCCGGCGTGTCCCGCCGGGCGGTGGTGGCGCGGGCACGTCTACTCGGGCAGCGACTCCACCCGGGCCGCCGCCTCGCGGGCCCGGGCGCCGGCCCTGGTCCGCCCGGCCGTCACCAGCCGGCTGGGAAAGCGGTGCAGGTACTCGGCCTCCAGCTGCCCGGTGCGCAGGGTGTGCCGCTTGAGGGCCTCCTCCGAGCCGTACAGGAAGGTCTCGTGGCGCGTGCGGTGCAGCTGTTCCAGCTCGTGCAGGAGCGTGTCGTTGCCCAGGGCGTGCGGGGAGACGCCCGCAGGCCGGATGTGCGGATCCTCGACGTGCCGCATCTGGTACCTCCTCGGCGGAAGCCCCCTCCTCCAGGGTGCCCGCTGCCCCCGGCCGGTGCACCAGTTCGGGTGGCCGGGGGCGCGCCCGTCAGGGCGATCGTGATCGAACGGATCGTAGGATGAATGCTTCTGGACTCTTCGCTCCCGCCCCCTACAGCTCGGACAGATCCCCCATGCCGCTCCCCAAGGCCGAACTCCACCTGCACATCGAAGGCACCCTGGAGCCCGAACTCGCCTTCGCCCTCGCCGCCCGCAACGCGGTCGCGCTGCCCTACGCCGACACCGAGGCGCTGCGGAAGGCGTACTCCTTCAGCGACCTGCAGTCCTTCCTGGACCTGTACTACGCCCTGATGGCCGTGCTGCGCACCGAGGAGGACTTCGCCGACCTCGCCGACGCCTACCTCACCCGGGCGGCCGAGGCGGGGGTCCGGCACGCGGAGATCTTCTTCGATCCGCAGGCGCACACCGCGCGCGGCGTGCCGCTCGGCGTGGTGGTCGACGGCCTGACCCGGGCGCTGGCGCGCAGCGAGGAGCGGCACGGGATCAGCACCCGGCTGATCATGTGCTTCCTGCGGGACGAGTCCGCCGAATCCGCGCTGGAGACCTTCGAGGCCGCCCGCCCGTACTTCGACCGGATCGCGGGCATCGGCCTCGACTCGGCCGAGGTCGGCCACCCGCCGGCCAAGTTCCGCGAGGTCTACCGGCGGGCCGCCGAGGCCGGGCTGCGCCGCGTCGCGCACGCGGGCGAGGAGGGCCCGGCGTCCTACATCACCGAGGCGCTGGACGTGCTCGGCGTCGAGCGGATCGACCACGGCCTGCGCTGCCTGGAGGACGGCGAGCTGGTCGCGCGGCTGGTCCGCGAGCAGGTCCCGCTGACGCTCTGCCCGCTCTCCAACGTCCGCCTGCGGTGCATCGACACCCTCGCCGACCACCCGCTGCGCGAGATGCTGGAGGCCGGTCTGCTGGTCACCGTCAACTCGGACGATCCGGCGTACTTCGGCGGCTACGTCGACGACAACTTCCGGGCCGTGCAGCAGGCCCTCGCGCTCGACGAGGAGACCCTGCGCCGGCTCGCCGCCAACTCCTTCCGGGCCTCCTTCATCGACGACGAGCGCCGGGCCGAACTGCTGGCCGAGGTCGAGGAGTTCCGCTTCTAGGAACTGTCCTGAACGGCGGCTGACGGACCGGCCGCCCGGCCCCGGAGCGTAGGGCCCGGGGCCGGGCGGACGAGGTCAGAGCAGGGTGCTCCAGTAGTACCAGAACCGGTTGAGGACCAGCAGGGCGATCACCGCGTACCAGAGCGCCGGGACGACCCAGTGGTAGCGCGCCGCCTCGCGGACGACCGGGCGCAGGGCGCGGCCGGTGGGGATGATCCCGGAGCGCAGGTTGTGCAGGGTGGTGTACCAGAACAGCGGGATCATCGAGGCCCAGACCACCATGCAGTACGGGCAGAGCGCGCTGATCCGGTAGAGCGCCTGGTACATCAGCCAGGTCACGAAGCCGACGCCGAAGACCGTCCCGGCCTGGAGGCCGAGCCAGAACCAGCGCCGGTACGTCGCCCCGGAGAGCAGCCCGGCGCCGATCGCGATGACGACCCCGAAGCCGACCAGGCCGAGCAGCGAGTTGGGGAAGCCGAAGGCCTCGGCCTGGTCGCTGCGCATGATCGAGCCGCAGCTGATGATCGGGTTGATGTTGCAGGAGGGGACGTACGACGGGTCCTTCAGCAGCCGGATCTTGTCCAGGGTGAGGACCGAGGAGGCGAACAGGCCGACCGCGCCGCCGATCAGCAGCAGCCAGGCGAACGGGCGGCTCGCGCCGTACGTCCGCGCGGCGGGGGCGGCGGCCGTCATCCGGTCACCTGCTTGACCATCGCGGTGAACTGCTCGGGCGTGGCGGCCTTGCCGCCGGTGAGGACGTCCAGCTTCTTGCCGTCCAGCTTGACGGTCGGGGTGCCGGTGACGTCGCTCTTGTCGAACTCCTCGTTGACCTTGGCCGCCCACGGCGCGTAGGTACCGTCCTGGACGGCCTTGACGAAGCCGTCGGTCTTCAGCCCGGGCACCTGGCCGGCCAGGTCGAGGAGGTGGTTGACGTCGCCGAAGCCGTCGGTGCGCTCGTCGGGCTGGTTGGCGTAGAGCACGTCGTGGAACTGCTTGAACTTGTCCACGCCCTCGTTGAGCGCGGCGCCGGCGGCGGCCAGCGCGGTGCGCGAGCCCTTGCCGCCGAGGTTCTTGTCCAGGAACGTCGCCAGGTGGTACTCGATCTTGTACGTGCCGTCGTCGGCGAGCTGCTGGACGGCCTTGCCGGTGGTGGTCTCCAACTGCTCGCAGTACGGGCAGCGGAAGTCCTCGTAGATCTCCAGGGTGTGCGGGGCGTCGGCCTTGCCGTAGGTGATCACGGTGCCGTCCTGGCCGCCCGTGTTGGCGGGGACGACCAGCGGGCCGCTCGCGGCCGCGTCGGCGGAACCGGAGCCGGAGGAGCCGCCGACGGCGAAGGCCACACCCGCCACGAGGGCGAGCACGGCGGCGGAGGCGCCGCCGACCACGACCCGGCGGCGGATCCGGTCGGAGCGCTCGGCCTGGGCGCGGGCGGCGCGCATGCGGTCGGTGGCGCTGGTCTTGGCGGCGGCCTTGCGGGTGTTGCTCATGAGGTGTCGTCCTGTGCTCTCGGGCGTGCGGGGGTGCGGGCGCGCGGGGCGCGCGGCGAGAGGACCGGCCGGGAGCGGCGCCGAGCGGCGCGCGCCTGTCAGCAGGCCAGGGCGAGCGCCGGCGGACCGCGCCGGACGGTCGGGCGGACGACGACGTCCTCGGCCGGGACCAGGGTCCGGCTGGCCCGGGGGAACGGCACCCGCGCCACCGGACGGGCCGGGACGGGCGCGGCGAGCAGCCGCAGCCAGCGGGCGGCGGCCGGCAGGTGCCGGTGCAGGAAGTCGCCCAGCATCCGGGCGGTGCGGGCGAGGCCGGCCAGCGCGGCGTCCGCGCGGCGCAGCCAGAACGCGCCGGCCAGCGCGATCGCGGCGTGCAGCAGCAGGAGCAGCAGGACGCCGGTCTGCTGGGAGACGCCGTGGCCGAGCAGGAACCCGCCCAGCGAACCGCCGCCGCACAGCAGCGGCTGGAAGCCGCGCGCGGAGCCGGGCGGCAAGGACGGGCAGGTGGTCTGGGCGAAGTCGAACAGCGCGCTGACGCCCAGCTCCAGCGGCAGGAACACCGCCGCGACCGCCGGGTAGCCGCGCTCGCGGCCGGCCAGCGCGTACGCCACCGCGAACACGGCGACGCAGGCCAGGGCCATCGGGCCGGCCGGCAGCGCGCGGCCGGTGACCAGCACCTGGCCGAGCCCGGCGAGCAGCACGACCAGCGCGGCGAAGACCGCCGCGCGGAGCGTCCTGGTGACCGGGCCGATGTCCATGGCATCCGAGTCTGCCACAGGTTGAAAGCGAAACAGTCGGGCCGGAGGTCCGCTGTGAAGAGCCTCACCACCGGCGCTGAGCTGGGCTTATGCGGCCCTTATGCGGGTTGGGCCGCCGTGCTCACCGGGGCTGCCCGCCGCGCTCGCCCGGGCCTGCCGGCTGCGCTCAGCCGCGTCTGCCCGCCGCGCCGACCCGCTCCTCGACCAGTTCCCGGAAGTGCTCCAGGTCGCCCCGCACGGTCCGCTCGATCGCCCCGGCCAGGGCGAAGCCGCGCGGCCCGCCGAACGCCTCGTGCATCGCCTCCGGGTCGTACTCCACCCGGATCTGCAACCGGGTGTGCCGGGCGTCCAGCGGCAGCAGCGCGAACGCGCCGTGCAGCCGCGGTTCGTCGAGCGTCCGCCAGGACATCACCCGGCCCCGGCCGCGGTCGGTGATCTCGGTGTCCACCGCCCGCTCGGCGCCGTCGACCTCCACCCCGAGGTGCGCCAGGTTCCGCCCGTGCGGGTGGGCGCTGCGGACGCCGTCGACGAACTGCGGGTACTCGTGCACCCGGTGCAGCTGCTCCCAGGCGGCGAGGACGGGGACGGCGAGGTCGATCTGTTCCTCAAGGATGCTCATCACGGTGCTCCGTGGCGGGGGCGCATGGGGGTCGCGGGGTACGGCGCGTAGTTCCAGCCTGCGCCCCGCGCGGGGGTCGGGCAAAGGCACGCCCCCGGGCGGGCGGCCGGCGCGGGGCTGCGGGAGACTGGGCGCATGCCGGAGCTGCCCGAGGTCGAGGCGCTGAGCGACTTCCTGTCCGAGCGGCTGACCGGGCGCGTCATCGCCCGGGTGCAGCCGGGCGCGATCAGCGCGCTGAAGACGTACGACCCGCCGGTCACCGCGCTGGAGGGGCGGATGGTCGGCCCGGTGACCCGGCGCGGCAAGTTCCTCGACATCGAGGCCGGCGGGCTGCACCTGGTGGTCCACCTGGCCCGGGCCGGCTGGCTGCGCTGGAAGGACGGCCTGCCCGCCGAACCGCCGCGCCCGAGCCCGAGGAACCCGCTGGCGCTGCGGCTGCGCCTGGCCGGGGAAGCCGGCGACGGCTTCGACCTGACCGAGGCGGGGACGAAGAAGGGCCTCGCGGTCTACGTGGTGAAGGATCCGGCCGAGGTGCCCGGGGTGGCCCGGCTCGGCCCCGACCCGCTGGACCCGGCGTTCACCCTGGCGGACTTCGCCGCCCTGCTGAGCGGCGACCGGCGCCGGCTCAAGGGCGTGCTGCGCGACCAGGGCGTGCTGGCCGGGGTGGGCAACGCCTACTCGGACGAGGTGCTGCACGCGGCCCGGATGTCCCCGTACAAGCTGGCGTCCAGCCTGACCGAGGAGGAGGCGGCGCGGCTCTACGAGGCGCTCGGCGCCACGCTGCGGGACGCGGTGGAGCGCTCGCGGGGGCTGGCGGCGGGGGAGCTCAAGGCGGAGAAGAAGCTGGGGCTGCGGGTGCACGGCCGGACCGGCCTGCCCTGCCCGGTCTGCGGGGACACCGTGCGCGAGGTGTCCTTCGCGGACTCCTCGCTGCAGTACTGCCCGACCTGCCAGACCGGGGGGAAGCCGCTGGCGGACCGGCGGCTGTCGCGGCTGCTGAAGTGAGGGCACGGGCGGGGCGGGCCCGGTGCGGCCCGCCCCACCCGGGGTGGGTTTCCGTGGGGCTCCGGTGGGGGCGGGCCCGGCGCGGGTTCAGCGCTTGACGGCGACGCCGCCCCAGTAGTACGCGGCCTTCGGGTCGGCCGGCGGCTCGCCGTCCGGGCGCCAGGCGAGGACGGGGGAGAGGCCCGGCTCGACCAGGTCCCAGCCGTCGAAGAAGCGCAGGACGTCGTCGTGGGTGCGCGGGACGAGGGTCATGCCGCCGGCCCGGGCGGCCTCGGTGACCTTGCCGACCGCCTCCGGGTCGAAGTCCTGGGTGGGGGTGGTGAGGGCGATGCAGCTGCCGGCGGGCAGGGCGTCGCGCAGGGCGGCGACCCGTCCCCACGGGTCGTCCTCGTCGGCGATGAGCATCAGCACGGCGATCATCAGCAGGCCGACCGGCTGGGTGAGGTCCAGCGTGGCGGTGAGCGCCGGGTCGGTGAACAGTTCCTCGGGCTTGCGCAGGTCGGCGTGGATGTAGGTGGTCCGGCTGGCGGGGCTGGACACCATCAGGGCGCGGGCGTGGGCGAGCACGATCGGGTCGTTGTCGACGTAGACCACCCGGGTGCCGGGGCTGACCGCCTCGGCGATCTCGTGGGTGTTGGGCGAGGTGGGGATGCCGGTGCCGAGGTCGAGGAACTGGCGGATGCCGTGTTCCCGGGCGAGGTGGCGGACGGCCCGGCCCTGGAAGGCGCGGTTCGCCTTGGCCATCTGCTTGACGCTCGGCACGGCCTCCTCGATGGCCTGCCCCATGGCACGGTCCGGCGGGAAGTTGGTCTTGCCGCCCAGCCAGTAGTCGTACACGCGCGCCGAGTGCGGGGCGGTGGTGTCGACGCCGAACCGTTCCCACTGGCTCAGCTCGGCGGGGTCGTCGTCGGGCCGGCCCTGGTCCGGGATGTCCTGACTTGTCGTCATGGCCACGTCCTCTGATGGCAGATCATCACACTGGGGAAGGCACAGCGTAGCGGTCGGGAGGGGAGGCCGAGCGTCCGGTCGGGGAAGTCGCGGGGAAGCCGGGGGCGGGCGGGGTGCGCTTGCGCCGTCGGAGTGGTGATCGGGCCCGTCTGAGGCGCCATCGGGGAGCGGCGGCGCTACACGGGGGAAGCATTCAGAATGCTGTCAGATCATCAGATTTACTCACGAATGCCCTCGCGGCGACTGCTACTGGTCGCGGCCGGGATGTCCCTGCTCGGGGCGGCCGGCTGCGGCAGCCCCTGGAGCGACGCGGACGACGCCGGGGCGGGCGCCACGGCGCGGCCGCCGGGTGCCGCGCCGGAGGCCTCCGGACCGGGCTCCGGGCCGGAGGCGGCCCAGGCCGCCCCCTCCGCGGCGCCCCCGCCCGCCCCCACGGCTGCGCCGCCGCCCGCCGCCGCCCCGCCGATGCCCGCCCGCCGGCGGCTCACGGAGGAGGAGGCCAAGCCGGTCAACCAACTCGACCCGGGCCAGCGGGTGGTGGGGCTCACCATCGACGACGGGCCGGATCCCCGGTACACGCCGACCGTCCTGGCGCTGCTCCAGCAGTACGGGATCCGGGCGACCTTCTTCCTGGTCGGCGAGTGCGCCGTCGAGAACACCGGGCTGGTCCGGGAGATCGCGGACCGCGGCCACCACATCGGCAACCACACCTGGACCCACCCCGACCTGCGGCACATGTCCGACGAGGCGGTGCGGGACGAACTGGAGCGCACCTCCGACCTGCTGTACCGGACCACCGGGCGCCAGCCGTCCTGGTTCCGCGCGCCCGGCGGGGACTGGTCGCCGGTCGCGCTCAGGGTGACCACCGAGCTCGGGATGCGGCCGATGGGCTGGACGGTGGACCCGGAGGACTGGGCCACGCCCGGGACCTCGGTGATCACCGAGCGGATCCTCAAGAACGTCCGGCCGGGGTCGATCGTGCTCAACCACGACGGTGGCGGTGACCGCTCGCAGACGGTGGCGGCGCTGAAGGCGTACCTGCCGGTGCTGGTCGACCAGGGGTACTCCTTCTCGGCCCCGTCGAACTGAGCGGGGGCGCGGGGCGGCGGGTGCGGGTGGCGGTTTCCCGATGAAGGTCGCGGCTTTACCGCTTAAACCACCCGAAAGAGTGGCTTGGGAGAACCGTTTCTGCTGATTTTGGGCCTCTAGGGTGATCTCGCATCAATGCATCAGGTACCACCAGGTACCTCCTGAAAGGCCATCAATCATGCGTCTCCGCAACACCGCACTCGCCGTCGCCAGCGCCGTCGCCCTCGTCCTCGCGGTTCCGACCTCCGCCGGCGCCGCCACCGGCGACTTCCTCTACAAGGTCGGCCCCGGCGTGCCGGCCGGGCTCGCCGACCCGGAGAGCGGCCAGTGCATCAACCTGTTCGGGGCCACCGAGAAGGACCCGGCCTTCGCGCCGGAGAACTTCACCACCTCGACGGCCACGGTCTTCCTGGACTTCGACTGCAAGGGCGACGTCTTCTACGTCATGAACCCCGGCAAGAAGCTCGGCGACCGGCTGAAGCTGCGCTCCGTGGTCTTCTCCTGAGTGGGGTGGCCCGGGCCGGACGGTCGGCGTACCGTCGAACTGTCCGGCCCGGTCGCCGGCGCCCCGCCGTGCCCGTGCGCGGCTCGCTGTGCCCGTGGTCGGGCGCCCCAAGCCTGGGCAGAGCGAAGGAGGGCCTGGGATGACCGGCAACGGCTACGCACACCCCGAGGCGCTGGTCCGCACCGAGTGGCTGGCCCGCCACCTGGACGACGGGACGATCCGGGTCGTCGAGGTCGACGAGGACACCACCGCCTACGACCGGGACCACATCCCCGGCGCGATCGGCTGGAACTGGACCACCGACCTGCACAGCCGGGTCGGCCGCGACTACGCCGACCGGGAGGGCGTCCAGCACCTGCTGCGGGCGGCCGGCGTGGAGGACGACACCACCGTGGTGCTCTACGGCGGCAACAACAACTGGTTCGCCGCGTACGCCTACTGGCTGCTGCGGTTGCGCGGCTTCGGGCCCGTGCGGCTGCTGGACGGCGGGCGCAAGAAGTGGGAGCTGGAGGGGCGCGGGCTCACCGAAGAGGTGATGGACTACCAGCACACCGCCTACCGGCTGACCGGGCCCGAGCGCCCGGAGCTGCGGGCGCTGCGGGACGAAGTGCTCGGCAAGGCCGAGCTGTTCGCCAAGCCCGGCTCGGACGCGGTGCTGGTCGACGTCCGCTCGCCCGCCGAGTACCGGGGCGAGCTGATCGCCCCGCCGCACCTGCCGCAGGAGCAGGCGCAGGTGCCCGGGCACATTCCCGGCGCGGTGAACGTCCCCTGGTCGCAGGCGGCCAACGACGACGGGTCGTTCCGCTCGGCGGAGGAACTGCGGGCGCTGTACGCGGGGAAGGGCGTGGAACCGGAGCGCGAGGTGATCGCGTACTGCCGGATCGGCGAACGGTCGGCGCACACCTGGTTCGCGCTCACCGAGCTGCTGGGGTACCCGCACGTGAAGAACTACGACGGCTCGTGGACGGAGTACGGCTCGCTGGTGCGGGCGCCGGTGACGCTCGGCGGGTGAGGGGGCGGCGGGTGAGGGGGCGGCGGGTGAAGGGGCGGCGGGTGAAGGGGGTCAGGAGTGAGTGGGCCGGGGGGTGAGGGGTCGGGGCGTGAGGGACGGGTGGGGCGCGGGGGGCCGGCGGGGTGTGTGACGGTGCCGCGGCGGTGCCGTGTCGGCCTGTTTCTTTTCATGAACATCTCACAATTGGGGAGTGGAGCGGGAGCCACCGGGACATGGATCGATCCGACCCATCGTCCCAGTGACCCTGGAGGACCACGTGCGCAAGAGGCTGATCGTCTCTGCTGCCAGCGCCCTGAGCCTGTTCCTGGCCGTCCCCGCCTCGGCGGCCGACTTCCAACCCGGCGCGGCCGGCATCGGAGACCCGTACTACCCGACCTACGGGAACGGCGGGTACCGCGTCTCGCACTACGACATCCGGCTGAAATACCAGCCCGCCACCGACGAGCTGGAGGGCACCACCACCATCCTCGCCACGGCGACCGAGAACCTCTCCCGCTTCAACCTCGACTTCGCGCTGAACGTCCAGGAGGTCCGGGTCAACGGACGTCCGGCGACCTTCGCCACCAGCGGCGAGCAGGAGCTGGAGGTCACGCCCGCCCGGCCGCTCGCCAAGGGCAGCCAGACGACCGTGGTGGTCCGCTACAAGGGCGTCCCGTCCACCGTGAAGAAGTACGGCTTCACCGCCTGGCTGCGCACGCCGGACGGCGCGGTGGCCGCCGGCGAGCCCGAGTCGGCGTGGTGGTGGTTCCCGAGCAACGACCACCCGAGCGACAAGGCCACCTTCGACGTCTCGGTCCAGGTGCCGGACGGCAACCAGGTGATCAGCAACGGCATCCTGACCAGTGCCGTCTCCCAGGCCGGCTGGACCCGCTACAGCTGGCGCGAGAACAAGCCGCAGGCGACCTACCTGGCCACCCTCGCGGTCGGCAAGTTCGACGTCACGACCGACACCACGCCGAGCGGGCTGCCCGTCTACAACGCGTACAGCAAGGACCTCGGCGAGGACACCGACGCGGCCAAGGCCAGCGTCGAGCGCACCGGCGAGATCGTCGACTGGCTGAGCGGCGACTTCGGCGACTACCCGTTCAGCTCGGTCGGCGGCTACGTGCCCAACGTCAAGACCGGCTTCGCCCTGGAGACCCAGACCCGGGTCTTCTACAGCCCCCGGCAGTTCGCGCGCGGCTCCAACACCTCCGTCGTTGTCCACGAGCTGGCCCACCAGTGGTACGGCGACAGCGTCTCGGTCTCGCACTGGAGTGACATCTGGCTGAACGAGGGCTTCGCCCGGTACTCGCAGTTCCTCTGGTCCGAGCACGAGGACGAGGGCACGGCGCAGGAACTCGCCGACTACGTCTACGCCTCGCACCCGGCCGACGACCCCTTCTGGACCGTCAAGCCGGGCGACCCGGGCGCCGCCAACCAGTTCGCGAACGCCGTCTACGACCGGGGCGCGGTGGCCATCCAGGCGCTGCGCAACGCCGTCGGGGACGACAAGTTCTTCCGGATCCTGAAGGGCTGGCCCACCGAGCGCCGCTACGGCAACGCCTCCGTCCCGGAGTTCCAGGCGTACGCGGAGAAGGTCTCCGGGAAGAAGCTCGGGGACCTCTTCGCCACCTGGCTGTTCACCGCCTCGAAGCCGGCCGCCGGGCCGGCGCCGGCCGCAGCGGCGGCCTCGCTCGCGCCGGGTGCCGGCGCGGGACAGGACGCCGGGCGGCTGCCGGCGGAGCCGAAGTCCTGGAAGAAGATCCAGGAGACCAACTCGCTGCACGACGAGGAGCGTTGATTCCTGAGTCCGTTGAGCCCCCGGATGTGACCTGGTGACCAGGTGACCTGGTGACCTGGTGACGGGCGTGGTCCGGTCGGCCGCTTGAGGAAGCGGGCGGTCGATCGGGCTACGCCGCTCCGGGGCCGTCCGCCGCCAGCAGCTCGGTGAGGCGGCGGACGGCGAAGGGTATGAGCTCCCGGACCGGGATCAGCCGACAGGGCGCGTTGCCGACCAGCACCTCGCGGATGCCCGCCCGCTCCTCGAACTCCTTTCCCACGGCCGGGAAGTGGGTGTCGTTGTCGTCGCCCACGTCGGGTGCCTCGATCCAGACCCGCTCGCCCTGGATCGCCATCGGGAAGCGCCGGAGCTTGAGGCGGCGGTTGGGCGCGAAGGTCTCTGCGTAGTGCAGGAAGGTGTTGCGGTTGTGCCCGACACCGATCAGCAGCACGTACCCGCCGAGGTCGTGCAGCGCGCCGAAGGGCGACTCGCGGCCGACCGCGAAGCCCAGCGAGCGGCGGGCGGTGACCTCGCGGGCGTGCGCCCCGACCGCGGCGACCGAGGCCTGCGGATGCGTGCTGCGCAGGCTCTCCGGCAGCGCGCGCAGCGCCTCTGGTACGGCGCCCATCAGTGAGGGGAGCCCGGGGTGGAACAGCGGGACGGCGGCGCGCCGTTCGGCGACCTCGGGGCTCGGCAGGCCGGTGTGCTCCGGTGCCGGGTCCCGGACGACGGCGGTGGTGAAGGTGGGCACCGCGACCGTGCCGCCGGGCCCGACCGCCTCGCGCAGGCTGGCCACCACGGACGCGGCACCGCCGTCGACCCGGCCGAGGCTGGAGAGCGAGGAGTGCACGATCATCGCCATGCCCTCGCGGACGCCCACCCGCCGCCAGCCCTCGACGAGATCGGCGGTGCTGAGCGGCGCCTCGAGCGGTGCGTCGAGCGGGGTGGTGCGCGGGCCGGCGCTGTGCGCGGTGGTGCGGTGCGCGGTCATGGTGCCCCCTGGCGGTGCTGTGCAGGTGCTGGTGGGATCGTTCGGGGCCGACCATAGCGCGTGACACTGACAACCGGTCAGGACGGGGTGGCGGTCCGGCAGTCCGTCCTGACCGGTCGTGCGGTGCAAGGTCGGAGGCCGTTCAGGGCCTCGACCCCGTCGCTTCGGCCAGCACCCGGGCCTCCTGCTCGGGCGTGAAGCCGTGGCCGAGGGGCGGTTCGCCGCGCTCGCGGTCCCAGGCGAGCACGTCGGCGGCGGTGACCGCGAGCGGGGTCGCCGGCATCCCGGCCGCCCTGGCCCGGGCGGCGCTGCGCTGCTGTCCGGGCCAGAGCGGCGCGGCCCGGACCAGCGGGAAGAACGGCGGCGGCGCGCTCTCCGGCGGCACCGGGACGACCTCCACCTCGGTGCCCGCGACCTCGGCGCAGGTGGCGATCAGCCCGCCCAGTGTGGTCGGTTCGGCCGGGCCGACGGCGTGGAAGGCACCCGCCCGGCCGTCCTGGAGCAGCCGGACCACCAGCCGGGCCAGGTCGCGCACGTCGACCACCTGGACGGGCTGCTCCGGCCGCCCCGGCAGCGCGATCCGCCCGCCCCGGGCGGCCCGGCGCGCCCAGTAGGTGAGCCCGCGCTGCTCGTCGTGGGGGCCGGCCACCTTTCCGGGGCGCACGATCGTCGCCCCGTCCCCGTAGCGGGCGGTGACGTCGTCCTCGCAGGCGACCTTGAGCCGGCCGTACGTCTCCTCGGTGAGCTGCTCGGCGTCGCGCAGCGGTGCGCGGCGCGGGACGGACTCGTCCGAGCCGGGGGTGAGACCGGCGCGCTCGTACACCGCGTGGCTGGAGATGAACAGGTAGCGGCCGACCCGGTCGCCGAGCGCGTCCATGGCCTGGCCGACCTGGCGGGGGCGGTAGCCGCTGACGTCCACCACCGCGTCCCAGCGGCCGCCGCGCAGGGCGGTGTAGTCGCCGGTGTCGCGGTCGCCGATCAGGTGGGCGGCGGCGGGGAAGAGGCCGGGGTTGGTCCGGCCGCGGGTGAACAGGGCGACCTCGGCGCCACTGCGCAGGGCGTCGTCGGCGATCGCGCGGCCGACGAAGGAGGTGCCGCCGAGGAGGAGGATCCGCATGGGCCCAGCGTAGCGGCGGGGCCGGGGGAACAACGGATGGTGAGGGGGCGCCGGAGGGCACCGCGCATCACGCGGTGCCCTCCGGACAAGGGCCTAGGCTGCTTCGAGAGCGCGGGCCTCGGTGAGGATCAACTCCTCGATCCCGTAAAGGAAGCGTTCCATCGCCGGGCGCGGGAGCACCGCCGGGTCGGCCGTCATGGTCAGGCTCAGTGCGCCCGGGGACTGCAGCGCGTCCAGGGCGTAGGTCAGGCCGGGGCGGGGCTCGAACTCCACCGGCCAGGTCAGGGTGGTCACGTCCTCGCCTGTCCCGGTGTCGGGGGATGCGGTGACCAGCTCGCGGGTGTCGTTGAAGATGCAGGACCGGTCCGCGAGCGGGACGCCCTCGGCGGCGAGCCGCCCGATCTCGGCCTCCAACCGGAGCTTGTCGTAGTAGGCGTGGCGGTAGGCGCCGATCGCGGCGGCGTTGGTGCGTCGGACGACGTCCCCGAACTCGGCGGTGGCGTCCGGGAGGTGGAACAGCCCGTCGCCCGCGACCACGCTCACCGCGTTGGTCAGCTCGGGCAGGAAGCGGTTGCTCACCACGACGTTCAGCACCGCGTCCGTCGAACCCGACAGCCGGGCCGTCATCGCCGCCGTCGCCGCCAGCAGCACCGAGGAGGAGGTCACCCGGTGGGCGGCCGCCACCCGGTCCACCGCGCGGGGCAGCGCGGGCGAGCGCAGGACGGCGTTCGGGAACCTGGTGGCCGGCGTGGCCGGCTCACCGGGCGGGGGGAACAGCCGGGCCGGGGCCAGCCGCAGCTTGCGCAGGAACTGCTTGCGGGCGCCCTCGTCCCGCCGCCGACCGCGCTCCGAGGCCTGGAACTCCGCCTCCTCCAGCGGTTGCTGGGCGGGCTCGCGGATCTTGGCCAGCTCGTCCGGCGAGGTGCCCTGGCAGAGCGCGGTCAGGTCGGCCACCAGGCGGCTCATCCCCGTGCCGTCGACCGCGGTGTGCGAGAGCACCAGGCTCACGTACCGGGCCGACCCGCCCGTCTCCACGACGCCGACCCGGATCGGCCACTGGGCGGCGGTGTCGAACGGCAGCGCCGCCAGCTCCTCGTGCAGCCGCGCGCCCGCCTCGACCGGATCGGCCGGCTCCGCGCAGTGCCGTACCTCCACCTCCAACCGGCCCTCGGGGTCGACTACTTGGCGCAAGCGGCCGGCCTCGCCCGGCACCAGGCGGGTGTGCAGCGAGTCGTGCAGATGGAGCAGTCGCTCCAGGCCGGCGAGCAGGACGGGCAGCGGCAGCCCGGGGTCGAGCGGCGCAGCCGCGGCGATGTTGTAGCGCGGCGCGTCGGCCGGGGCGAGCCGGCTCACGGCGTCCCGGATGGCCTGTTGGCCCCAGGTGGCGGGACCGGACCCGGCCCGGCCGGACGAGAAGGCGATGTGCAGCAGTTGACGAGTGGTCACCGTGTGGCTCTCCGATGTGGCGGTGGATCGTGACGTCGTGCCGGTGCGTTGGGAGCGCGGATGCTGCTGGGGAGAGTGTGGCGCACCGCCTGCCCGCCGTCGAGGCCCGGAGCCCGGGGGCCGGGGCTCCGGCGGGCGCGCGGCCGGGGCTTCCGCATCTATCTCGACGTGAAGTATCTTGATGTCGAGATTGATGCCGATCATGCAACGGGGGCCTGCCATGCGGGGGAACGGACTGATGGCGCAGCTGCGGAAGCCGCCGGGCGGGCGGGACGCGCGGATCATGCTGCTGGCGCAGTGCGTCGACCGGACCGGGAGCGGGGTGTGGGCGGCGGCCTCGGTGCTGTACTTCACCTACGTGTGCGCAATGGACGCCCGACAGCTCGGCGTGCTGCTGGGCGTGGGCGCGGCGGCGGGGATCGCCGGGTCCCCGCTCGCCGGGCGGGCGGCCGAACGGCTGCCGGTGCGGTGGCTGCTGATCGGGTGTCACCTGCTGCGGATCGGGACGATGGGCCTGCTGCTGGTCGTCGACGACTTCGCCACGCTGCTCCCCGCCGTCGCCCTGACCTGCCTGGCCGAACGGGCGGCCAAGACCCTGGAGATGCTGTTCGCCACCCGGATCGCGGGCGAGCGGCGCGGCACGTACCAGGCGCTGTTCCGCAGCGTGGCCAACGCCGGGTACGCGCTCGGCGCGGGCATCGCGGCGATCGGCCTGGCGATGGGCACCACGACCGCCTACCGCGCGCTGATCGTGGCCAACGCGCTCTCCTTCGTCCTCGCTGCCGTCCTGGTCTGGCGCACCCGGGAGCCGGCCGGGCGCGGCCTGGTCGCGGCGGCCTCCGGGGAGGAGCCCGCCGCCGCCCCGGCGGCCGTGCCGAGCCCCTGGCGCGACCGGGGCTACCTGCTGTTCGTCGCGCTGGACATGCCGCTGAACCTCGACGACTCGATCCTCAACGTCGGTCTGCCGCTCTGGCTCGTCCACCACACCGGCGCGCCGCACGCCGTCGTCCCGGCCTTCCTGATCCTCAACACGGTGCTCGTGGTGCTCCTGCAACTGCGCGTCTCCGCGCGGGCGGAGGGCCCGCGCGGGGCGGCCGCGGCGGTGGGCTGGTACGGCCTGACGCTGCTCGGCTGCTGCCTGCTGACCGCGCTCGCCACCGGCGGCGGGCCGTGGACGGCCTCGCTCGCGCTGCTCGCCGCGGCGATGCTGGTCACACTGGCGGAGCTGATGCGCTCGGTGAGCTCCTGGGAGCTGGCGGTCGTCCTGGCGCCCCCGGGGGCCCAGGCCTCCTACCTGGGGGTGGCCGGGATGGCCCAGTCGGTGCAGAAGTCGGTGGGCCCGCTGCTGCTCACCGGCGTGGTGATGACGGCCGGTCCGGCCGGCTGGCTGGCCCTCGGCGCGGCGACCGTCGGCCTCGGCGCGCTCCAGCGCCGGGCCAGCCTGCGCCGGCTGGCGGCGCTGGCCGGCCCGGCGGCCGAGCCGTCGCCGCGGGTGGGCGCGGCGGTCGGCTGATCCGGCGCGTCGCGGCCGCCGGGCGCCCGCCGGGCCCGGTGCCGCCGGCGGGCCGGGACGGACGGCGGAGGGGGCGTCAGGGCCTCGTGACGTGCGGGGGGACGGTCGGCCGCGTTGCCGCGGGGCGGCTCGTCAGATCGGCTGGCGGGCCATTTCCGCCGGTCCGGGCCGGGTGGCGGTGACGACGTGGTAGTCGAGGAGGCCGCTGCGCCAGGCGGGGAGGAAGTTGCGGCTCCAGTGACCGGGAGGGACGGCGTCGGTGAGATAGCGGTCGAGGCCGGGCCAGACGGCGTCGCCGATGGACTCGGTGGTGATGGTGGTGAAGCCGGCCGCGGTGAGGTCGCTGGTGAAGGCGGCGAGGGGGTGGGGGACGTCGAGGCCGTCGGCGAAGCTGGCGAGGAGGATGCTCAGGCGCTCGGTGATGTCCGGTCCGGCGGCGGCGAAGAAGGTGGTCACGACGAGTCGGCCGCCCGGGCGTAGGACGCGGGCGGTCTCGCGGGCGAAGCCGGTGAGTTCACGGAAGTGCTGGGCGGCCTCGACGGAGTAGACGCCGTCCAGGGAGGCGTCGGCGAAGGGGAGTTGGTTGGCCGATCCGAAGGTGTAGGCCAGCCGATCGGGGTAGGTGGCCAGGGCTTTGGCGTTGACGGCGCGGGCGCGCTCGATCTGGTCCGGGTGGATGTCGACGCCGGTCACGCCCCCGAACCGGAACTCGCGCAGGGCGAGCGCCGCGCCGAGTCCGCGCCCGCAGCCGACCTCGGCCAGCCGCAGCCGCTCACGTGGCTCCGCGAACTCCCGCAGGACCCGGCGGTAGAGCTGCTCCTGGCTGTGGACCCGGTCCTCGGTCGTCGGGGCGGTGAGGTCCATGTCCTGCCAGTAGCCGAAGTTGATGAATCCACCGGCGAAGCTCGCGGCCCGGGACAGATCGCCGGCACCGTAGGTCCGGCGTACGGGGGCGGGGATGTGGTCGTGGCTCATGATGGTCGGTCTCCCGGTGTGTGATGTACCCGGTCTCGGCGGTGGAGTGACGACCCCGGACCGGGGGCGCTGAACGCGCAGTGTGACGGTGTGGCGGCGCTGTGACCGGCTCCGCGGTGTTCGGCGCCCGTCGGGCGCGCCGAGGTACGTACCCAAACCGGTGGTGATCCGAACACGGTACGTGATGGACCCCGGTCCGGGGCGGGAAAGGGGCGCGGAGGTGGCCCGGGGGGCTCAGAACACCGCCGCACTACCCTGGGCGGCTACCGGGCGCGCGGACTTCCTGCGGGAGGCGGCCGACGGGGCGCCGGGGCGCAGGGCGTGTCGTGCGGGCCGCCCGGCCCGTTACCGGGACGTCTGAACAGGAGACCCGTTACCGGGACGTCTGAACAGGAGAGGGGATTCCTTGGGGAACAGCGGAGGTGCCGCGGCGCATTCCGGCATCGACTTCCAGCAGCGCGTGGCGGCGCTCGCCATGTGCCACATGCTGTGCGACCTCGCCGATCTGAGCCTGCTGGGGCTCGACGGCGCGGGCCGGGTCGAGGAGTTGCGGTTCGAGACGGAGGACGAGATCGACGACCTCGTGCTGGTCGGGCCCGGGGTGCGGTACTTCGTCCAGGCCAAGAACACGATCAGCGTGTCGGCCGCGCCGACCTCGGACTTCGGGTCGGTGCTGGGCCAGTTCGTGCGGCAGTACGTGACGGACAGCCGGCCCGGGGACGTCTATCTGCTGGCGACCTCGACCGAGGCGTCCGCCCGGGTGCGCAGGGAACTGCGCAAGTTGACGGAGGCCGCGCGGCTGAGCCGGTCGAGCAGCGCGGAGCTCCCGCTCAACGGGGCCGAGCGGGACGTCCTGGAGAAGACCGAGGGGCTTGTCCGGGCGCACTACGAGACGGCGACCGGGCGCGCGATCACGGCGGTGGAGCTGCGGGAGATCCTGGCCAGGATCAGGGTCAGCTCGCTGGACGTGCGGGAGGGCGGTTCGCTGGAGTCGGCCGCGCTGCTGATGCTCAGCGTCCGGTCGGCGATCGGACCGCGGCTGCTCTGGGGCGGCCTGATCGCGCTGGCGGTGTCGCTGGCACGGGACAGGCTCGCGATCGATGCCGAGGGTCTGCGGGCGCGGATGGGCAAGTACGTCCGGGACCACCCGGAGCCGCCGGGGCCCGGCGCGAGCGGGCTGCTGAACCGGGAGACGGTGGCCGGGCTGGCGTTCGGCCGGGAGGTGGTGCTCGCGGAGGCCTCCTTCGAGGGGTACGAACTCGTCATCGCGGACTTCCGCAGGTTCGACGAGGCCGGGGCGAAGCGCGTCACCTTCGCGGACGGGCACGTCGAGTGGGCGCCGGGGGAGCGGTGGAGGGTCGTCGGACGGTGGGCCACCTGGGCGGGACTGGAAAGGCACCTCGAAAACCGTGCGGAGGAGTACCGGGACCGGCGGGTGCTCGTGATCCCCGCCACGTTCACGGACGACCCGAGTGACGCACCGGCGGCCCGCGCGCACGCGGAGCACTGCGCGAATCTCGCCGAACGCGTCGAGGACGCCTTCGGCTGCCGGCACTGCGGCGACGCCGTGTCCGAGGCGGGCGCACCGCTGATCGAGGTCGACGAGGAGGGCCGCCCCGAGGACATCGGCCTGGTGCACGAGGAGTGCCTGCGGCCGACGGACCGGGTGCTCGGCGGGGTGGACGGCGAACTCCTCCGGGAGAATCCGCGGTTGCGCAACTTCGACTACGCGGGCTGGATCGCCGCCCTCCAGGGCGGCCAGTGGATGTTCGGCGGGATCGCGAGGGCGCAGCTGCCGGTCGCCCGCATCGCCTGGAAGTCGGAGTACGACGACTTCTCCCGGGGCGGCTGGTGTGTCCGGATCTCGTTGGAGGACGGCGGCGCGAACTACGTCACCGACCGCGGTCGGGTGGCCCGGCGCTCGGAGCGGAGGGCGGCGGAGGGCGCCGAGCGGATGAACGCGGACTTCGCCGCCGCGCGGAGGTCGGGGGATCCTTGGTGCTACACGCCCGACGGCTCCGGATTCGCCCCCTACTCAAGGCTGCTCCGCCAAGGGGAGGAGCCGATCCCGTGCGTCCGGGCCAAGGCGGTGCGGTACACCCGGGCCATCGGGGAGGCCTACTCGGACTGCCGGCGGTACTACGCGCCACTGGCGTACCTGGTGGACGCGGAGACCGGGGACCCCGTGGTCGTGGACGGGGTGATCACACTGCTCACCGATCCGCTGGAGCTGGACTCCTACGTGCGGAACTGGGCGCGCAGCGGCGTCGAGCTGCCCGAGTTCACGGTGGCCGGGATCCTGAGCGACGAGCAGTTCGACCGCTTCGTCCGGCTGGCGATGACGCGGGGCACGAACCTGGTCGTCAACCCGAAGCTGGCCCTGGACGGCTCCCTGGTGAGCGGGTACCTGTTGGACGTCTTCGAGGACCTGACGCGGGGCGCCGCGCCGGTCCTGTAGCGGGGCCGGGTGCCCGGGGCCGGGGCCTCGGGCACCCGGCGGGGTCACCAGCCGAGCAGGTGGGTGCGGCGGGTGAGGGCGGCGAGGATGGACTCGGCGGCGCCGGCGGGGGTGAGGGAGCTGGTGTCCAGGGTGTGCGGGCCGGGGACGGCGCCCGGGGTGGGCTGGAGGACGACGAGGTGGAGGGCGGCGCCGGTGGTGCGGCTCTCGCGGCGGAAGGTGTCGAGGGTGGGCGGGGCGGCCGGGCACTCGACGATGACCTGGTAGCCGCCGGTCGCGTAGGCGAAGGCGGCCTGCGCGGCTGCGGCGAGGGCGGTGGTGTTCTGCCGCTCGGCCTCGGGGAGGTGCGGCGGGAGCTGGCCGCGCCGGATGACCCGCAGGAAGTCGTGCGCACGCAGGTGGACGCTCGGGTGCAGCTCCTCCGCGAGCCGGCTCGCGACCGGGCTCTGGCCGGCCCCGGCCGGGTCGACGAGGACGAGGACGCCGCCGGCGCCCCGGCCGCCCCCGAGCTCCGGCCCACCTACGGTCGTACGGTTCACAGCTGCTGATCCCTTCGCGGGCCGGGGACGGACGGGTAGCCGGGGCGAGGCGGTCGGAGTGCGGACGGGCCGGCCGGCCCGGATACGGACAGCCGACCGCCTCGTCCCTACGACTGGTGCTTTCGGGGATCAACCTAGTCCACGCCGGTGCCCCGAGTCGTCCCCACTCCTGCACCGGGGCGCTCAGCGGTCCTCGACGCGCAGCACGATCGGGTTGGTGAGGGCCGCCATCGGGCCCCAGGGGAGGTCCGGGCCCATCGCGTTGCCCTTGCCGGGCGACCCGTCCGGCTTCGGGTGGCGGACCTCGGCCCGGACGTAGGCGGCGAGCGAGGCCGTCGTGCGCCAGACCACCGTGCCGGAGCCGTCGGCGGGCAGTGACTCCTGGTGCAGCTGGCCCTCGTCGGTGAGGAGGCGGACCGTCCCGCCGGGCACGCCGGAGACGGCGAGCCGGACGTCCAGCGGGGCGTCCGCCGGGACGGCCAGCTCCTCGCCGATGCCGGCCCGGCGGCCGTGCCCGGTGACGGTGAACTCCAGCTGGACGGAGGCGGATTCGGCGAGCCAGCTGCGCCCGTCGCGCAGCCCGTCGAGGATCGCGTCCCGGGTGAGGTCCTCGGCCAGGACGACGTTGTGCGGGGAGCCGATGACCTGCGGGGCGCTGTGCGCGTCGCTGTTGCCCAGGGCGGGCAGCCAGGAACGGCCCTCGCGCAGGGCGACGGCGAGCCGGCCGTCCCAGGTGTCGACCGCGGACTCGTCGTCGTACGTCCAGGGCCCGTTCCACACCTCGACGCCGTCGGCCTGCTCGTAGCCGAACTTCCACTGGCAGGCGACGTACGGGCAGTACGGGTGCGCGGGCACCACCAGGCCGCCGGAGCGGTGGACCTGACGGACGAAGCGCGGGTACTCCTCGTCGCGGGAGCGGTAGCGCCAGTCGACGAACTGGCCCGCTTCGAGGCCGAGGGCCAGCCAGTGGCCGTTGCGGGTGGTGATCTCCTCGCCCGGGATGATCAGCAGGTCGGGGCCGGCCAGCGGGCCCCAGACCGCGTGCGAGGAACTGGTGTTGTGGTCGGTGGAGACGATGAAGTCGAGGCCGGCCGCGCGGGCTCCGGCGGCCACCTCCTCCGGGAGGCGCCGTCCGTCGGAGTGCACGGTGTGCAGGTGGCAGTCGCCCCGGTACCAGGCGCGGCCGCGGCCGCGGGCCCGCTCGGACGGGTAGTGCGGGGTGAACGCCGGCCCGGGGGCGCCGAACCGGAGGGTGACCTGGACGTGGTAGTCCAGCCCCTGCGGCGCGATCTGGTAGGGGCCGAGGGCGAGGTGCCAGGTGCCCGGGTTGATCGGGCCGGGGAGGTAGCCGGGGGTCGCGGTGTCGCGGGCGAGGCTGAACTCGGTACGGAAACCGCCGGACCAGCCGCGGAACCCGGGGCCGCCGAGGTCGGTGCCGCGTTCGTCGAAGATGCCGATGTCGCAGGAGTTGCCGGGGGTGCCGGCCGGGACCGGGGGCTTGTCGTAGCCGTAGCTGACGGCGATCTCGCGGACACCGGCGGGGACTTCGACGGGGAGGTGGACGAAGTCGGGGGAGCCGGTGGGGAGGTGGCCGGTGAGGGTGAGGGTCCGCTCGGTGCCGGGGGTGCCGGGTGCGCCGGGTGCGTCGGGTGCGGAGGCGGCGGCGGGGGTGGTCGCGGCCAGGCCGAGGGCGGCGGCGGCTCCGGTGGTGAGGCCGGTGCGGAGGAGGTCGCGACGGGCGGGGCGTGGGGTGTCGTGGTCGGCGGGCATCGGGTCCTCCGGGGCAGGGCGGGCGGGGTCCGTTCGGCTCCTTACCCGTGGCGGTGAATCAGGGGTGAGCCGGGGCCCACGGGCGGGGGGCGGCTCGGTGAAGGGGGTCGCCGTCGGCCGGGTCGGCGAGTTGCGGGCGGTGACGAATAGTCCGTTCATGTTCATAGCGAGCGGATCGGATCATCGCGGAGGAGACGGGTGTGGCACTGAGTCGGCGGGCGCTGCTGGCGGCGGTGGCCGGGAGCACGCTGGCGGGGTGCGGGCCCTCGGCGGGTGGCCGGGCGGCGGCCCCGGCGGCCTCGGTGGCTTCCGCTTCGGTTTCCGAGGCCTCCGAGGCCTCCGAGGCCTCGGCGATATCGGCGGCGACGCCGTCGGAGCCCCCGACGCCCGCCCCGACCACCCCGACCACCCCGACCGCTGCGCCCGGGCGCCCGGAGCCGACCCGGGCCGAGCTGGTCGCCCGGTACGGCGGCGCCGAGCCGAAGCAGTGGGGGATGGAGGTCACCGGGGTGATCACCGAGCTGCCCGCCGGCGAGATCGCGATGGCGCTCACCTTCGACGCCTGTGGCGGCCCCGGCGGGAACGGGTACGACGCCGACCTGATCGACTTCCTGCGGAAACGTTCCGTCCCCGCCACGCTCTTCCTGAACGCCCGCTGGATCGACGCCAACCCGGACGTGTTCGAGCAGCTCGCCGCCGACCCGCTCTTCGAGATCGGCAACCACGGCACCGTCCACCGCCCGCTCTCGGTCACCGGCCGCTCCGCCTACGGCATCGCCGGCACCGGTGGCGTCGGCGAGGTGTACGACGAGGTCGCGGGCAACGCGCACAAGCTCGCCGGGCTGCTCGGCCGCCCGGTGCGCTTCTTCCGCTCCGGCACCGCGCACTACGACGACGTCGCCGCCCGGGTGGTCGCCGACCTGGGGGAACGCGCCGCGGGCTTCACCGTGAACGGCGACGGCGGGGCGACGCTCAGCGCCGTCGAGGTGCGGCAGGAGATCGCGGCGGCCCCGCCCGGGGCGATCGTGATCTGCCACATGAACCACCCGGGCGGCGGTACCGCCCCCGGGGTGGTGGCGGCGGTGCCGGGGCTGCTGGCGGCGGGGCGGCGCTTCGTCCGGCTGTCGGACGTGATGCGGTGAGGCGCGGGCGTGCCGCGCTGCGGCGACGTGCGCGGACCGCGTTGCGGCGTTAGGCCAGTCGGAGGCCTCCCGGGTGCTCCTCCTCGATGATCCGGACCAGCCAGTCGAACACCGTCGGCCCCTTGCCGGCCCTGGCGGCGGCGAGGTCGGCGCGGACGTGCTCGCGGTTGGCGGGGTGGCAGTGGGCCAGCCGCAGTTCCAGCTGGCGGACCGTCTCGGGGTAGCCGAGGTTGCGCCGGGAGACCGCGTGGTCGCGCCACTCGATCAGGTAGTCGCCGTCCTCGGGGGTGCCGTAGCCGCCGCGCAGGCAGTCGGCGAAGGCGTCGAGGTTCCGGCCGAAGTAGCCGTCGCTGCCGATGGTCTCACCGACCACGTCCCAGAAGTCGTCCAGCGTGTGGATCCGGGTGCCAGCTATCACATAGGTCACGGTCACGGGGTCGAGGATATGCCGAGTGCGGTCGTCGGTGCGCCGGACTACCGGGCGACCGCGATGGCGGTGGCGAGCAGGCCGTCACCGACGGCCCAGCGGCCCTCGAAGCCTTCGATGCGGCGGCCGTTGACGTTCGGGCCGGGGACCAGCAGCCGGGCGGTGAAGGAGCCGTCGGGGGAGAGGACCAGGTCGGCCTCGCTGAAGTCCAGGAACTGCTCGGTGAGCGGGAACCACGCCTTGTACACGGATTCCTTGGCGCTGAACAGGATGCGGTCCCACGGGGTGCCGGGGTGTTCGGCGAGCAGTTCGACGATCCGCTTCCCCTCCTCGGGCAGCGCGATGACGTCCAGGACGTCGTCCGGGAGCGGCAGGGCGGGCTCGGCGTCGATGCCGACCGAGGCGAGGTCGCCGGAGTGGGCGACGGCCGCCGCTCGGAAGCCCTCGCAGTGGGTGAGGCTGCCGACGACGCCGTCGGGCCAGCTCGGGGCGCCGCGCAGGCCGGGGACCAGCGGGCGGTAGGGGATGCCGAGGCGGGTGAGGGCGGTGCGGGCGCAGTGGCGGACGGTGGTGAACTCTCGGCGGCGCTTGGCCACCGCCTGGACGACGGCGGCCTCCTCGGCCGGTTCCAGCCGGGCCTCCGGCGGGTCGTCGTAGGACACCTCGGTCACGACGGCGTCCGGCAGCAGGTCCCCGATCACACGCTCCCCCTCGGTCGGTGCGCGGACGGCCGCCGCGCGGATCGAGCCTAACCCGGGTGGGGGTGGTCCCGGCGGGCCTTCCGGGGAAGATCCACCGGGACCGCCCGGAGCATCGGGAGCACCGGGACCACTGAGGCCAACTCGCGGTACTGCTCGGCGCCGTCCAGCGACCGCAGCGGTCGGCCGAGGCCAGGCCCCAGCTGCGCGGGTAGCGCACCAGGCTCTGCGGGCCGCCGATGAGCGCGATCTCGCGCTCGACGTCCGGGTTCCAGTCGTCGGGCAGGTTCGGGTGGTGGAGGAAGCGGCTGAAGTAGCTGCGGGTGCCCTCGGGGAAGTGGCCGGCGGCGAGTTGGCGGGCGAAGCGGCTGCGGCGCAGTTCGTCCCAGCCGCCGTCGTGGCGGCCCCGGTGACGGGCAGGGGGAAGAGGCCGGTCAGGCCTTCCAGGACGCCGTAGTACTGGTCGAAGGCCTGCTGCAGCGGTCAGTTGGCGCGGTCGTCGGCGGCGCAGGGGGCGCGGCGGCGGGGGTCGGCCGGCGGGTCGGTGGGCGGGTCGACGGGCCGGTCGGTGTGCGGGGTGGTCTGCGGGGGGCTTTCGAGGGCTTTTGGGGAGGGGGCTAGCGGTGCCGGGCAGGCGTCGCGGCGAGGGCCCGGACGGGCCGGGCGTACAGCTCGCCGAGCACCGGGGCGCCGGCGGCGACGGCTAGCGCGTCGGGGCCCCGCTGCTGGGCGATCAGCAGGTCGGCGTCCCGGTGCAGGTGTGAGCGGAGGGTGAACTCGGCCCGTACGACGTCGAGATAGGCGGGGTCGAGGACGGCGAAGGTCTCGGTGAGCACCAGCAGATCGGGGTTGACCACGTCCGCGAGCAGGGCGAGGGCGCGGCCGATGGTCCGGGCCCGCTCGCGGACCAGCCGGTCCGCCCGGGGGTCGCCCTGCTGGACGGCGGCGATCAGCTGGGCGCGGTCCGGCTTGGCGGTGATCCCCTCGGCGGCAGCCGCTTCGAACAGGGTGGTGTCGGAGGCTGCGACCGAGAGACAGCCCCGGCGGCCGCAGTGACAGAGTGCGGCGTCGTCCGCGTCTTCGTCCGCTCTCTCGTCCGCTTGTCCGTCCGCGAGCCGGTCCGCGATCGGCAGGTGGCCGAGGTCGCCGGTGGCCGAGGGTGGGCCCTGATGGACCGTGCCCGCGACCGCCAGCGCCGCGTCCACCACATGGCCGACGAACAGCTGCACCATGCTCCGCCGGGCGGCCGGGTGGCCGAACAGGATCTCCGCCTGGGTGAGCGCCCGGGCGTGGTTGTCCACCTGGACGGGCAGGCCGGTGGCGTCCTCCAGCAGCTCCCGCAGCGGCATGTCCCGCCAGCCCAACAGTCCGTGACGGAGCATCAGCCCGCGCTCCGGGTCGACGGCGCCGCCGGTGACGGCGCCCAGGCCGACCACCGTCCGGCCGCCGCGCAGGGCGGCGATCAGCCGGGGCAGTCGCTCCAACAGCGGCTTCAGCACGGCGAATCCGGTCCGGCCCCGGTTGGAGATCTCCTGCCGGTACAGCACCTGCCCGCGCAGGTCGAGCAGTGTGAAGGTGGTGTACGGGACGCCGATGTGCAGTCCTGCCACGGCCAGCCGGTCGGTGTCCACGTCCACCGGCAGCTGCGGGCGGCCCAGCGCCCCGGTGCCGCGCCCGACCGCCAACTCCGGGCGCTCGCACAGCAGTCCGAGCCGCACAAGGTCCACCACCTGCCGGGAGACCGCCGACGCGCTCAGCCCGGTCAGAGCGGCGACCCTGCTGCGGGCGATCGGCCCGTGGTCGAGCACCGTGCGCAGCACGGCGGAGGCGTTGGCGTCCCGGCGGTCGTCCCCGGTGCGGACGGGCGGCCGGGCGAGGGCGGTGGTCATGGTGGCGGTACCCGGGTCCTCTGGATCGGTTGACGGCCGGGTCCTCCCCGGTCGGGTCGGTCGTATCGCGTTCCTCCGGTCGGGACGATCGGCGGTAACGCGTGCCCCGGCCGGGTCAGTTGGCCGTTTCGAGCTCCTCGGCGGGCACCAGGCCGGCCACCCGCGGCGGGTCGGCCGGCTCCAGCAGACGGCTCGGAGCGCCGTCCACGCCGAGCGGCAGGTCGCCGTCCAGGGTGATCCGGCGGACCAGGCGCGGCTCGTCGCCGTAGTCGTTGACCGCGTAGTGCTGGGTGGCCCGGTTGTCCCAGATCGCGACGTCGCCGATCTGCCAGTCCCAGCGGACGGTGTTCTCCAGCCGCTCGACGTAGCGCTGGAACAGGTCGATCAGCGCCCGGCTGTCGGCGCCCGACACGCCCTGGATGCGCTGCGCGAACGCGCCCAGGAGCAGCGACTTCTCCCCGGTGACCGGGTGCACCCGGACGACGGGGTGTTCGGTCTTGAAGGCGGTGGAGACGAAGACGTCGCGGAACAGCCGGGCGATCTCGGCGTTGTCCGCCAGCTCCGGGCGCAGGGCCAGCCGGGCGGCGTAGTCGTAGTCGTTGGTGTGGACGGCCCGCAGGCTCTCGGCCAGGGCTTTCAGCGGTGCGGGCAGGTCCTGGTAGGCGGCCGCGGTGTTGGCCCAGACCGTGCTGCCACCGGCCGGGGGCAGCTCCAGCGAGCGCAGGATCGAGGCCTTGGGGTAGGACGGCACGAAGGTGACGTCGGTGTGCCAGTTGTTGGCCCGCACGCCCTTGGTCGCGTCCAGCTCGAAGATGTAGCGGCCGTCCGCGCTGGGGACGGTCGGGTGGCCGACCGGCTGTCCCAACAGGCGGGCGAACGCCTCGTGTCCGGCGTCGTCCAGGTGCTGCTGGCCGCGGAAGAACAGCACCTTGTGCTGGTGGAGGGCGGCCTCGACGGCGGCCACGGTCTCGGCCGTCAGGTCGCCGCCGAGGCGGACGTCGTGCACGATCGCGCCGATCCGGCCGGCGGCGGGGGTGAGGCGGAGTTCGGTCAGGGCGGTGGTCATGACGGTTCCCCTTCACGGGAAGATGGTGACGGTGAGTGACGCATGGCGGCACCGAGCCGCTCCGCGTACCGGTCGCCGGGCAGGGCAGGGCAGGGCAGGGCTGAGCGGCGAGGCGGGGCAAGGCCGAGCGGCGGGGCAGGGCGTGCGGGAGGGAGGCCGGTCCGGCGGGACGGACGGTCAGAGGGCGAGCGCACCGCGACAACAGCGGCGCGGGCAGCAGGCGGTGGCCGGGCGCGGGGCGCGGCGGACAGCGGTGTGCATCGGCCCTCCTTCCGGCTCGCCGCGAGTGGGCTCGGCGCTCATCGTGCTGAAGGGCGGGGCTCGCTGTCAATCGTCAACTTGGCTTCTGGGAACGGGTGTTGCCGCCGCGTTGCGGTGTGTTGCGGCGGATGTCGCGGGGGTGGCGGGTGTGCTGCGGCCGGGAGTTCGACCTTGTGACGGGCTCGCGGCGGTTACTAACTTGCGGAGCGGAAGTAAGTTCGGAGCGGGCCGAGGGCGCGCCCTCGGGCCCTGGCGAAGGGGAGGTCGGCGCCCGTGCTGGAACTGCTGCACGCCCGCGCGTCGGCGCGGACCACGTGACGGGTGGCGCGACTGTCCGGTGGTGACGGAGCGTACGGACTGGGCGAGTGCTCCGAGGCCGGCCCGGGCGCGAGCGGGCCAGGGCGGGCCAGGGCGGCGGTCGCTCCCGGCTTCGTCCCGGTGGAGCGCAACCGGCGCGTGTGGACGGATCCGCAGCCGAGCGCCGCGATGCTACGGTCGTCCCCACTGGGGCGGTTCGGCAGTGCGGCCGAGGTCGCGCGGGTGGTCGGCTTCCTGGCGGGCGAGGAATCCTCGATCGTCAGTGGTGTCCGCCTCGCCGTGGACGGAGGAACGACCGCGATGCTGCCCGAAGCCCCGCTGCGCTGACACCTTGTTCGAGGAGGGCCCCGCTGTGCGTGCCGAACCGGTCGCCGACACACCGTACCTGGAGCTGGGCGAGGGCCCGCTGTGGGACCAGTCCGCGCAGCTGCTGCGCTGGATCGGCATCCCCGACCGGCGGGTGCTCACCCTGGACCCGGCCTCGGGCGCGATCGGCTCGGTCGAACTCGACGCCACCCCCGGCACCTTGATGCCGTACGGCGACGGCGGGCTGATGCTCGCCACCGAGCGCGGCTTCGAACGGTTCGATCCGGCCACTGGCCGCACCACGCTGGTCGCCGCCGTCGAGGCCGACCGCCCGGACCGCCGGATGAATGACGGCAAGACCGACCCGTACGGCCGACCGGTCGCCGGCTCGATGGGGCGGGGGGAGCCGCGCGAGCCCGGATCGCTGTACCGGCTGGAGCGCGACGGCGGTGTCCGGGCGATCCTCGGCGGGCTCGACATCCCCAACGGCCTCGCCTGGCCGGAGCCCGACCGGCTCTGGCACATCGACACCACCACGCGCCGCATCGCCCTCTACCCCTACCCCGAGCACGGCCCCCTCGGTGAGCGGATCCGCACGCTCGACGTCTCCCACCTGCCGGGTCACCCGGACGGCATGACGCTCGACGCCGACGGCAACCTGTGGGTGGCGTTCTGGGACGGCTGGGCGGTGCACTGCCTCTCGCCCGAGGGTGAGGTGCTGGCGTCGGTCGAGCTGCCGGTGCCGCGCGTCACCAGTTGCGCCTTTGGCGGGCCGGACGGGCGGACGCTCTACATCACGTCCGCCCGGTCCGACCAACACGCGCTGTCCGGCGGCCTGTTCAGCGTCCGGGTGTGAGGGGTCCGGGTGCGAGGGGTCCGGGTCTGGCGGCGCCGGGTTCGAGGGGGCGCGACCCTACTGCCCGAGCAGGCGGGCGAAGTCCAGCCCGAGGCTGCCGAGCACCGGCAGCGCGCCGAGATCGGTGACGGCGCCGACGGGGATGCTGTAGCCCTGGTTCACCGCGCGGGGCGCGGGCGCGCCGTTGGCGGACACGGCGTTGGCGGGTGCGGCGGCGGCCGGGATCAGGGCGGCGCCGAGGAGCAGGGCTGCGAGTGCGGTGCGCATGGGGCGGGGCCTCCGGGGGTGGGCGTGGTGACCTGTCAACACCCTGCGGCGCGGTGCGGTCACGTATCTTCGCCCCTTCGGCCGTATTGGTAAAGATTCCTGCCTTGTGTTCATGTCAACATGGCGGCGGTCTGGACCATACCGCCGTCGGGCGCATACGTTCTCTTCACTCGGACGGGCATCGGGCGATCTCGCTGAACCCCCTTGCGGCTTCGGCGACTTCTACCTGTCATGCCCATGGCTAGAGAACCGGAGGGAACCATGCGCGCCATCAGCAAGAACCTCAGGATCCTCGCGGGCGCCCCGCTCGCGGCCGCCGCCCTCATCGCCCTCACCGCCGGCACCGCCAGCGCGGCGATACCGATCAACACGCCCATGGCCGGCAAGGCCACCTACTACAACGACGCCGGCTACGGCGCCTGCGGCACCCAGATCAACGCCTCCAACCAGATGCTCGTCGCGGTCTCCCACACCTGGTGGACCAGCGCCAACCCCAACAACGACCCCCTGTGTCAAGGAATTTCGGTCAAGGTCAGCTACCAGGGCAAGACCGTCACCGTCCCCGTCCGGGACAAGTGCCCCTCCTGTGACGCCGGCCACCTCGACCTCAGCCAGCCCGCGTTCGCCCAGCTGGCCCCGCTCGGCCAGGGCGTCATCAACGGCCTCACCTGGCAGTTCGTCAAGGCCGGCCTGAACGGCAGGACCGTCGAACTCTCCGAGCCCGTCACCGGCTCCACCATCGGCTGAGACTGCGGATGAGCGGCCGTGCCCGCCCCGTGACACGTGGGCGGGCACGGCCGTCGCCCGGGGTCCGCTTCCGGGCCTGGGTGTTTCAGCGTTTCAGCGCCTCAGCGGCAGAGCGCGGCGTCCACGGCGTCGGCGACGCGCTGCTTGACGTCGGCGGAGGGCAGGGTGGTGACGGCGATGTCGGCGGCGCGACCGTCCTCGGTGACACCACCGCGCGTCACGTAGCCCGGGAGCGTGCCGCCGTGGCCCCAGTACACACCGCCGCAGGACAGCGGGCGGCTGGCGAGGCCCAGCCCGTAGCGGCCGCCGGGGCCCATGTACTCGGCGGGGACGGTGACCTGCATCTGGGCGAGCTGGGCCGGGGCCAGCAGCTCGCCGCCGAGCAGGGCGCGGAAGAAGCGGTTGAGGTCGCTGTTCGTGGACACCAGGGCGCCGGCCGTCCAGGCCCAGGACATGTCCTGCTCGGTGACGTCCAGCGGTTGGTCGCCGGGCTCCTCGGTGAAGTAGCCGTGCGGGTGGTGCTCGTGCACCGTCATGTCGCCCTGGGCGGGGAAGTACGTGTGGCGCAGGCCGATGCGGTCGATGACCCGCCGGGTGATCTCCTCGCCGGCGGGCCGCCCGGTGACCTTCTGGATGATCAGACCGGCGATCAGGTAGCCCGTGTTGCAGTACTTCCAGCCCTTGCCGGGCTCGAAGTCGGGTTTCTGGGCGAGCGCGAGGTCGAGCAGGTCGCGGGGCTCGTGGTACTGGGAGAGGCTCTGGTCGGGCAGGAAGTGGGTGTAGTCGGGCAGGCCGCTGGTGTGCTGGAGGATCTGGCGGACGGTGATCTTCCGCCCGTCGATGCGGCTGCCGTCGGCGCCGGTGCCGCGGACGAGGCCCGGCAGGTAGGTGTCGAGGGAGGCCTCCAGATCGACCTTGCCCTCGGCGACGAGTTGCAGGACGACGACGGCCGTGAAGGACTTGGTGTTGCTGCCCGCCCGGACCTGCCCGTCCACGGGCACCGCCGTGCCAGTGGCGAGATCGCCCACCCCGGCCGTGTAGGTGCGGGTGTGCCCGTTCCGGTCCCGCACGGTGGCCAGCGCGCCGGGCACACCGTCCTGCCGGACCAGCGCGTCGAGCCGCTGTTGGACGAGGTCGGCTCGGGGGCCCGCCGCCTGGGCTGCCGGCGCGGCGGCCACGCCGAACAGCAGGGCGCCCGCGGCGACGGCCGCCGCGCTGAGCCGGAGTGGTCGAATCCTGTACGGGGTGGACGGGTTCACGGAGCGTCTCCTCTCGTCGGGCCGGCGCGCCCGGGACCACCAGGGCACCACGCGGCACCGGCGACGGTCGTCCGCGCGCAGGAGGAGCGGGGGCCGAAGCCGTGGTCCTGACGGTCTACGACCTGCGGGGTATGAACGGCGATCCGGCCGGCGCTGTGTGATGGTGTCCGCCCCTGCGCGCCGCAGGGGCGGACACCTGGGGCTTACCTAAACCAGTCGCTCGATCGCCTCGAAGATGTCGGCGTCGGTCTCCTGCTGCCACTTGGGCAGGTCGTTCCAATCCGCGACGTAGCCGGGCTTGGGGCTCTCGATGTGCTTGTGGATCTGGGCGATCCAGCAGAGCGAGACGAAGCGCCCCTTCTGCTCGCGGGAGAGCTTGACGGTCGTCCCGCCGCTCACGGCCACGAAGTCCCGAACCTGCCCGAACACGGCTGCGGCGCAGGGTCGTTCCCAGTCGGGGGTCTCCTCCCAGGAGGCGATGCAGCCGGGCTTCGGCTCTCCGGGGAAGTGCCGCTTCACTCCGGCGATCCACGCCTCCCGGAAGATCCTGCCGTCCTCGGTCATGAGCTGTTCCTTTCCTCATGCGGCGCGCTGGAGCGCCGTAATGTGGTCGTGCAACTCCGCGATCCGGTTGTCGTTGCCGGTACTGATGGCTGCGGGGGAGGACGAGGAGTGCCACCGGCGGCTGCGTTGGTGCACAAGCTGACGAAGGGGCGTCGGGGAGCCGTGGTCGAGCCGTGCGGGAAGGTCGTGCATGCGGACCTGGTAGTGGGGCGGCCGTGAGGGGTGAGAGTGGGATCGCCGACCCGGTGCGGGTGTGGCTAGCGTGTGGGGTCTCCGTGGCCGGGGTGATGATGCTGATCGCGCTCTGGGGGACGGTGATGTGCCAGTGACAGGAACAGCGGGGAGACGAAATTGATGCTCTACGTCGTGGTGTGTGCGGCCGGAGTCGCGGGTGGGGTGGGGGAGTTGGTATCCGCCGCGCAGGGGCGGGGGTGGGAGGTGGGCGTGGTGGCGACTCCGCGGGCGATGGGGTTCATCGACGAGGAGGAGCTGGTGGCGCGGACGGGGTATCCGATCCGTTCGGCCTGGCGGAAGCCGGGGGATCCGCGGCCGTTGCCGGATCCGGATGCGGTCGTGGTCGCCCCGGCGACGTTCAACACGATCAACAAGTGGGCGGCGGGGATCTCGGACACCCTGGCGCTCGGCATCCTCTGCGAGTCGTACGGGTGGGGCGTCCCGGTGGCGGTGCAGCCCTGTCTGAGCGCGGCGCAGGCGGCGCATCCGGCGTACGGGGAGAGCCTGGCCAGGCTGCGGAGCATGGGTGTGCGGATCGCGGAGTTCACACCGGGGGCGTACAGCTGGACGCGGGTGCTGGAGCTGCTGGCGGTCTGACAGGGTGGCTGGCCGGGCGGGGGGATCTTGGCAGTGTGGGGGTGTTCCGGCGTGACCGGTGCGGCGTAGCGTCCGGGCAGGTCGGCGACGGGTGTGGGAGGTTCTGGTGGCGGTCAACGGCGAGGTGTCGTTCTGGTACGCGGCGAGCGGGTTGCCGGAGTCGGGGCCGGCGTTGCCCGGGAGCGCGGATGTGGACGTGTGCGTCGTCGGCGGCGGGTACACCGGGCTGTGGACGGCGTACTACCTGAAGAAGGCGGAGCCGTCGCTGCGGATCGCGGTGCTGGAACGCCGGTTCTGCGGCTACGGCGCCTCGGGCCGCAACGGCGGGTGGCTGTACAACGGTTTCGCGGGCCGGGGCGCGTTCGCGAAGCGGTACAGCCCGGGTGCGGCGGCGGCGATGCAGCGGGCGATGGACGATGCGGTCGGGGAGGTCGTGGACGTCGCCGCCGCCGAGCGGATCGACGCGCACATCGTGCGTGGCGGGGTGCTCGAAGTGGCCAGGAACAGAGCCCAGTTGGAGAGGCTCAAGGCTTTCGCCGCCGCCGAGCGGGCGTACGGCGAGGGCCGCGTCGAGCTGCTGGGCGCCAAGGAGGCCGCCGACCGGATCGCCGTCGCGGGTGCCCTCGGTGGCACCTGGACGCCGTACGGTGCGCGGATCCAACCGGCCGAGCTGGTACGCGGGTTGGCGCGGGTGGTGCGGGACCTCGGGGTGGCGGTGCACGAGGGGACGGCGGTGACGGCGATCCTGCCGGGCACCGCGTACGCCCGGCCGCGCGCGGTGACGCCGCAGGGCACGGTGACCGCCGAGTACGTGCTGCGCGCCACCGAGGGGTTCACGGCCGGCCTGCGCGGCGAGCGGCGGACCTGGCTGCCGATGAACTCGGCGATGATCGCCACCGAGCCGCTGCCGCCCGCCTTCTGGGCGGACGCGGGCTGGCAGGGCCGCGAGGTGCTGGGCGACTTCGCGCACGCCTACATGTACGCGCAGCGCACCGCGGACGACCGGATCGCGCTGGGCGGCCGGGGCGTGCCGTACCGGTTCGGCTCGCGGACGGATGCGGACGGCGGCACCCAGGTGGAGACCGTGCGCCAGCTCCGGCAGATCCTGAACCGCTTCTTCCCGGCGGCCGCGAGCGCCCGGATCGACCACGCCTGGGCGGGCGTGCTCGGCGTCCCCCGGGACTGGTGCGCCACCGTGGAGCTGGACCGTGCGAGTGGCCTCGGCTGGGCGGGCGGGTACGTCGGCAGCGGGGTGACCACGACGAACCTGGCGGGCCGGACCCTGCGCGACCTGGTCCTCGGGCGGGACACCAGGCTGACCGGGCTGCCCTGGGTGGGCCACACCGTGCGCCGCTGGGAGCCCGAGCCGCTGCGCTGGATCGGGGTGCACGCGATGTACGCGGCCTACCACGCGGCAGACCGCCAGGAGGCGGGCGGACGGGCCACCACCTCGCCGATCGCCCGCGTCGCGGACGCCGTCTCCGGGAGGTAGTGAACGCGGCCGCGCGGGTCCGGGCGTGAGGGAGGGCGCCCGCGCGGATCCGGACGGTGGCGAGCACGGTGGCGGATCCGGACGGTGGCGAACACGGTGGCGGATTCGCCACCCCGGATCCGCCACCGCGCTCGCCACGGCCGTTCGGACGCTCCGCCGTGCAAAGCGGCCCGGGAGCAAGCACGGTGGGGGCGTGCTGAGGAGAACGCTGGTGGCCCTGTGCGCTCTGTGCGTCCTGCTGTTCTGCGTGCCGGCGACCGGCGCGCAGGCCAGGTCGCCCGGGTGGGCGGTCGTGGTGGTGGACCAGGAGTCCCGTAGCGTCCTGGTGCTGCAGAGCGCCGAGGAGCTGATGGCCTACCGGGGCCCGGGGCGGCTGCCGGTCGTGTGGGGCTGGAGCGCCGACCGGGCGGCCGGGCTCGCGGACCTGACGCCCGTGCGGAGCTGGACGAATCCGGACGAGGCGAAGAGCCGGGTGCGGCAGGGCCGGCGCTACCTGCTGACCACCGCCTCCGGCGGCCTGGCCGCCGTCGTGGACACCACCACCGGCGCGACCCGCTGGGCGGCGGACCTGGGCGGGGCGGCCAATCCGCACAGCATCGAGCTGCTGCCGGACGGCAACGTCGCGGTCGCGGCGAGCGGCGGCGGGTGGGTGCGGCTGTACGCGGCCTCGCAGGGGCCGCGCGCCACCGCCCACGCAGGCTACCCGCTCCCGGGCGCGCACGGCGTGCACTGGGACGGCCGGACGGGCCTGCTCTGGGTGCTCGGCGACGACGTGCTGACCGCGCTGCGGGTGGGCGGCACCCCGGCGGCGCCCACCCTGACCGCCGTCCGCTCGACGCCGCTGCCCGACCACGGCGGGCACGACCTCGCGCCGGTGCTGGCCGAGCCCGGACGGTTCTGGGTGAGCACGCTGACCGGCCTGTGGCGGTACGACCCGGCGGCCGACCGCTTCACCGCCGTGCGGCTGGGCGACCCCGCAGCCGTCCGGGACGTGAAGAGCGTCGGGGACGAGCCCGGCACCGGACGGCTGCTGACCGTGGTCCCCGACCACAGCGGGCCGTGTTCCTGGTGCACCTCGGTGATCACCCTGCACCGGCCGGACGGGACGCGGATGCTGCGCGGGACGCATCTCTACAAGGCGAGGTGGTGGGGAGGCTGGTAGCAGATCCGCGACGTGCAGGTGTCGGTTTCGGGGTTCGGGTCGGCGATGCCACCCGTTCTGCCGACGGCATTCGGATGATGGGGCATATTGTGTACCCCGCCAAACTACTCCAATAGGAGTGAGTTTCCCGTCGCCGTCCGTAAACCATCCGTCGACCGTGTCGGCTGGGATAGCGTCGAAGGCGTCGGGGGGCCGACACCGATTCGGTGTATTCGAACACTAGCTACCGGGCCGTAATGGCCGGAATGAGTCATGGAGAAAAACGTGTCGAATTTGATGCCGGAAAACATGCCGGAGAAAATGCCGGACACCGTCGACGACCTGCAACTCGCGGCGGAATCGCTGGCCGCTTTCCCGGCCCGGGGCGCGGCCGTCGGCGCCGATGTCACCGAGCGCCTCGCGGCGGTCGCCGAACTCTGCCGGTCGGTCGACGCGGTGCTCGACAGCCTGGTCGTCCAGGTCGCCGCGGAAGCGGCCGAGGAGGGTTGGACGGCGGCCCGGATGGCGGCGGAACAGTCCGGTTACTACGCGAGGTTGCGCCGGGCACTGCTCCCCGCCGCGACCGGCGCCGGGCTGACGCAGCAGTGAGCGCGCTGCACCCGGGCGTGCACGTGCTGTCCTGCCCCACCCGGTGGAGCGACGTCGACGAGAACGGGCACATCAACAACGCCCGGCTGGTCGGCTACGTCCAGGAGGGGATTTACGACATGTTCTGCCACCACGAGACCGCCGTCCGGGACGCCCTGTTCCCGTCCGGATTCATTATCGCGCGGCACGAGATCGATTTCCTGGAGCAGTTGTACCACCGGCCCGAGCCCTTGTCGGTGCAGTTGACGGTTGAACGGATCGGGCGGAGTTCCACGCATGTCGTGGTGAATGTCTGCCGTGACCTGCTCACCTTTATGCGGGCCAGGACCGTGGTGGTCGCGCGGGACCGTGAATCCGGCCGCTCGCGCAAACTCAGTTCGAACGAGCGGCGTTTTCTCGAGGCGTTTATGCCGGATGCCGTGCAGGCCGTCGCGGTCCCGCCGGCCGCGCCGGCTGTGTCCACCGCGCCGGCTGTGTCCACCGCGCCGGCTGTGTCCACCGCGCCGGCTGTGTCCACCGCGCCGGCTGTGTCCACCGTGCCCGCTGTGCCCGCCGCACCGGCCGTGCCGGTCACGGCGCCTCCGCCGCAGCGCGTGGCGGCCCGCTCGGGCGCCGCTCTGCCGCACCGCACCCGCAGACGGTGTCGGGCGTCGGTGGCCTGACACCCGGTCCCCTGGTGGCCCCGCGCCGGGCAGGGCGCGGGCCGGCGGCGTGATCGACAACGGCGTCGATCCGTCCGGCCGGTCTCCCTGCCGCCGTGCCGCCGTGCCGCAGTACGCTGAGCAGCACGGGTACCGGCGAACCCCAGGCGGTCACGGGCCGTGACGGCGCAGCCGACCGGACCTCGCCGCCACCAGCCGTCCGCCACGGGCCGTCCGCCACACCAGCCGTCCGCCGCCTCCGGGCCTCCGGGCCACCGGGCCAGGGATCGTCCGCGAGAGGGCCGGCGGCTCTCGGCCTCCGGCTTCCGGGCGGAGCGCAGCCGGTTCCCGCCGACCGGAAGGAGGACGCGATGACCATCTCCCCGGAGGACTTCCGCGCCCGCGTCGTCGACTGTGGGGAGTACCCGAGCGAGGCGGAGGCGGAGCACGCCATCCGGGTCGTGCTCGCGCTGCTCGGTGAGCACCTGGTCGGGGCCGAACGGGCCGAGCTCGCCGACGCGCTGCCCGAGGCGTACGCCCCGCTGCTGCGCGATGCCGGGCCCGCCGCCGAACCGCTGACCGCCGAGCGCTTCGTGCGCGGCGTGGTCGGCTGGATCGACGGCGCGACCGAGGCGACCGGGCCGTGGGACATCGGGGCCGTGCTCGGCACCCTCGCCGACCTGGCCCCGGGGGAACTGGTCGACCGCGTGGTCGAGCAGCTCCCGGACGGCTACGATCTGCTGTTCGGCCACCCGGTGCCGGCCTGGGCCGGCGCGCCGGTGGTGGCCCGGAACAGCTCCGCACCCCGGCCGGTCAGCTCGACCGGTCCGGCGCCTGGCCGCAGGTAGACGGACGCGCCCCGGGGGAGGTCGAGGTCCGCGAAGCCGGGGGCGTGCAGTCGGGCGCGGCCCTCGACGCACAGCAGGATCTGCGGGGTGGGCAGCTCGGCGCGGACGGCGGCCGGGCCGGGGCGCAGCCGGGAGAGCCTGAACTCCTCGGCGGGGGAGGGGAATTCGTCCTCGAATCGGTCGCCTGGGAGTGCCGTGAGGACCTGCGGTTCATCGGTGCGGAAGGACGTGACCGCCAGCAGGCCGTCGACGTCGACGTGCTTGGGGGTGAGCCCGCAGCGCAGCACGTTGTCCGAGTTGGCCATCAACTCCACGCCCACGCCCCGGAGATAGGCGTGCGGAACCCCGGCGTCCAGGTAGAGGGCCTGGCCCGCCGTGAGCCGGACGTGGTTGAGCAGCAGTGCGGCGATCAGGCCCGGGTCGCCGGGGTACTGCGCGGCGGCGCGGGCGTAGCCGGCGCAGGCCTCGGCGAACGGGCCGCCCTCGGCCGCGAGCCGGTGCAACGCCCTGGTGACGTCGCCGAGTTGGGTGCGGGTCGGCCGGTCCTCGGCCAGGACCCGGCGCAGCAGCGCGGGCAGGGCCTCGGCGGCGGGGTGCGCGCGCAGGTCGTCCGCCCAGGGGGCGAGCAGCGGGACGGCGAGCGCGTCCAGCAGCCGGGCCGTTCCAGGGGCCGGGCGGAAGCCGCACAGTGCTTCGAAGTCCCCGAGGGCGCAGATGAGTTCGGGCTTGTGCCCGGGGTCCTTGAAGACCCGTTCGGGTGCGTCGAGCGGGACGCCGCGAGCCTCCTCGGCCGCGTACCCGGCCGCCGCCTGGGTCCGGGTCGGGTGGACCTGGAGGGAGAGCGCCCGGTCGGCGGCGAGCACCTTGAACAGGAACGGCAGCGTCGGGCCGAACCGCCCCACGGTGTCCGGCCCGAGCATGGCGTTCGGGTACCGCTGGATGAGTTCGTCCAGCGGCTGCGGCCCGCCGGTGCCGTCCGGAGACAGCAGCTCGGAGGGCGCCGACGGGTGTGCGCCCATCCACAGTTCGGCCTGCGGGGCGCCGGTCGGCGCGGTGCCGGTCAGCGCGGGGATGGCGGTGGGCGAGCCCCACGCGTACGGGCGGACCGGGTTGTGGAGCAGGGCGAAGGGCGGGAGCGACATGGCGCGGCCTCCGAGGGGTTCGGGTCAGCGGCAGAGCGCGGCCGCGCCGATCAGCCCGGCATCGGTGCCGAGTTCGGCGCGGCGGACGTCGAGGCCGCGGATGTAGGACAGCGTGGCGTAGCGGTCGAGGTGGCGGGCGAGCGGTGCGAACAGGACGTCGCCGGCGGTGGCGACGCCGCCGCCGACCACCACCCGGTCGAGGTCGACCAGGGCCGCGGTGGCGGCGATCCCGGCGGCGAGGGCCTGGGCGGCGCGGTCGAAGGAGGCGAGCGCGACCGGGTCGCCCGCCTCGGCGTCGGCGGCGACGGCCCGGGCCGAGCGGTCCTCCCCGGCCGGGCGCCAGCCCTCGGCGAGGGCCCGGCGGGCGATGGCGGTGCCGCTGGCGAGGCCCTCCAGGCAGCCGCGCGAGCCGCACGGGCAGGGCTCGCCGTCCAGGTCGACGGTGATGTGGCCGAGGTGGCCGGCGTTGCCGCTGGGCCCGGGGCGGACGGCGCCGTCGAGCACCAGCCCGGCGCCGACCCCGGTCGACACCACCAGGCACAGCGCGTTGGCCGCGCCCCGGGCGGCGCCCTGCCAGTGCTCGGCGGCGGCCATCGCGACGCCGTCCCCGGCCAGTTGGACGGGCAGCCGCCGGGCGGCCACCGCCGGGTGCGCGGCGACCTCGGCGACCAGCGGGAAGTCGTGCCAGCCGGGGATGTTGACGGGGCTGACGGAGCCGGCGACGAGGTCGACCGGGCCGGCGCTGCCGATCCCGACGGCCGTCACGGCGGACCAGTCGGCGGTGCGGGCGAGCCGGTCCAGCACCTCGTGCACGACGGCGAGCACGGCCGCGCCCGGCTCCCGGGCCGGGGTGGGCAGTTGGTGCCGGTGCCGCAGCCGCCCGTGGCCGTCGACCAGCGCCCCGGCGATCTTGGTGCCGCCGATGTCCACGGCGGCGAACAGCGGGGTGGCGGCGGGCGGCGGGGTGAGGGTCATCGCGGCGGGCTCCAGGCGGGTTCGGGCGGGGGCGGCGCCCCGGCGGGCGGGCCGGGGCGCCGATCAGCGTAGTGCGGCATGCGGGGCGCGGCGGGCGGGGTGCGAGACCCCGAACGGCGGCCCCGAACAGCGAGACCCCGAACAGCGGGGCTCCGAACAGCGGGGCTCCGAACAGCGGGTCCCCGAAACGGCGGGTCCCCGCCCGCCCGTCAGCCGGCGGTGCTCAGCCCGCCGCGCTCAGGCGCAGCGTGACCAGCTCGAACGGCCGCAGCGCCAGCCGCACCGCGCCGTCCTCCACGGCCACCTCGCCGCGGGTGCCGTCCCAGGGCCGCTCCAGCAGGTCGCAGGGGACGGCACCGGCCAGCGGGTAGGAGGTGGTGAGCAGGCCCCGGGCGCGGCCGCCACCCGCCTCGTAGACCCGGACGATCAGGTCGCCGCTGCGGTCGTCGGCGAGCTTGACCGCGCTGACCACCAGCGCGTCGTTGTCCAGCTGCACCAGCGGCGCGACCTGCTCGGCGGTGCCGGTGACGCGCCGCTCGGGCAGGCCGATCCGGTAGCCCTCGCGGACGGCGTCGCCGATCGCCGCACCCGGGACGAGGGCGTGCCGGAAGCGGTGCAGGCCCTGGTCGGTCTTCGGGTCGGGGAAGCGGGGCGCGCGCAGCAGCGAGAAGCGGACCGTGGTGGTGGTGCCGCCGTCGGTGTCGCGCACGGCGCGGGTGACGTCGTGGCCGTAGGTGGAGGCGGTGACGAGGGCGACGCCCCAGCCGGGCTCGTCGAGGTGGACGAAGCGGTGGTTGCAGGCCTCGAACTTGGCGGCGTCCCAGCTGGTGTTGGTGTGGGTGGGCCGGTAGAGGTGGCCGAACTGGGTCTCGGCGGCGTACCGCTCGGTGTGCACGTCCAGCGGGAACGCGGCCTTGAGGAACTTCTCGGTCTCGTGCCAGTCGACCTCGGTGTCGATGTCGAGCCGCTGCTCGCCCGCCCGCAGGGTGAGCGTCTGGACGACGGTGGACGAGCCGAAGGAGCGCGCCACCCGGACGGCGGCCTGGTCGGGGGCGGAGAGCGCCGTCAGCGCGTCCACGGCGGTCAGGTCGGTGACGGTGTTGCGGTAGAACTGGTCGACGTCCCAGGCGTCCCACATGTTGGGGAAGTCCGGGTGCAGCTGGAGCAGGTTGGCCCGGGTGCCGGGGGCGACGGTCTCCCGGCCGCTCGCCACCTCGACCACCGACGCCACCAGGCCGTCGGCGTCCACGACCACGTCCAGCAGCCCGTTGCGCAGCAGGAAGCCGCCCTCGGGCCGCTCGATGACCTCGCAGGCGCCCGAGCCGAGCACGGCCGGGGCGGCCCCGCCGGCCGGGACGGCCGAGCGCGGGTGCGGCGCCGAGTTGAACACCAGCTCGCGCCCGCCGGCGGTGTCCCCGGCGAGGGCCTGCTGGGCGCCGTCGATCAGCGAGTCCAGCTCCGCGGCCAGCGCCGCGTACGTCGCCTCGGCCTCGCGGTGCACCCAGGCGATGGAGGAGCCGGGCAGGATGTCGTGGAACTGGTGCAGCAGGACGGTCTTCCAGATCCGGTCCAGCTGCTCGTACGGGTAAGCCGCGCCGGTGCGCAACGAGGCGGTGGCGCACCAGAGTTCGGCCTCGCGCAGCAGGTTCTCGCTGCGCCGGTTGCCCTGCTTGGTCTTCGCCTGGCTGGTCAGGGTGGCCCGGTGCAGCTCCAGGTAGAGCTCGCCGACCCAGACCGGCGGGTTCGGGTACTCGGCCTCGGCCTTGGCGAAGAACTCGGCGGGCTTCTCCCAGCGGACGGTGGCCGAGCCCTCCAGGTCCTTCATCCGGCCCGCCTTGGCGACCATCTCGCGGGTGGTGCCGCCGCCGCCGTCGCCCCAGCCGGTCGGGGCGAGCGAGTGCCGGGCCACCCCCTTGTCCTTGAAGTTCCGTGCCGCGTGGGCGATCTCGCTGCCCTTCATGGAGCAGTTGTAGGTGTCCACGGGCGGGAAGTGGGTGAAGATCCTGGTCCCGTCGATGCCCTCCCAGAGGAAGGTGTGGTGCGGGAACTTGTTGATCTGGCTCCACGAGATCTTCTGCGTCAGCAGCCACTTGGAGCCCGCGTTGCGGATGATCTGCGGCAGGCCGCCGGTGAAGCCGAAGGTGTCGGGCAGCCACGCCTCGTGGTTCTCCACCCCGAACTCGTCCAGGAAGAACCGCTTGCCGTGCACGAACTGCCGGGCCATCGCCTCCGAGCTGGGCATGTTGGTGTCGGACTCGACCCACATGCCGCCGGCCGGGACGAACCGGCCCTCCGCCACGGCCTTCTGCACCCGGGCGTACACCTCGGGGCGGTGCTCCTTGATCCAGGCGAACTGCTGTGCCTGGGACATGGTGTAGAGGAAGTCCGGCTCGTCCTCCAGCAGCGCGGTCATGTTGGCGGTGGTGCGCGCCACCTTGCGGACGGTCTCGCGCAGCGGCCAGAGCCAGGCCGAGTCGATGTGCGCGTGGCCGATCGCACTGATCCGGTGCGCGGACGGCACGGCGGGCGCGGCCAGCACGTCGGTGAGCTCCGAACGGGCGGCGGCCGCCGTGCCGTTGACGTCCTGGAGGTCGATCGCGTCGAGCGCCCGCTCGACCGCGCGCAGGACGTCCCAGCGGCGGGCGCCGTCCACCGGCAGCTCGGCCATCAGCTCGCCGAGCACCTCCAGGTCGATCACCAGTTGCCAGACCGTCTCGTCGAAGACGGCGAGGTCCATCCTGGTCAGCTTGTACTGCGGCTGGTCGCCGGCGGTGTCCTTGTCGCCCAACTCGGTGGGCAGGAAGGGGTGGTAGTCCAGGATGACCGGGTTGGAGGCCGCCTCGACGTGCAGCAGCACCTGCTCGCCGCCGGCCGCGGGGGCGGCGATGCGCACCCACTGGTTCTGCGGGTTGAGGCCCTTCACCGGGGTGCCGTCCGGGCGGTAGACCAGGCCCTCGCACTGGAAGCCGGGCATGTTGGCGTCGAAGCCGAGGTCGATCAGCGCCTCGACCGTCCGCCCGGCCCAGGCCTGCGGCACGGTGCCGGTCACGGTGATCCAGCTGGTGCCCCACGGCGCGCCCCAGGCGTCGCCGACCGCGATCGGGGTGCGCGGCGCGGCCAGGCCCTCGGCGACCGGGACGGGCTCGCCGGGTGCCGTCCAGATGCCGACCTCCAGCGGGACGGACTCGGGGTAGACGGCCGGGCGGATGCGCTCGTCCAGGACGCGCTTGAGGCGGGACTCGACCAGCGTGCGGTCATCGTGCATGTCAGCGGGCTCCGTTGCGTGACTGAGGGGTAACGGCTGAGGCGAAGGGTCAGAGAGAACGTACGTCGTCCGGGTGGACCACCTCGGTGATCCCGCGCGCGGCCAGGTGGGCCTGGTCCTCGGCGTGTTCGGCGAGGACGGTGGTCGGGCGGGCGCCCGCCTCGGCGAGGCGCATGAACGCCTCGTAGACGGCGCCGCCGGGCCCGCAGGCCGAGCGCTTGGGCGCGGTCACCTCGTCCCCGGTGGCCACCACCACGGCGGTGGTGCGCGGCTGGGGCGGCTGCCAGGAGCGGCGCGCCTCGGCGGCGGCCTCGGCCAGCCGAGCGCCGGCCGGTTTGACCGCGCGGTCGGTGGTGAGCAGGCCGAGGCTGTACTCCAGCTCGGGGAAGTCGGCCAGCGACCGGTCCACGTCGTGCGAGCACCACCAGGTGACGCCCCACACGTCCGGGCAGTCGAGTACGGCCTCGACGGTGGCGCCGGTGAACCGGGCGGCGTCCTCGGCGGTGATGTGCGGGGCGGGGGCGCCGACCTCCTGCAGCCAGACCGGGCGGGCCGGGTCGTCCGCCCAGGCCTTGGAGAGCTCGACCAGGTAGGCGGCGTGCTGCGCGGTGGCGGTGGAGTGGGCGCCGTAGCGCTGGGCGGTGCCGTTGAACACCCAGGAGTGCACGGCGGTGGCGGCGCCGATCCGGGCCGAGTGCCAGGGGGTGAACGGGTGTTCGTCCAGGTACCAGGCGGCGTCGTAGGAGGCGTGCAGGTGCATCCGGCCGGGCGCGCCCTGCTCGCAGGCGTCGAGCATCCGGCGCAGCCAGGCGTCGGCCTGCCCGGGGGTGATCCGGTCGGGGTCGGGGTGCGGTTCGCCGGAGAACTGGTTGATCTCGTTGCCGAGCGTCATGCCGAGGAAGTTGGGCCGCTCGTGCAGCGCCTCGGCGAGGGTGCGCAGGTAGGCGGCCTGGCCGTCGAGGACCTCGGGGTCGGTGAAGATGTTCCGCCGGTGCCAGGTCTGCGTCCAGGAGGGCAGGAAGTCGAAGCTCGACAGGTGGCCCTGGAGGCCGTCCACCGCGACGTCCAGGCCGCGTTCGCCGGCCGCGTCCACCAGGGCCGCCAGCTGCTCGACGGCGCGCGGGCGGATCAGGGTGCGGTTGGGCTGGAACAGCGGCCAGAGCGGGAAGACCCGGACGTGGTCCAGGCCGAGTGCGGCGATGGAGTCGAAGTCGGCGCGGACGGCGTCGAGGTCGAAGTCGAGCCAGTGGTGGAACCAGCCGGCGCTGGGCGTGTAGTTGACGCCGAAGCGGGGGCGCTGCGGTGCGGGGTTGCTCATGGGCGGGTGAGTCCTCAACGGGTGTGGGGCGAACGGGCGGTGGGGTCAGGAATCGTCGGACACGTCCGGCCGGGGCCTAACCCTTGACGGCTCCCTCCTCGACGCCCTTGAAGAAGAAGCGCTGGCAGACGCCGAACACCACGACGATCGGCAGGAAGGCGATCATGGTGCCGGCCGCGATCAGCCGCGGGTTCGCGGAGAAGGTGCCGTTGAGGTACTGGAGTCCGACGGTGAGGGTGTACTTCTGCGGGTCGTTGAGCACGATCAGGGGCCAGAGGAAGTCGTCCCAGGCGCCGATGAAGGTGAAGATGACGATCACGCTGAGCATGCCGCGCACGTTGGGCAGGCCGATGTGCCAGAGCCGCTGCCACACGGTGGCGCCGTCGACCAGGGCGGCCTGGTCGAGTTCGAGCGGGACGGCGGCGAAGGCGGTGCGCATCAGCAGTACGTTGAGCATGGCGATCGCGCCGGGCAGGGCGACGCCGGTCAGGGTGTCGGCCAGACCGAGGCCGCGCACCAGCACGTACTGGGAGACGATGGTGACCTCGCCGGGGAGCACCAGGGTGGCGAGGAAGAGGCCGAGGACGAGCTTGGCGCCGCGGAAGCGCAGCCGGGCGAGCGCGAAGCCGGCCAGGGTGCAGCCGACCACGTTGCCGGTGATGCAGATGGCGGCGACGATCAGCGAGTTGAGGGCGTAGGTCCAGACCGGGATGGTCTCGGCGACCTTGCCGTAGTTGCCGAAGGTCAGCTGTTCGGGGATGAAGCTCGGGGTGCTGGTGTAGACGTCCTCGTTGGGACCCTTGAGGGAGGTGGAGAGCTGCCACAGGAACGGCCCTACCACCAGCAGCAGGACGAGCACCAGGAGCAGGTAGCGGCCGGCGGTCTGGGCGGTGGAGGGGGTGTTGAAGCCCCGGGAGCCCTGGGAGCCCCGGGAGCCCTGCGAGCCTTGAGCGCGGCGGACGGCCTTCGAACGGGGGGAGGTCACGGGGTTCAGGCCGCCTTCCGGTTCAGGCGCATCAGCAGCAGCATCGGGCCGAGGGTGATGACGAACAGCATCAGGCTGAGCGCGGAGGCGTAGCCGAGGTGGCCGTTGAAGCCGCGGCTGTACATCTGGATCAGCATCACCACCGACATGTCCCGCCCGCCCGGGCCGCCCTGGCCGTGGGAGAGCACGTACAGCTCGGAGAAGACGCGCAGCGCGCTGACCGAGATGAGGACGGAGACGAGCATCATGGTCGGCCGCACCCCGGGCAGGGTGACGTGCCAGAACCGGCGGATCGGGCTGGCGCCGTCGACGGCCGCCGCCTCGTGCAGTTCGCGCGGGACGTTGGCGAGGGCGGACAGGTAGATGACCATGTAGTAGCCGAAGCCCTTCCAGACGGTCAGGGCGATCGCGCTGAACAGCAGCAGCCAGCGGTCGGTGAGGAAGGCGACCGGGGAGTCGGTCAGACCGGACTGCTGGAGCAGGCCGTTGACCAGGCCGCGGTCGTCCAGCACCCAGCCCCAGATCAGCGCGACCACGACGGCGGAGGCGATGACCGGGGTGTAGAAGGCGGTGCGGAAGAAGGTGATGCCGGGGATCTTGCGCTGGACGAGCAGGGCGAGCAGCAGCGGCAGGATGGTCAGCAGGGGCAGGCAGACCAGCATGAAGACGATGCTGTTGAGCAGGGCGTCTGCGAGTTGTTCGTCGTCGAGCAGGCGCCCGTAGTTCTCCAGGCCGGTGAACTGCCCGCCGCCCAGGGGCTTGGCGTTGGTGAAGGACAGGATCACCGTGTTGACGGCCGGCCAGAGGTTGAAGACGGCCAGCCAGAGTATCGCGGGCCCGGCGAGCAGCCAGGGGGTGAACCAACGCCGGTGGGTCATGCCGTTGCCTTCCTGGGGGTGGTGCGGGTCATTCCCGGGTGCGGCGGGCGGGGGTGGCCCGCCGCTTGACCGGTACGGTCGGGGTGGCGCCTGGCCGTCAGCCCTTGAGCAGCTTGTTGCACTGTTCGACGGCGGAGTCCAGCGCCTGCTTGGAGCTCGCGTCGCCGCTGATGGCCAGCGCGATCTGCTGGTTGACGATGGTGCTCATGGCGTCGTCGACCTGGACGGGCTGGATCAGCTTGGCCTTGGCGAGCGAGTCGAAGGCGACCACCTTGGCGTCGCCGGCGTTGGTGCCGTCGCTCTTGCTGAAGAACGGGTCGTTCGCGGAGGCCTTGGTGGACGGGAAGACGCTGGTCAGGTGGGAGAACGCGGCCTGGTTCTCGGCGCTGGTGACCCAGCGGGCGAGGGCGACGGCGGCGGCCGGGTTCTTGGTGTTCTTCGGGATGGTCAGGCCCTGCACGTACAGCGGCGGGACGCCCATGGTGGGGGAGGAGACCATCTTCGGGGCGATCGTCGGGTTGTCGGTGGCGAGGCTGGTGATGAAGTTGCCGCCGCCGGTGGTCCAGGCGGCCGTGCCCGCGTTGAAGAGCTTGGAGTTGCCGACGTAGGTGTTGGTCAGCACGTCCTTGGGCAGCAGGCCCTCCTTGAAGGCGTCGCGGTACTTGTCGAGCAGCGCGGCGGCCTCGGGGGTGTTGAAGGTGAAGGACTTGCCGTCGTCGGACATGAGCTTCACGCCGGCGTTGTAGAGGTCGCCGAGGCCCGGCTTGCGGCTCATCAGGTAGGTCTGGCCGCCGGACTTCTCCTTCATCGCCCGGGACTGGGCGATCAGGTCGTCCAGGCTGGCGGGGAGCTTCTTCGGGTCCAGTCCGTTCTTCGTCAGGAGTTCCGAATTCCAGTAGTTCACATCGGTGTTGAGGTACCACGGGTAGCCGAAGGTGCCGTTCAGGCCGGTGTAGCGGTAGGCCTCGACGCCGCCCGCGACGTACTCGTCGGCGAGCTTGGGGTCGGCCTTGAGGACGTCCAGCAGGAGGTCCTTCTTGGCCAGCGGGAAGGCGAAGTCCGGCGGGAGGTTGACCACGTCGGGCAGGCCGCCGGACGCGGCCTGGCTGAGCACCTTGTCGGAGTAGCCCTCGCCGGGCTGGTCGAGCCACTCGACCTCGACGCCGGGGTACTTCTTCTTGAAGCCGTCGAGGACGCCCTGCATGTAGTCGGTGAACTTCGGCTTGAGCGCCCAGGTCTGGATCGAGACCTTGCCCTTGACCTCGCCGGTGGCGGCCGCACTCGCCACGCTGTCGCTGTTCTTGCTTTCGCTGGAGCCGAGTCCGCAGCCGGTGAGTGCGGCCGCGGTGAACGCCGTCGTGGTCAGTGCCGCCCAGATTCTTCGCATGAGGGTCTCCCGGTCCTGGGGGTGGGTGGGGGATCGTGCCGAGCTCGGGGGGTGGTTTTGGGTCACGGGGGTGGTGCCGAGTTCCAGAACCTGTCTTACTAAACCGGTCTAGCTATGCCAGGGACTATGCTCCCGCCTAAACTTGGATGTCAAGAGAGGAGTCGGGTTCTGTGGCCAGACCGACGATCGCCGACATCGCGCGCCAGGCCGGTGTCTCCAAGGGCGCGGTGTCCTTCGCGCTCAACGGCCGCCCCGGCGTGAGCGAGGCGACCAGGGCCCGGATCCTGCGGGTCGCCGAGGAGATGAACTGGCGCCCGCACAGCGCCGCGCGGGCCCTCGGCGGAGCCAGGGCCGACGCCGTCGGGCTGGTGATCGCCCGCCCGGCCCGCACCATCGGCGTCGAGCCGTTCTTCAGCCAACTGCTGTCCGGCCTCCAGGCGGTGCTCTCGGCCAGCTCCGTCGCACTGCACCTGATGGTGGTCGAGGACACCGCCGCCGAGATCGAGGTCTACCGGCGCTGGGCCTCCGAGCACCGGGTCGACGGCTTCATCGTCGTCGACCTCCAGGTCCGCGACCCGCGGCTGCCGGTGCTGGACGAACTCGGCCTGCCCGCCGTCATCCTGGGCGGGCCCGGCAAGGGTGGCGGCCCGCTGCGGATCTGGGCCGACGACCGGGAGGCGATGCTCTCCATCGTCGACTACCTGGCCGCCATCGGGCACCACCGGATCGCCCACCTGGCCGGGCTGCCGCACTTCCAGCACACCCAGCGGCGGATCCGCGCGCTGCGCGACGCCTCCCGCCGGCTCGGACTGGAGGAGGCCGTGTCGGTGCCCACCGACTTCAGCGACGCCGAGGGCGCCGCCGCCACCCGCACCCTGCTCTCCCGGCCCCGGCGGCCCACCGCGATCGTCTACGACAGCGACGTGATGGCCGTCGCCGGGCTCGGCGTGGCCGGGGAGATGGGCGTCGCGGTGCCCGCCGAACTGTCCATCGTCTCCTTCGACGACTCGGTGCTGGCCCGGATCGTCCACCCGCCGCTGACCGCGCTGAGCCGGGACACCTTCGCGCTCGGCGAGCAGGTCGCCCGCAGCCTGCTGGCGGCCCTCGACGAGGCCGGCCCGGGGCGCGACCTGCAGATGCCCACACCGCGGCTGACCGTGCGCGAGTCCACCTCGCCGCCGGGGGCCGAGCCACCCGACGGGGTGGTTGCTGCGCGAGTCGTTGACAGCGCTCCTGAACCGGTTTAGGTTCGCTGCGCCGAGCGGCCTCCGCCCGGCGCGCACCCAGGCCCGCACCCTCCGCAGGCCCGCACCCCCGGCGGGCCCGCCGCGTCGCGGCTGCGGCCGGCCGCAGCCGCGACACGGTCACCCCGCCTCCTCGCGCACCGCCACGCCCACATGCACCCGGCCCGTCCACGCCGACGGCCCGCCCCCACCCACCTCCGCTCGATCGGAGCCACCGCATGTCACGACGGATACCCCTGCTGCTCAGTGCCGCCCTCGCGGCCGCCGTGCTGGGTGCCGCCCCCGCCGCCCAGGCCGGGCCGCAGGCGCCCACCACCCCGGCCGCCGGCACCCCCGGCACCCAGCCCTACGCCTCGTACTGGTACCCCTCCACCATCCTCAACTGGGACCCGGCCACCGACCCGGACGCCCGCTTCAACCGCTCCCGCGTCCCGCTCCAGCCGCGCACCAGCGACCCCGCCCTCAAGGCCAACCCCAACGCCCGCACCGGCGAAGGGAAGATCGCCTCCCTGGTCTCCTTCGGGCCCACCTCCAACAACCCCTCCCAGGGCTCCGCCGACCCCAACTACTACGCCTTCGGCTACTGGCAGTACGTCGACAAGCTGGTCTTCTGGGGCGGCTCGGCCGGCGAGGGCCTGATCCTCGCCCCCAACCCGACCGTCATCGACGCCGCCCACCGCAACGGCGTCAAGGTCTACGGCACCGTCTTCTTCCCGCCCGCCGCCTACGGCGGCCAGCTCCAGTGGCTCCGCGACTTCGTCCAGAAGTCCGGCAACAGCTACCCCGTCGCCGACAAACTCGCCCAGGCCGCCCAGTACTACGCCTTCGACGGCTGGTTCATCAACCAGGAGACCGGCGGCGGCGATTCGGCCCTCGCCACCGAAGTGCGCAACCTCATGCAGTACAGCAAGGCCAAGAGCGGCACCGAGTTCATGTGGTACGACGCCATGACCACCTCCGGCTCGGTCAACTGGCAGAACGCCCTCACCTCCGCCAACTCCCCGTTCCTCCAGGACGGTTCGAAGCGCACCTCGGACTCGATGTTCCTGAACTTCAACTGGAGCTCCGGCGGCCTGAACTCCTCCCGCGCGCTGGCCCGGCAACTCGGCCGCAGCGAGTACGACCTCTACTCCGGCATCGACACCGAGGCCAACGGCTACAACACCGGCGTCGACTGGAAGTCCCTCTTCCCGACCGGCCAGCCGCACACCACCTCGCTCGGCCTCTACCGGCCCGAATGGACCTGGAAGTCCGCCACCGACCGGGCCGACTTCTACGCCAAGGACGCCCGCTACTGGGTCGGCGCCGACAACGACCCGTCCAAGGCCAACCCCTCCGACAACTGGCCCGGCCTGGCCGGCTACGTCGCCGAGTCCTCGCCGATCACCGCCAAGCCCTTCGTCACCAACTTCAACACCGGGCAGGGGGACTTCTACAACTCCGCCGGCACCCGGGTCGCCACCGGCGGCTGGAACAACCTGTCCCTCCAGGACGTCCCGCCGACCTACCGGTGGATGGTCGACTCCAGCGGCAGCAAGCTCACCCCGTCCGTCGACTTCACCGACGCCTACCAGGGCGGCTCCTCGCTGCGCCTCACCGGCACCCTGGACGCCGCCAACACCGTGCGGCTGTACGAGACCAAACTGCCCGTCGCCGCGAACACCAAGCTGGACCTGGTGGTCAGGACCCCGGCCGCCGGGCCCACCAAGCTCAAGGCCGCGGTCTCCTTCACCGACGCGCCGAACAGCTTCACCACGATCGACGTCGGCGCCAACTCCGGTACCGGCTGGGAGCGGCACACCCTCGACCTCGCCCCGTACGCGGGCCGTACCATCGCCCAGCTCGCCCTCCGGGCCGACGGCTCCGACCCCGCCTACGACGTGCGGATCGGCCAGATCTCCGTCCACGACGGCGACGTGGGCGCCCCGGCGGCGCCCAGCGGCCTCACCGTCCTCGGCGCGAGCGACGTGACGGCGGGCTCCAGCCAGTCGCTGCGGCTCTCCTGGACGGCCGCGCCCGGCGGCGACGTCCACCACTACGAGGTGTACCGGCGCAACGCCGACGGCAGCCGGACCTTCCTCGGCGCGACCCCCAACGACGCGTACTACGTCGGGCGGCTCGACCGGGCCGGGACCGAGGACGCCACCACCCTCGACGTCGAGGCCGTCTCCACCACCTACGGCCGCTCCACCGCCGCCTCCACCACCGTCGGCTGGACGGGCACGCCGCCCGCGACCGGCGGCAACCTGGCGCTGAACCGCCCGGCCACCGCCTCCGGCCAGTGCAACGCCGGCGAAGGCCCGGCCAAGGCCGTCAACGGCAGCGTCAACGGCGGCACCGGCGACAAGTGGTGCAGCCTGAACAGCTCCAAGTGGCTCGAGGTGGACCTCGGCTCGGCCAAGCAGCTGTCGAAGTTCGTGGTCAAGCACGCGGGCGCCGGCGGTGAGAGCGCGGCCTTCAACACCCGCGACTTCTCGATCCAGGTCCGCTCGAACACCACCGACCCCTGGACGACGGTCGCCGACGTCACCGGCAACACCGCGGGCACCACCACCCACCCGGTGACCACCACCGCCCGCTACGTCCGGCTGGTCGTCACCAAGCCCACCCAGAACACCGACCCGGCCGCCCGCATCTACGAGTTCGAGGCCTGGGGCCAGTAACCGGGCACGTCAGCAACTCCCGCCGGGCGCGGCACCCAACCCCGCGCCCGGCCCCCGCACCTGCACCGAAAGGACCCTCCCCGTGCCGGTCACCATCACCGCCGTCGAGAACACCGACCTCTTCACCGGTCCCGAGGAGGCCCCGCGCCAACTGCTGCGGGTCACCCTCGACGGCCCGGCCGCCCGGATCACCGTCAGCGGCCCGGGCGTGCGCGGCGAGGCGACCGGCACGGGGCTGGTCGAAGTCCCGTTGGAGCTCACCGGCGCCCCCGAGCCGGGCACCGAACTCCCCGTCACCGTCGAGGCGGAGGGCGCCTCCGTGGACGCCCTGGTGGAGGTCGCCGAACCCGGCTGGACGATGTTCCTGGTCTCCCACTTCCACTACGACCCGGTCTGGTGGAACACCCAGGCCGCCTACACCTCCCCCTGGGAACTGCTCTCCGCCGACGCCACCACCCGGCCGCTCTGGGAGCGCAACGGCTTCGCGCTCGTCGACGCGCACATGGACCTCGCGCTGCGGGACCCGGTGTACAAGTTCGTCCTCGCCGAAGTCGACTACCTCAAGCCGTACTTCGACCAGCACCCCGAGCGCCGCGAGACCCTGCGCACGCTGCTCGAGCGCGGCCAGGTCGAACTCGTCGGCGGCACCTACAACGAGCCCAACACCAACCTGACCGGCGCCGAGACCACCATCCGCAACCTCGTCTACGGCATCGGCTACCAGCGCGACATCCTCGGCGGCGACCCGCAAACCGCCTGGCAGCTCGACGTGTTCGGGCACGACCCGCAGTTCCCCGGCCACCTCGCCGCGGCCGGCCTCACCGGCAGCGCCTGGGCCCGCGGCCCCTTCCACCAGTGGGGCCCGATCCAGAAGAACTTCCGCGAGGCCAAGGACGACGCCCGGGTGATGCAGTTCCCGAGCGAGTTCGAGTGGATCGCCCCCTCCGGCGAGGGCGTGCTCACCCACTACATGCCGCACCACTACTCGGCCGGCTGGTGGATGGACTCCTCCCCGGACCTCGCCACCGCCGAACAGGCCGTCTACGAGCTGTACCGCAAGCTCAAGCCCGTCGGCGCGACCAGGAACCTGCTGCTGCCCGTCGGCACCGACTACACCCCGCCCAACAAGTGGGTCACCGAGATCCACCGCTCCTGGGCCGCCAAGTACCTCTGGCCGCGCTTCGTCTGCGCCACCCCGCGCGACTTCCTCGACGCCGTCCGGGCCGAACTCGCCGCCACCGGCCGCCGGCCCAGCCCGCAGACCCGCGACATGAACCCGGTCTACACCGGCAAGGACGTCTCGTACATCGACACCAAGCAGGCCCAGCGGGCCGGCGAGGTCGCGGCCGCCGACGCCGAGAAGCTCGCCACCCTCGCCGCCGTCCACGGCCTGGGGCAGTACCCCACCGCCGCTCTCGACAAGGTCTGGCGCCAACTCGCCTACGGCGCCCACCACGACGCCATCACCGGCTCCGAGTCCGACCAGGTCTACCTCGACCTGCTCGGCGGCTGGCGAGAGGCGCACGACCTCGCGGCCGCCGTCCGGGACCAGGCGCTGGACGCGCTGACCGCGCGGATCTCCACCGCCGGCGTCGGTCCGGAGGGGGCCGGCGGGTCGGCGGTGGCCGCCGGTTCGGCCGTGGTCGTCACCAACACGCTCTCCTTCGACCGGACCGACCTGGTCGTCGTCCAACTTCCCCCGCAGACCGGGGCGGTACGGGTGCTCGACGACCGGGGCGAGCCCGTGCCGAGCACCGTCGACCGGGGGGCCCTGCGCTTCCTCGCCGCCGACGTCCCCGCGCTCGGCTGGCGCACCTGGCGGCTGGTGGAGGGCCCGGCGGCGGAGCCCTGGACGGCGGCCGAGGGGGTGGTGATCACCAACGACCGCTACCGGGTGAGCGCCGACCCCGTCCGTGGCGGCGGCCTGTCCTCCGTCCACGACCTCCTGCACGACCGGGAGTTGATCCAGGGCGGCCGGATCGGCAACGAACTGCGGGTCTACGAGGAGTACCCGCAGCATCCCGACTTCGGCGAGGGCCCCTGGCACCTGGTGCCCAGCGGACCGGTGCGCGGCTCCGGCACGGCCCCGGCCGACGTGCGCCGCGAGACCGGCCCGCTCGGCGAGCGGCTGGTGATCGGCGGCACCGTCGACGGGATCCGCTACGAGCAGACCGTCACCCTGTGGCGCGGCCTCGACCGGGTCGACTGCCGCACCCGGGTCGTCGACTACTCCGGCGCCGACCGGCTGCTGCGGCTGCGCTTCCCCGTCGACCTGCCCGGCGCGCTGCCGGTCAGCGAGGTCGCCGGCGCCGTCGTCGGGCGCGGCTTCGCCCTGCCCGACGTCGACTCCGCCGAGGCGCCGTGGACCTTGGACAACCCGGCCAACACCTGGTTCGGCCTCGGCGCCACCGCGCGCGCCGTGCTGTCCGATCCGGCCGGATCGCCGCTGGGGGAGCGGGCGTTGGGCGTCGCCGAGGTGGTCGTGCCGAGCCTGGACGACGCCGCCGACGCCCGCCCGCTGGTGGTCGCCCTCGCCCGGGTCGGCGTCACCGCCACCACCTCCGGCGCCGACTGGGCCCGGTACGGCTGGCTGGACGTCGACTCCAACCTGCCCGACTTCCGGATCGTCCTCGGCGGGCCGGAAGAGAACGACGCCGCACGGGAGTTGATCGAGCGGGCCGGCGAGGAGTACGCGAGCGTCCTCAAGACGCACGGCGCGGTCTGGGTGCCCGCACTCACCCCGCTCGCCGAGGTCTGGCAGCCCGGCGCCGACCTGCGGGACCTGCGGGCGCTGCCCGCACTGGTCGTCACGGACGCCGCCGCGCTCGTCGCGGACCTCGCCGACGCCCGGATCGGAGCCGTCTGCCCGTCCGACGTCGTGGACCAACTCGCCGACCACACCGTCGCGTTGCTCAGCTTCGGCCTGCCCGGCTTCGCGGTCGACACCACTGGAGCCCTGCACCTCTCCCTGATGCGCTCCTGCACCGGCTGGCCCTCCGGCGTCTGGATCGACCCGCCCCGGCGCACCCTGCCCGACGGCGCCTCCTTCCAACTCCAGCACTGGACGCACGAGTTCAGTTACGCACTGGTCGGCGGCCCGGGCGACTGGCGGAGCCAGACCCTGCCCGCCCAGGGCCAGGAGTTCAACCACCCGTTCCACGCCCGGATCGCGCCGCCGCAGGACGGGCCGCTGCCGGCCACCCTCTCCTGGCTGCGGGTCGAACCGCAGCGCGAAGTCCTGCTCGGCGCGCTCAAGCCCGCCGGCAACCCCATCGCGCACGGCTCGGCGGCGGCCGTCGGGCGCGAACTCGCCGTCCGGCTGGTCGAGTCGACCGGACTCGGACGCACGGCGGAATTCGGCGGCGCACTCGGGCTGAGCCACCTGCGGCCCGCCGACCTGCTGGAACGCCCCCTCGGCGAGGCCGTCGAACGCGTCGACCTCGCCGGCTCGCAGATCGCCACCCTGCTCGCCGCCCCGGGCGTCGCCGCCGAGCCCGGCGGCCCGGTCCTCGGCCCGGTCGCCGAACCCGCGCAACCCGTCCACGCCCGCTACTGGCTGCACAACCGGGGTCCGGCGCCGCTCGGCTACCTGCCGGTCTCCGTCGGCGCCTCGCCCGGCCTGCTGCGGACGGACGGCGAGGCGGTCGAACTCTCCGTCGCCCTGTCCTCACAACTGCGCGACGCGGCGGTCGAGGGCGCGGCCGTCGTCCTGCCGCCCGAGGGCTGGCAGACCAGCCTCGGCAGCCGCCCCTACCGGCTGGAGCCCGGCGGCCACCTGCGCTTCCCGGTCACCCTCACCCCGCCCGCCGAAGTCCTGCCCGGCCTGCACTTCGCCGCCGTCCGGATCGTGCACGACGGCCAGGAGATCGAGGACGTCGTGACCATCGCCGTCGGCGACCTCCCCAACCTGCTGCCCGTCCCCGGCGACGCCCCCGAGGACTGGACGATCGCCCAGGGCACCAAGGCCACCACCGGCCGCGACACCGGCCTGGACGTCGCCGTCTCCGAGGAGACCCTGCGCGTCACCGCGGGCGGCCGCACCACCCTCGGCCTCACCCTCACCAACCGCACCCGCGGCGAGATCCGCGGCGAACTTCAACTCGTCTCCCCCTGGGGCACCTGGGACGCCATCGCCGACCCGGTCCGCGGCTTCACCGTCCCGGCCGGATCGTCCTCGACCGTGGCCTTCGAGATCGCCGCCCCCGAATCCACCGACCCCGGCGCGTACTGGGCGCTGGCCAAGGTCATGTGGTTCGGCCGCTGCCAGTACTCCCCGACCGTCGCCCTGGAGGTGGAGGCATGACCCTCGGTCTGCTCGACGGAAAGCCCCTCCCGCGCGCCGCCCTCGACCACCGCCTCGCCGCCCTCCGCACCGGCCCGCGCTCCACCGCCCTGCCCCAGCCCGGCAGTTCGGAGGACCGCCAGCTCAGCCGCTGGGTCGCCCAGGTGCTGCTGACCGAGGCGTTGTGCGAGGCGGTCGCCACCGAGCGCGACCTGCCCGTACGGTCCACCGGCCCGGCCCGCCTGGACCAGCAGGCCGCCGTCGAACTCGGCTCCATCACCGCCGCCGCCTACGAGGGCAGCCCAGCCGTCCGAGCCGTCTACGCGGCGGTCACCGCCGACGTCGAACCCTCCGCCGCCGACGTCGCCCACTACCGCACCCTGACCACCCGTCCGCCGTCGGCCGTCTGGCACCTCGCCCTGCCCGACGGCGAACTCGACGCCGACCCCGACACCCTCCCGACCGCCCTCGCCGAAGCCCTCCGCGAGGCTCCGCCCGGCACCTGGGTCACCGCCGGCCCCTGGAGGGCCGCGCTCCGCTCCGTGCACACCGTCACAGAGGAGCACGACCCCACCGCCGACCTCACCGAGGCCGCCCGCCGCGCCGCCTTCGTCCGCTGGCTCGACCACGAGCGCGCCCGACGCCTCACCCTCGTCGAGGGATTGGAACACCCCGGCGACCCGGCCCAACCCGACAACCACCACCGCCACTGAGACGCCACCGCTGCCGACCTCGCCGGGATCACCAGCGAGGTCGGCAGCGGAACGGGCGGTCAGACGATCTTGCAGGGCGCGTACGCGGCGCCCAGCTGAACGGCCGCGCCCAGGCGGTGGTTCCCGTCCTGGAGGCTGATGCCGCCCCCGTCGACCCGGATCTTGATCGGTTCGAGTGCGGCGCTGTTCTTCATGCCGGTGACGGCGGCGCTGAGTCGCTTCTCGTCGAGCCCGCCCGCCACCGTCTGCGCACGACCGCTGGCCTGCCGCAGCAACGCGACGCTCACCTCGACCAGTTGGCCGGGACGCACGCCCTGCGCGGCGAAGTCCTGCAACTGGTCGATCTGTGCGCCCTCGAAGGTCCCGGCACCGGCCCGGACGTGGTAGCTGGAGTCCCGCTGCCGGTTGACGTGGCCGCTCAGGTCCGCCTGCGCCTGCTCGGGGCCGACCTCCATGTTGACGAGCTTGTAGTAGGTCTCCAGGCCGTCGTCGACCTTGATGTACCCGTAGCTGCCGTCCTCGTCGAAGATCACGCGTTCCTCGGAGCCCGCGAGCTGGTAGATCTTCTCGTAGTGCTCGTCGGTCAGCTTCTGGTCCAGGATGAGCCGCATGCCCGGATAGTCGGCGTCGACGTGGGTGTGGTCGCCCTCCTCCTCGGCGGGCTTCGCCGTGGGGCGCCGCTGCACCGAGGGCTCGCCGGCCTGCGTGCCGTGCGCGTGGGCCGCGTGCTCCGCTTCGGACCACCGGGCGAGCGGCCGGGACAGCACCCGGGAGGCGTTCGCCTCGGCCTCGCGCTCGAAGCGGTCCGAGGGGTCGCTGACCCGCAGCCCGCTCCCGTTGTCGGTGCCCGCGACGGGGCCGCTGCGCTGCTGGATGACGTGGGTCAACTCGTGCGCGAGCGTGTGCTTGTCGCCCCCTCCGGCGCCGAGCACGATGTGGCTGCCCGAGGTGTACGCGCGGGCGCCGATCCCCGCCGCCGACTCCCGGGCGGTCGCACCCGTGTGCAGCCGGACATCGGAGAAGTCCGCGCCGAGCCGGGTCTCCATCTCGGCCCGGATCCCGTCCGCCATGGGCGTGCCGGGGCTCCTCAGCACCTCGTTGACGGCCGAGCGCTGCACGTCGGCCACGACTTCGTCGTGCTGCTCCAGCATCCGGCTCACCGTGGCGTTACCCACGGCCCGCTGCATGGCGGTGAGCGCCGCCGGCGTCACGACCCCGGCACCGGACGGGCGCCGCACAGGAGTCATCGGCCGACTGCTACGGCCCGGTCGTCGGTCGGCGGCAAACGCACTACCGGAGTCATGGGCACGCACAGGAAAGGCCCCTTCGAGGGATCGGCGACAGTCCCTCCCAGTTTGTTCGACCCCGCACCTCCAGCGGAAGGTACGTCAGGGCAACGTCCGATGTCCCCCGGGGCCATCTCCCCCGTCAGCCCGCCGAGCTGGGTGCTCGGCGGGCCGGGTTCACGACGTGATGTGCGACGGATCGCGGCGATGGGATGTGTCGGCGCAGTTCAGGGCAGCAGCGAGACCTGGTAGTGGGCGATGGACCAGCCGTCGTCGGAGCGCCGCAGCAGGATGCCGAGGTTGACGGTGAGGGTGGGGCGGTCGGGGAAGGCGAAGTCGACGCTGTGGTAGCCGAGGAGGAGGGTCGGGGTGAGCCGCCGGGACTCCAGGATGCGGTAGTCGGCCGTCATATCGGGGGGCTGGGAGGCGTAGTAGGCACTGATGCCGGCCCGCCCGACGGTGTACGGGTGGAGGCCCTGGAAGATCGCGTCCTCGCTGAAGCAGTCGGCTGCCTGCTCGGGTTCGTGGGCGTCGACGGCGGCCTTCCAGCGGTTGAGGACGCCGCGCAGCACGGCTTCGTCGCTCATCGGGCGCCTCCCGTGCCGGGGTCGTTGGGGTGCGGGGCGAGCGGGGTGACGGTGTCCTGGCGCCATACCCGCAGGGGCATGGAGGCGAGCGCCTGTTCCAGCCGCGTCTCGTCGGGGGCGCTGAAGAGGCCCCAGGTGCGCCATTCGCCGGGGGCGAGCGGCGGGCGCCAGAGCCGCAACAGGGCACCCTGGGCGGCGAGTTCGCGCGACCGCTGGGCCTCGCGGGCCCGGATGTCGGCGACCGCGTCCTCGGTGGTTCCGTCCGGGACGGTGGTCACCATGTCGACCAGGAATTCCATCGGTGTCCTCTCGTTCGGGGCTTACCGGAGTATCGAGGGGCGGCGCGGTCGCCGGTGCGGAGCCACGCCGGTCACGGCCGGGCGTCGTGGCCGGCGCGCAGGCTGAGGACGGAGCCGGCCAGGAGCAGGCCGACCAGGGTCAGCAGCGGGGCCGTCCAGGAGCCGGTGGCGGTGTGGAGGGCGGCGGTGAGGGCGGGGCCGGTGGCGGCGAGGAGGTAGCCGCAGGTCTGGGCCATGGTGGAGAGCGCGGCGACGTGGTCGTGGTCGGTGCCCCGGCGGGCGAAGAGCACGGCGGCCAGGGCCTGGCCGCCGCCCATGCCGATGCCGATGATGCCGGCCCAGAGCGGAGCGCCGGTGGCGGGGGCGAGCACGACGCCGAGCAGGCCGAGGACGCAGACGGCCACCACGGCGAGCAGGTGCGGCCGCTGGTCGGCGCGGGCGGCGGCGAGGACGGGCGCGAGGAAGCCGCCGACGGCGAGGCCGAGGATGAGGACGGCCAGGTCGGTGCCGGCGGCGGTGCGGCTGAGGCCCGCGTCGACCAGGATCGAGGGCAGCCAGGCGAGGGTGGCGTAGAAGACCAGGGTCTGGATGCCGAAGAAGGCGGTCAGGCTCCAGGCGAGCGCGGTGCGGCCGACGGGCCGGCGGTGCACCGGCGCGGCAGCGGCCGGTATCCGCCGTTCCACCCGCAGCTGCGGCGCCATGCCCGCCGCCGCGAGGACGGCCGGGAGGACGGCGAGGCCGATCGCGGCCCGCCAGGACCACGCGTCGGCGACCGGCGCGACCAGGGCGGCGACCACGGCCGACCCGGTGCCCATCGCGAGGGCGTAGACGCCCATCATGGTGCCGATCCGCCGGGGCGCGAAGCGGGCCCGGACGAATACCGGGATCAGCACGTTGACGACCGCCACCGCGATGCCCACCAGCACCGTCCCCGCGTAGAGCCCGGGCAGGCCCGCGGTGCGCAGCAGCGCCCCGGCGACGAGCAGCACGCTCGCCCAGAACAGCCCGCGCTCCTCGCCGATCCGCCGCCGGGCGACGGCGCCGAGCGGCGCGAACAGGCCCATGCACAGCGGGGGCAGCAGCCCGAGCACGGTGACGGTGCCCTGGCCCCAGCCGGCGACCGGCGCGAGCGGTCCGACCTGTCCGAACGCGACCCGGGTGTTGAGGCTGAGGAGGACGAAGCCGACGACGAGCAGCGCGCCGGAGGCGGGGGCGGCACGGCCGGGTGAGGTCCGGCTGGGGGCGGAGGCGGTGCTGAGCGGCATGAGCGGCGAACCCTTCGCTGCGGCAGGAAGTTAGGCTTGCCTGAGCTTTCACGCTCAAGTGCGCTTGAGTGCAACCCGCCGGCCGTGAAGGAGACGACGCGTGGAGCAGCTCTACTCGATCACCGAGGTCGCGAAGGCCTTCGACCTCTCCGTCCCCGCCCTGCGCTACTACGAGGACTGCGGCCTGATCACCCCCGCCGCCCGCCGCGGCCGGGTGCGCCAGTACGACCGGGCGGCCCTGGAACGCCTCGCCCTGGTCCAGCTCTGGCACGTGGACGGCATGATCCCGCTCGCCGGGACGGCCGCCGTGATGGCGAGCGAGCAGGCGGCGGAGCGGAAGGCGCTGCTGGCGGCGCAGCGGGACGAGATGACGGCCCGCGCCCGCCGTCTGGAGCGCGCCGCGGCCGTTCTGACCCACATGCTCGACTGCCACCGCGACCGCCCGCTGGACTGCCCGGTCACCCACGCGCACATCCACGCCCGCGTCGACGCCGCCCTCGCCGGCGAGGAACTGGCCGACGCCTTCCTCCCGCCGGCGACCGGGACCGCGACCGGGATCGGTCAGCCCAGCACCGCCGGCGTCGGCCCGTCGGGGCGGACGGTGATGCTGTAGGCGGAGCCGGTCGGGACGGATCGGAACCGCACGGTGTGGGCGGGCAGCAGGAGTTCGAGCAGCGCGGTGGTCTCGCGGACGGCGAACTGGGTGCCGAGGCAGGCGCGGGCGCCGAGGCCGAAGGGGAGGTACGCGCCGAGCTGGGCGGGGCGGGCGCCGGTGGCGGTGAAGCGGGAGGGGTCGAAGCGTTCGGGGTCGGGCCACAGGGCCGGGTCGCGGTGGGTGAGGTAGGGGCAGACCAGGACGTCGGTGCCGGCGGCGATGCGGTGGCCGTCGATCACGTCGTCCTCGACGGCGTGCCGGGGGAGCAGCCAGGCCGGGGGGTAGAGCCGCAGGGCCTCGCTGACCAGGGCCTGCGGGTCCGCGCCGCGCGCCTCGGGGTGGCGGTCGAGGAGGAGGAAGAGCCAGGTCAGGGTGGTGGCGGTGGTCTCGTGCCCGGCGACGAGCAGGGTGACGAGTTCGTCGCGGATCAACCGGTCGGTGTACTCGGGGTGTTGGGCCGAGGCGTCGAGCAGGACCCGCAGCACGCCGGGCTCCTCGGCGTCGGTCGCCGAGCGCGCCGCGTCGATGGCGGCCAGCGCGACGGCGTCGATCCGGGCGAGGTCGGCGGCGACGGCGTCCCGGGCGTCCCCGGCGTCCGTGGGCAGGGTCGGCATGGCCGCCACCACCCGTTCCACAGAACGGAGTTCATGGTCGGTGCGGTCGTCCAGCGGCAGCCCGGTGAGGGCCCGCCAGACGGTGTCGAGGGCGAATCCGCGCATCTCCTCGCCGAGGTCGAAGGTCTCGCCGCTGCGCGCGTACCCCTCCCAGCGGTCGGCCGTCCGGTGGGCGGCGGCGGCGATCCGCTGTTCGTAGCGGCGCATCCCGGTGCCGGTGAACTGTGATTGCAGCAGCCGCCGTTGGCGCTTCCAGGCGTCCCCGGTGGCGGAGAGCACGCCGTCGCCGACCAGCATCCGCGCGCGGTGCGAGCGCTTGACGTAGCGGTCGGGGTGGCGGCCGAGCACGTGCTGCACGGCGGCCGGGTCGGTGACCAGCACGGTGGGCGTGGGGCCGAGCCGGAAGGCGGCGATGCCGCCGATGCCCCGCTGCGCCCGGGCGAGCAGGTCGACGAGGTCGGCCTCCTCGCTGCGCCACTGCTCGACGGCCTCGGCGGCCAGCTCCGGTACGGGGCGGGTGTCGGTGGTCACCAGGAGTCTCCTCGGGGTCGGCCGTCGTGGGCGGGCGGCCCGCCCCGCAGCCGACTGTACGTCAGTCGAGTGGCGGCCCGGTTACGCCGGGTGACCCGGGGGTGTGCCCGGCACACGGCTGCGCCGCGATCCGTCCCCCTCGACGGACCGCGGCGCAGCGGCTTACGGGGTGTCAGGCAGGTGACCTGCGGGTCACACGGCCTGCCACAGGGCGGGGACGATCGGCGGCTCCCAGCCGACCTGGGCGGTGTGACCCTGGAGGCAGCGGTAGCTGACCCCGTTGTAGGTCACGACGTCGCCCGCCTGGTAGGTGGTGCCGGGCGTCCAGGTGCCGCCGGGGTTGGTCGGGCCGTTGCCCACGACCAGCGAGAAGCTGGTGCTGTGGGTGGCGGAGCCGGTGCCGGTGAGCGTGATGCTGTAGGTGCCGGCCGCCGTGTTCGCGGCGGTCGCGATGGTCAGCGAGGCCGAGGCGCCGGACTGCACCGAGGACGGGCTGAAGGAGACCGTGACGCCCGCCGGGGCGCCGGAGGCGGTCAGGTTGACCGTCTGGGCGGAGCCGGAGGTGGTGGCGGTGGAGACCGTCGCGGTGGCCGAGTCGCCGGGGTTGACGGTGGCGGTGGCCGGGTTCACCGCGAGGGAGAAGTCGTTGGCGGGGGTGGTGCCGCCGACGGAGGTCTTCCAGATGGTGTAGGCCACGCCGTCGGCGCTGCGGTTCAGCGCGGTCGGGTCGATGTTGCTGGTGGTGTCGCAGGACTGGTGGTAGCAGGAGTCGTACGAACGGCCCGCGCTGCCGCCCCACTTGGTCGCCTGGCCGGAGGTCTTGACGGCGTCGGCGCCGGCCGCGTAGCCGGAGGTGGGGATGCCGGCCTGCTGGAAGGAGTAGTCGTCCGAGCGGCCCTGGCCCTCGACGTTCTCCTCCGGCTGGAGGTTGAGGGAGTCCCAGTAGGCCTTCATCGGCGCGGCGGCGGCGGAGGTGATGTTGTTGATGAAGTAGCCGGCGTTGGGCGATCCGACCATGTCGAAGTTGTAGTAGGACTTGATCGCGGAGCGCTGGGTGGAGCTGAGCTGGCCGACGTAGGACTGCGAGCCCTGGAGGCCCTGCTCCTCACCGGTCCACCAGGCGAACCGGACGTGCCGGGTCAGGGTGGGGTTCTGCTGGGCGAGGACGAGGGCGTTCTCCAGCAGGGTGGCCGAGCCGGAGCCGTTGTCGTTGATGCCGGGGCCGGCCGAGACGCTGTCCAGGTGGGCGCCGAACATGGTGACCTGGTCGGCGGGGCCGCCGGGCCAGTCGGCGATCAGGTTGTTGGACTGGTAGGTGCAGGAGGTGCAGGTCTGCTCGGTCACGGTGTAGCCGGCGGCCTGCAGCTTGCCCTTGATGTACGCCACGGACTGGCTGTGCCCGGCGCTGCCGGCCCGGCGGTTGCCGCCGTTCTGGCTGGCGATGGTGTTCAGCTGGGTCAGGTGGGCCTGGACCTTGGCGACGTCGATGTCGGGCGCGGGCCCGCCGGGGGTGCCCCCGCCGCCGACGGTCAGGGTGTACTGGGCGGTGTGGGTGGCCGCGCCGGCGGTGCCGGTGACGGTGATCACGTACGTCCCGGCCGGGGCGCCCGAGGAGGCCGACAGGGTCAGCGTCGCGGACGAACCCGTCTGCACGGAGGAGGGGCTGAGCGTCGCGGTGACCCCGGTCGGGGCGCCCGAGGCGGTCAGGTTGACGGTCTGCGCGGTGCCCGAGGTGACGGCGGTGGAGACCGTAGCCGTGGTCGAGGCGCCGGGCTGGACCGAGCCGGAGGCCGGGCCGAGCGCGAGCGAGAAGTCGTTGTTGCCGGACGGGGTGCAGGTCGGGTCGCCGCTCTGCGCGGGCACGCTGATCGCGTCCCAGGCGGCCTTGGTCCGGTTGAAGTAGTTGCAGGTCGGGTCGAGGTTCTTGGCGGCGGTCAGGGTGGTGGTGCGGTACCGCTTGTAGGTCATGCCGCTGGTCTTGAGCAGCATGCCGCCGTAGAAGACCTGGCCGGCCTGCTTGACGCCGATGCCGGTGACCGAGGAGTTGTTGCAGGTGGGGCTGGACGGCTTGCCGCCGCCCGGGTTGGAGCCCATCGACAGGAGGTAGAACCAGTGGTTCAGCGGGCCGGCCGCCGCGTGCACCTCGGTGCTGGGGATGGAGGAGGAGTAGCAGTTCGGGTCGTTGTTGACCAGTGAGGGCTGGTAGAGGTTGCGGATCGGCCCCTGGCCGACCAGGTTGACCTGCCGGCCGACCTGGTAGTCGGGGTAGTCGTAGGGCGCGGGCTGGTTGGCGTACTCCTTGGTGAGCGCGCCGAAGATGTCGCCGGTGCCCTCGCCCAGGCCGTTCTCGTTGTTGGCGCCGCCGGGGGTGTACTGGTCGATGCCGTGGCCGAACTCGTGGCCGACAACGTCCTGGGCGGCGATCCACTCGTTGTTCTGGTTGTGGCCGATGGAGACGGAGCTGCCGTCCCAGTAGGCGTTGACGTCGTTGAGGCCGACCTTGACCGGCCAGCTGCCGCCGTTGCCGTTGTGGCCGTTGCGACCGAGCCAGTCGCGGAGCATGTCCCATTCCTTCTGGGCCGCCCACATGGCGTCGGCGCAACCGGTCTCCTTGCTGGAGGGGTTGCCGGTGCCCCAGGAGTCGGAGGACTTGCTGAACACCTGGCCGCTGCTGTAGTCGGAACAGGTCAGGCCGGGCCGGTTCGGGTCGCGCAGTGAGTACGAGCCGCCGGAGTTGGTGGTGCTGATGGTCAGCGGGCCGGGGCCGTTCCACTTGCTGTTGATGGTGCCGGCGCGGACATCGTCGTAGCTGTCGATCACCTCGCCGCTGGCGGCGTCCACGAAGACGTGCAACGTGCTCGGCGCGCTCTCGGTACGGCCCTTGAGGACGGTCTCCCAGGCGAGCCGGCTCGCACCGTCCTTGACCCGGACGACCAGGCGGCGCTCGGCCACCGAGTCCACCGCGGCCAGCTTGGTGCGCGCGGTCTTCTCCGCGTTCGCCGCGCTGACCTGCGGGGTTATCGAGCCGCCGACCGGCCCGGTGGCGGCCGACTGGAGGCCGCGGACCTTGCCCTGGCCGTCGGCGAGCACCACGGCGTCGCCACCGACCACCGGCAGGCCGCGGTAGCTGCGGTCGTACGCGACGGAGTAGAGGCCGCCGAGCCAGGGGGTGACGGCCCGGCGCTCGTAGGTCTCGCCGGGGCCCTTGGCCAGTGCGTCCAGGCCGGCGGCCGCGGCCGCGTCGGCGGCGTTGACGGCTGCCGCGAGGGCGCTGGGTGGTGCGGGAGAGGGGGTGGGCGCGGCGGTGGCCGGCCCGGCCGTGGCGGCGATCATGCCGGCCAGCACGGTCAGGGTGGTCGCCGTGGTCAGCAACCGTCCTGTGGAAACTCTGCGTTGCATCGAGGCTCCTCGCATGTGGGGGTCCTCGACCGCGGACGGCAGGGCTGGTGGCCCACCGCAGGGCCGTGTCTGGGGGACGGCCGTGCGGGCCGTCCGCGCTCGGGTGCCGGAACCCTCACACGGCGTCATGCTCTGGTCAATGGCTGGTGCACGCGATGCATAGGGTTGGCAAATTCCGTCAAGCTGGGCTTTTGCCCGAGTGGTTGAGACCACCTCATGTACGGACCGGGTGTCATCGAGTACCGTCCTGATGGTCGGAAGGTTGGCGAGGGGCCCGGGGGAAGCGACCGGAGGAGGCAGCCGTGCACCGGAACCGCGTGGCCGTGGAACCGGCGTCCGCACCTCCGTCCCCACCCGCCGCCCCGCCCGCCCAGGAGTTGGGCGCCTGGCGGGACTTCGGCGCCCGGCTGCGCCACTGGCGGCGCCGGGCCGGCCTCACCCAGGCCCAACTCGGCGCCGGAATCGGCTACGACCACACCGCGGTGAGCAAGATCGAGCACGGCGCCCGCCGGGTCACCCCTCGGATCGCTGACAGGATCGACGAACTCCTCGGCGCGGGCGGTGAGTTGCGGGCCGCCTGCCAGCGGGCCGAGACCGCCGAACTGCCCTCCCTGGCGCCCCTCGCGCCCGCCCTGCTGCGGCCCCCGCTGCCCACCGCGGCCGCGAACGGGCCCGGCGGCCCGGCCCGCTGGAGCGCCCCCGCCCAGCCGCCGCCCCGGCTGCCCGACTACGGCCTGCTCTGCCCGCTGCACGGCGCCGACGGCTGCGACGTCCCCGACCCGGTCGAACTCGCCGCGCTGCACGCCGAGTTCTGCGCCGCGAACCCGGCCGGCGCGCCGCCCCTGGACGCCGCCACCGCACACGCCCTCACCGGGCTGCTCGCCGCCCACCTGCGCTCCGGCGAGGCCGGCGGCCTGCCCGGCCTGGCCGCCGCCGTCGAACGCACCTTGCAGGCCGTGCTCGCCCGGCTCGCCGCCGCCCCCGCCGCGCAGCGCCGCCCGCTCGCCCGACTGGCCGCCGAGCACGCGCACGCCGCGGGCGCGCTGCGGATGCAGGACGGCCGCAACGCCACCGCGATGGCCTGCTTCGACCGCGCGCTCGCCTGGGCGGAGCTCGCCGGGGACCAGGCCACCCAGGTCGCCGCGCTGAGCGACATGAGCACCCTCGCCCGGATGGACGGCGACCCGGCCGCCGCCCTCGGCTACGCCCGGGAGACCGGCCGCGCCGCCCCCGGCCGGCACTGGGCCGGCGCGATGGGCCAGATCGGCCAGGCCCGTGCGCACGCCCTCACCGGCGACGTCCGGGCCACCATTCGCCACCTCGGCCGCGCCCGGCTGCACCTGGACCACATCGGCGCCCGGGACGAGGACGACGCGCCCTGGCTCTCCATCGCCTCGATGCGGCTGCGGGTGGAGTCCGGCGCGGCCGCCGCGCTGCGCGACCTCGCCGCGGTCGTCGGCGACCCCCGGCTGGCCCGCCGGGCGCTGACCGCGGCCGAGACCGCGCTCGGCCTGCTCGGCCCGGCCCAGCTCCCCTCCAGCCGTCTCCTCTTCACCGTCCGGGTGGCGGACTGCCACGCCTGCGCGCACGACCCGCAGACGGCCGTCCAACTGCTCGGGCCCGCCCTGGAGACCGCCCCGGCGGCGGCCCTGCCGGCCCTGGTCGGGTACGAGCTGCGCGGCCTGCGCGACCGCCTCGCGGCGTACCGGCCGGAGGCGGCGTGGCGGCTGGCGGAGCTGGCGGGGTCCTGACGGGCGGCGCCACCCGCACGGCCCGCGCCCTCGCGCCCGGCTCGCGCTTGCCCGGTGCCACCCGCGCCGCCCTCGCCGGACCGGGGGCCGGATCCGGGTCCGGACCGCCCCCTGTGTCAGGGGGCGTGCGACCTCGCCCGGCGTGGGCTCGACCCCGCTGCGCTCCGGTTTCTCCAGCGCCTGCGAACAAACGCGCCCCTTTCGCGCCGGTCTGGTGTCAACTTCGTGCGCAGATCTTCCTCCGATCGGGTTATTTATGGCGTTAACACGTCGAATGACTGCCGTAGCTGACCTCTCCAGCTAGAGTCTCTGACGTTTCCAGTCATTAGTTCGCGAATAACCAAGGGGGCGCGTGCTGTCCGCCATTGCACGCCGGCTCGCTCATCCGCTTCTGCTCCTGGGGGTGCTGTGCACGGCCGTCGCCACACTGCACTTCCACTGGGAGCCCGACCGGGTCTCCCCCCTCGTGCTGGTCGGCGTCCTCGGGTACCTGGCCGTACTGGAGCGGGTGATCCCGTACCGGACCGACTGGCATCCGAGTGGGCGTGAACTGCGCTGGTACACCGTGTACTTCGTGCTGAGTATGGCCGGTGGTGCGCTCGCCCAGGGGCTGGTGACGGCGCTGGTGCAGGTGCTCGGGGCGGCCCATCCGGTGCTCCCGTTCGCCCTGGAGATCCCGCTCGCGCTGCTGATCGGATCGCTCGGCGACTACCTCGTCCACCGCTGGTCCCACCACAACCGGTGGCTCTGGCGCCTGCACGGCGTCCACCATGTGCCGGACAAGGTGAATGTCGCGAACAACGGTGTGAACCATATTCTCGACGTGTTCGTCGCGCAGTCCGTGGTGCAACTCCTGCTGTCGCTGATCGGCTTCTCGGCGGAATCCGTGTTCGTGGTCGGAATATTCATTCTTGCGCAGGGGTATTTCGTTCACGCGAACATCGACGTCCGCCTCGGGTTCCTCGGCCACCTGCTGGCCGGTCCCGAGCTCCACCGACTGCACCACAGCACCGACCTCGCTGAGGCCGGGCACTACGCCTCCGACCTCTCGCTGTGGGACCACGTGTTCGGCAGCTTCACCTGGCGCCCCGGCCGGGTGCCCACCGCCGTCGGCCTCGCCGATCCGGCCGCCTTCCCGGCCACCGGCGAAGTGGGTGCCACCCTGCTGCACCCCTGGCGCCAGGTGAAGACCACCGAGCCGTCCGTCTGACCCTGCCCGCGAGGCCGCTCTTCCTCCGCCCGTGTCCGCGCCGCCACGCCATCACCCTCGGATTGGATCATGAACACCTCGCCCTTCGCCGTGCCCTGCGACCGGATCGCGATCACCGGCATCGGCTGCCGCCTGCCGGGACACGCCAACGACCACCGGACCTACTGGCGCAACCTCGTCGAGGGTCGGGACTGCCTCACCGCGACACCCGCCGACCGCTACGACACCGGCACGCTCGGCAGTCGGGACCGGTCCAAACCGGGCCGCCTGGTCGGCGGCCGGGGCGGCTACATCGACGGCTTCGACACCTTCGACCCGGACTTCTTCGGCATCAGCCCGCGCGAGGCCGAGCACATGGACCCGCAGCAGCGCAAGCTCCTGGAGGTCAGCTGGGAGGCCCTGGAGGACGGCGGCCTGCGCCCCGGCGAGCTGGCCGGCCGCGACGTCGGCGTCTACATGGGGGCCTTCACCCTCGACTACAAGATCCTCCAGTTCGCCGACCTGGACTTCCGCACGCTCGCCGCGCACACCGCCACCGGCACCATGATGACGATGGTGTCCAACCGGATCTCGCACTGCTTCGACTTCCGCGGCCCCAGCGTCTCGATCGACACCGCTTGCAGCTCCTCCCTGGTCGCGGTGCACCTCGCCTGCCAGAGCCTGCTCCGCGGCGAGACCGAACTCGCCCTGGCGGGCGGCGCGTTGCTGCACATGGCGCCGCAGTACACGATCGCCGAGACCAAGGGCGGCTTCCTGTCCGCCGACGGCCGCTCACGCGCCTTCGACGCCTCCGCCGACGGCTACGTCCGGGCCGAGGGGGTCGGCGTGGTCGTCCTCAAGCGGCTGTCGGACGCGCTGCGCGACGGCGACCCGGTGCACGCCGTCATCCTCGGCAGCGGCGTCAACCAGGACGGGCGCACCAACGGCATCACCGTCCCCAGCGCGGACGCCCAGGTCACCCTGATCGAACGGGTCTGCGCCGAGGCCGGGGTGCTGCCCGGCAGCCTCCAGTACGTCGAGGCGCACGGAACCTCCACCCCGGTCGGCGACCCGATCGAGGCGGCCGCGCTCGGCCGGGTGCTGGGCAACGGCCGCCGCCCGGGCGACCGCTGCTACGTCGGCTCGGTCAAGACCAACATCGGGCACACCGAGGCCGCCGCCGGCGTCGCCGGGCTGATCAAGACCGCCCTGGCCCTCAAGCACCGGCGGATCCCGCCGCACCTCAACCTGGAACGGCCCAACCCCGGCATCGACCTGGCCGCGCTGCCCTTCGACATCCCGACCGTCCCGATCGACTGGCCCGAGCATGAAGGACCGGCCCGGGCCGGCGTCAACTCCTTCGGCTTCGGCGGCACCAACGCGCACGTCCTGCTGGAGGAGCCGCCGAGCACCGGGCCCGCCGCCCAGGCCCCGCAGCCGGCCTGCACCGTGCTGCCGCTGAGCGCCAAGGACGCCGCCGGGCTGCCCGAACTCGCCGCCGGAATCCGTCGGGAGCTCGCCGCCGGGGTGCCGCTCGACGACCTCGGCCACACCCTGGCGCACCGGCGCCAGCACCTGCCCGAGCGGCTCGCGGTGGCCTACTCCACCCGGGACGACCTGGACGAGGCGCTGGCCGCCCACGAGCGCGGCGAGGCGCACCCCCGGGTGCTCCAGGGCCGCGCCCGGGAGCGCCAACAGCGCCGCCTCGCCTGGGTGTTCACCGGCATGGGCCCGCAGTGGTGGGGCATGGGCCGGGGCCTGTACGAGAACGAACCGGTCTACCGGGCGGCCGTCCAGGCCTGCGACCGGGAGATCCGCGAGCAGGCCGGCTGGTCCCTGCTCGACGAACTGCACCGCGACGAGGCCGACTCCCGGATGGCCGAGACCTGGCTCGCCCAGCCCGCCAACTTCGCCGTCCAGCTGGGCCTGTCCGCGCTCTGGCGCAGCCACGGCCTGCGCCCCGACGCGGTGGTCGGGCACAGCACCGGCGAAGTCGCCGCGTTCTACGAGGCCGGAGTGTACGACCTGGCCGACGCCGTCCGGGTGGTGCTGGCCCGCAGCCGCCTCCAGCAGCGGCTGGCCGGCACCGGCACCATGCTCGCCGTCGGCCTCCCGGAGGCCGAGGCGGAGCGCCGGATCCGCCCGTACCGCGCCCGGGTCTCGCTGGCGGCCGTCAACAGCCCCTCCACCGTGACCCTGGCCGGCGACACCGACGCGCTGCGCGAACTCGCCGAGGAACTGCGCGGACAGGAGGTGTTCACCCGCTTCCTGGAGGTCGAAGTCCCGTACCACAGCGTGCGGATGGACCCGATCCGGGACGAGCTGACCGCAGCGCTCGCCGCGCTCAAGCCCAACGAGGCCCGGCTGCCGCTCTACCTCACCGCCCGCGAGGGCCTCGCCCGCGGCCCCGAACTCGACGCCGGGTACTGGTGGCACAACGTCCGCAACCCGGTGCGTTTCCGTGCCGCCGTCGAACGGATGGCCCAGGACGGGCACGGCCTGTTCCTGGAGATCGGCCCGCACCCGGTGCTCGGCCACGCGATCCGCGAGTGCGTCGACGGCGCGCACGCCCTGCCGTCCATCCGCCGGCACGCCGACGAGCCCGCCTGCTTCACCCGGTCGCTCGCCGAACTGCACACCCTGGGCGTCGAACTGGACTGGCGCGCACTGCACCCGGCCGGCCGCCCGGTGCCGCTGCCCGGCTACCCGTGGCGGCGCGACCGGTACTGGGTCGAGCCGAGCGCCGTCCGGCAGGTCCGGCTCGGCGAGGTCGACCACCCGTTGCTCGGCCGCCGCACCGCGAGTGCCCAACCCGCCTGGACCACCGCACTCGACCCCGAGCGGCTGCCCTACCTGGCCGACCACCGGATCGAGGGCCAGATGGTCTTCCCGGCGGCCGGGTACCTGGAGATGGCCGCCCAGGCCGTCCGCGCCCTCACCGGCGGCACCGAGGTGGTGCTCGCCGAGATCGAGCTGAACCGGGCCCTGTTCCTCTCCGACACCGAGCCCACCCCCGTCCAACTCGGCTACGCCCCGGAGGACGCCCGCTTCACCATCGCCTCCACCCCGGTCGGCGGCGAACCGGTGGTGCACGCCGGCGGCCGGGTCCGCACCGGCCAGCGCCGCGCCCACGGGCCGGCGCTGGACGCCGAGGCGATCCGCTCCCGCGGACAGCGCTTCGACGGCCCCGACTGCTACCGGCTCCTGGCCGCCCGCGGCTACGACTACGGGCCCGCCTTCCAGGCCGTCCAGGAGGTGTGGACGAGCCCTGGCGAGGCACTGGCCCGGATCAGCCCGACCGACCGGCTCGGCCCCGAGGCGGCCGACCACCAGCTGCACCCGGTGCTGCTCGACGCCTGCTTCCAGACCCTGCTGGCCACCCGGCTGCTCACACCCGAGGACGGCGGCGTCCGGCTGCCGGTGTCCATCGAGGAGGTCCGGCTCGACCAGGCCGGCGACCGGCCGCTGTGGGCGCACGCCACCGTCACCCGCGAGGGCGGCGGCGAACTCGTCGGCGACCTCGCCCTGTACACCGAGGACGGCACCCCGGTCGGCCGGATCACCGGCTTCCGGGTCGCCGACGTCGCGCAGGCCCCCGCCTCGGTCGGCCTCGCCACCATCGACAGCTGGCTCACCGAACTCGCCTGGACGGACGCCCCGGCCGCGCCCGCCGACCAGGACCTCGGCGACCTGCTGCTGTTCGCCGACGCCGGCGGCCTCGCCGAACGCCTCGCCGCGCTGGCCGCCGAACGCGGCGCCCGCTGCCACCTGGTCCGGCCCGGCACCGACTACCGGCCCGGCGACGGGCGCTCGACCGTCCGCCCGGACTCCACCGAGGACCTCACCCGGCTCCTCACCGACCTCGGCCCCGGCTACCGCACCGTCGTCCAGCTGTGGAACCTCGACCAGCCCGCCCTCGACACCACCACGGCCGACCGGCTCGACCAGCTCGCCACCCTCGGCGGCTACGCGCTGATCGCCCTCGCGCAGGCCCTGCCCGTCGCCCTCCCGGACGCCCGGCTGCACATCGTCACCCGGGGCACCCAGGCCGCCGCCCCCGACGACCGGGTCGAACCGCTCGGCGCACCCGCCTGGGGCATCGGACGGGTGCTCTGGCAGCAGGAACTCGTCGCCCAGCGCGGCACCCTGATCGACCTCGACCCCGCCGCCGAGCCGCTCGACCAGGCCGAGGCGCTGCTCGCCGAACTCACCTCCCGGGACGAGCAGGAGATCGCCCTGCGGGCCGGCCACCGCCGCACCAGCCGGCTCCGCCGGGCCGAGGGCCTCACCCGCCCGCTGCCGCCGGTCCTGCGCCCCGACGGCAGCTACCTGGTCACCGGCGCGTTCGGCGCGCTCGGCCGGCTGCTCTGCCGCACCCTGGTCCGGCGCGGCGCCCGGCGGCTGATCCTGGTCGGCCGTACCGTGCTGCCCGAGCGCGACCAGTGGTACCGGACCGACCCCGCCAGCCCGGCCGGGGAGCGGATCGCCTTCCTGCGCGAACTCCAGGCGCTCGGCGCCGAACCGCTGCTCGCCCCCGTCGACGTCACCGACGAGACCGCCCTCGCCGCCTGGCTCGCCGACTACCGGCAACGCCAACGCCCGCCCATCCGCGGGGTGTTCCACCTCGCCGGGCAGGTCAAGGACGTGCTGGTGCCGCAGATGGACCGAGCCGCCTTCGACGCCGGATACGCCCCCAAGGTGGTCGGCGGCCACCTGCTGCACCGGCTGCTGCGCGACGAACCGCTCGACCACTTCGTGCTGTTCGCCTCCGTCGCCTCGCTGCTCACCACCGCCGGGCAGACCAACTACGCGGCCGGCAACGCCTTCCTGGACGCCCTCGCCCACCACCGCCGGGCCGCCGGCCTGCCCGCGCTCAGCCTCGACTGGGGCCCCTGGGCCACCGGCATGATCGAGGAACTGGGCCTGGTCGCCCACTACCGCGACGCCCGCGGCATGAGCTCGCTCCCGCCGGACGCCGGCACGGCCGTGCTGGAACGCGTCCTCGGCCAGGACCGCGCCCAGCTGCTGGTCGCCACCGTGGTCGACTGGCCGACCTTCCTTGCCTGGTACCCCGCGCCGCCGCCGCTGGTCGCCGACCTGGCCGCCGGCGCCGCCGAGCAGGCCCCGGCCGAGACCGGCGGCTTCCTGGACGCCTACCGCACGGCGGATCCGCCGACCCGGCACCGGCTGGTCACCGAGCGGTTCACCGCCGCCGCCGCGGCCGTGCTGCGGATCGGCGCCGAGCGGATCGCCCCGGACACCAGGCTCGGCGCGCACGGCCTGGACTCGCTGCTCGCGATGGAGCTGCGCGCCCGGGTGCACGGCGAACTGGGCGTCGCCCTGCCGGTGGTGGCGCTGCTCAGCAACGGCACCGTCGGCGACCTGGTCGACCTGCTCGTCGCCGGCCTGGCCGAGCGGCTCGACGCCGAGGGCGGCCCCGAGCAGGCCGAGGTCGAGCTGCACACCGACGAGGCCCGCTACCCGCTCACCCACAACCAGCAGGCGCTGTGGTTCCTGCGCCAGCTGCACCCGGACGGCTTCGCCTACAACATCGGCGGCGCGGTGGAGGTGCGCGCCGAGCTCGACCCCGAGCTGGTCTTCGCCGCCTTCCGCGCGCTGGTCGCCCGGCACCCCGGGCTGCGGGCCGCCTTCACCGCCGAGGAGGGCCGACCGGTCCAGCGGATCCGCCCGGAGGCGGTGGCCGACACCGGACTGTTCGACGTCGAGGGCCGCCCCTGGGAGGAGATCCACGCGCTGATCGTCGCCGAGTACCGGCGGCCGTACGACCTCGCGAACGACCCGCTGGTCAGGCTGCGACTGTTCCGGCGCGGACCGGACCGCTGGGTCCTGATGAAGGCCGTCCACCACATCGTCTCGGACGCGATCTCCACCTTCACCTTCATCGAGGAGCTGTTCGAGGTCTACGAGGCGCTGCGCCACGGCCGCACCCCCGAACTCCCCGCCGTGGCCGCCCGCTACCTCGACTTCCTCAACCACCAGAACCGCTTCCTGGCCGGCCCCGACGCCCGGCGGATGCTCGACTACTGGCGCGGCCACCTGCCGGCCGAGATGCCCGTCCTCGCCCTGCCCACCGACCGGCCCCGGCCGGCCGTGCAGACCCACAACGGCGCCTCGGCGTTCTTCCGGCTCGACGCCGACCTGACCGCCCGCGTCCACGAGCTGGCCCGCGCGCACCACGCCACCCCGTTCATGGTGCTGCTCAGCGCCTACTACCTGCTGCTGCACCGCTGGTCGGGCCAGCAGGACATCGTGGTCGGCAGCCCCGTCACCGGCCGCACCCAGGAGGAGTTCGCCTCCGTCTACGGCTACTTCGTCAACCCGCTGCCGCTGCACGTCAGCCTGGCCGGGGAGCCGACCGTGTCCGAGCTGCTGGCCCGGGTGCGGGAGAGCGTGCTCGGCGGCCTGGACAACCAGGAGTACCCGTTCCCGCTGCTGGTCGAGCAGTTGGGGCTCCAGCACGACCCCAGCCGCTCGGCGGTGTTCCAGGCGATGTTCATCCTGCTCACCCACAAGGTCGCCGTGGAACGCTTCGGCTACCGCCTGGAGTACATCGAACTCCCCGAGGAGGAAGGGCAGTTCGACCTGACGCTGTCCGCCTACGAGGACCGCGCGGACGGCTGCTTCCACTGCGTGTTCAAGTACAACTCCGACCTCTTCGACGCCGCCACCGTCGAGCGGCTGGCCGCGCACTACCGCAACCTGCTGGACGCCATGACCAGCGCCGGCGCCGACCGCCCGGTCGGCCGGCTGCGGATGCTCGACGAGGCCGAACGCCGCCGCATCCTCACCGGCTTCAGCGGCGCCGACCGGCGGGCGGACCACGACACCCCGGTGCCCGAACTCGTCGCCAAGGCCGCCGCCGAACACCCCGAGGCCGTCGCCGTCACGGCCCCCCGCCCGGACGGCGCCCGCCGCCTCACCTACGGCGAACTCGACCGGCGGGCCCAGCGGACGGCCCTGCGGCTGCGCGAACTGGGTGTCGGCGAAGGCTCGGTGGTCGCGGTCTGCCTGGACAAGTCACCCGAGCTGATCGTCGTCCTGCTGGCGATCTGGCGGGCCGGCGCCGCCTACCTGCCGCTCGACCCCGGACACCCGGCCGACCGGCTCGCCTACCAGGTGACCGACGCCGGAGCGGCCCTCGTCGTGGTCGCGGAGCGGAACCCGTTCGGCACCGAACCGCCCGTCCGCCCCGTCACCCTGGACGAGCTCGACCGGCCCGCCGCCGAGAGCGGCCCGCTGCCCGCCGCCGACCCGGACCGCCCCGCCTACGTCATCCACACCTCCGGCTCCACCGGCCGCCCGAAGGCCGTGCGGGTCGACCACCGCAACCTCGCCGCCGTCACCGCGGGCTGGCGCGCCGAGTACCGCCTCGACACCGAGGCCCGGGTGCACCTCCAGATGGCCGGGACCGCCTTCGACGTGTTCTCCGGCGACCTCGCCCGGGCGCTGAGCACCGGCGGCACCCTCGTCCTGGTCGACCGCGACCTGCTGTTCGACACCGCCCGGCTGTACCGCACCATGCGCGAGGAAGCCGTCGACTGCGGCGAGTTCGTGCCCGCCGTCGCCCGCGGCCTGCTGGCCCACTGCGAACGCGAGGGCCTGCGGCTGGACTTCCTGCGGCTGCTGGTCGTCGGCTCCGACTCCTGGAAGGCCGCCGAGCACCGGCGGCTGCGCGCCCTGTGCGGGCCGGACACCCGGCTGGTCAACTCCTACGGCCTGACCGAGGCCACCATCGACACCAGCTACTACGAGGGCGGCGCGGACGCCCTGGAGCCCGGCCGGATGGTGCCGATCGGCCGACCCTTCCCCAACAGCGCGCTGTACATCCTCGACCACTACGGCGAGCCGGTACCGCCCGGCGTGCCCGGCGAGCTGTGGATCGGCGGCGCCGGTGTCGCCGCCGGCTACCCGAACGACCCGGAGCAGACCACCCGGCGCTTCACCACCCTGGAGCTCGACGGCCCGCCCGTCCGGCTCTACCGCACCGGCGACCTCGGCCACTGGGACGCCCACGGCACCGCCCACCTGCTCGGGCGGATCGACAACCAGGTCAAGGTGCGCGGCCACCGGATCGAGATCGGCGAGATCGAGGCCCACCTCACCGCCCGCCCCGAACTCGCCCAGGCCTGTGTGACGGTCCGTGAGGATTCCACCGGCGAAGCCGTGCTGGCCGCCTACCTGGTCCCCGCCGAGGGGACCACCCTGGACCGCCGGGAACTGCGCCGCCACCTGGCCGAGCACCTGCCCACCGTGATGATCCCCTCCCACCTCACCGAACTGCCCGCCCTGCCGCTCACCCCCAACGGCAAGGTCGACCTGGCAGCCCTGCCCGAGCCCCGGATCGACACCGGCGGCGCGCAGCACGAACCGCCCGTCACCCTCTACGAGATCCGCACCGCCGAGCACTGGAGCAACCTGCTCGGCGTGGCGGAGGTCGGCCTCCAGCACGACTTCTTCGAGCTCGGCGGCAGCTCCATCCGGCTGATCGAGCTGATCCACCACCTGCAGACCGAGTTCAACATCAGCATCCCGGTCGGCCTGCTGTTCAAGGTGACCACCCTGCACGGGATGGCCCGCACGCTGGAGCAGATCATCACCGGCGAGGTCGCCGGCGGCCAGCCGTACCTCTGGTTCAACCCCGGGGCGCCCGAGGGGCGGACGGTGTTCTGCTTCCCGCCGGCCGGCGGCCACGGCCTGGTCTACCGCCAGCTCGCCGCCCACCTGCCCGACCACCGGCTCGCCGCCTTCAACTACCTCACCGGCGACGACAAGACCGCCCGCTACGCCGACCTGGTCGAGGACCTGGAGGAGGCGGGGCCGTACGTCCTGCTCGGCTACTCGCTCGGCGGCAACCTCGCCTTCGAGGTGGCCCGGGAGCTCGAACGCCGAGGCCGTACGGTCAGTTCCGTCCTGGTGGTGGACTCCTACCGGATCCCCGAGCCCTTCGAGCTCGGCGAGGAGCACCTGGCCGTCTTCGAACGCGAACTCCACGAGCACCTGCACCGGCACACCGGCTCCCGGATCGTCGCCCAGGAGACCCTCGAACAGGCCCGGGACTACCTGGCGTTCTGCAGCAGGACCCCCAACCTGGGAGTCCTGAAGGCCCCGCTCAACGTGGTGTGCGAACGGGACCGGCTGGCGCTGCACGCGGGCGGCGAGCACGGCTCCTGGCACGGCGCCTCCAGCGCCGGAACGGCCGTCCACGCCGGGCACGGCAGCCACGCCGAGATGCTGGACGCCGAGTTCGCCGCCCGCAACGCCGAACTGGCGGGCGCCATCCTGGCCGGAGGCACCGCCGATGGCCGGGTCTGAGCGCGGGCCGGACTGGTCGAGCCGGGAGCGGGCCCCCGGCGGCCCGCCCCGGGTCATCGTGATCGGCGCGGGCATCGGCGGGCTCTCCACCGGCTGCTACGCGCAGATGAGCGGGCTGGAGACCCGGATCTTCGAGAAGCACGTGCTGCCGGGCGGCTGCTGCACCGCGTGGTCCCGGCACGGCTACCTGTTCGACTACTGCATCGACTGGCTGATCGGCACCGCCGAGGGCACCGGGGCGAACCAGGTGTGGCGCGAACTCGGCGCCCTCGACGGCAAGTCGATCACCCGCTTCGACGTCTTCAACCGCGTCGTCGACGAACACGGCCGCGCCGTCACCTTCTACGGGGACCCGGACCGGCTGGAACAGCACCTGCTGGCCACCGCCCCCGGCGACGCCAAGCCGATCCGCGCCTTCTGCCGGGACCTGCGCCGCTTCGCCGCCATCGACCTGCCCTGGGACCTCACCCCGCCGCCGCTGCGCGGCCCGGCCGAGCGGCTGCGCACCCTGCGCACCGTGCTGCCCGCGTTCCGGCTCTTCTGGCGGACCGCGACGACCCCGATGAGCGGCTTCGCCGAGCGCTTCCAGGACCCTCTGCTGCGGCGGGCGCTGCCCAACATGTTCCTCCAGGAGCCGGCCGGCTTCCCGCTGCTGCCGTACCTGTACACCCTGGCCGCCGCGCACAACGGCAACACTGGCTTCCCGCAGGGCGGTTCGCTCGGGCTGGCCCGGTCGGTGGAGGAGCGCTACACCTCGCTCGGCGGGGTGGTCGGCTACCGCTGCCGGGTGGAGCGGATCCTGGTCGAGGGGGACCGCGCCGTTGGCGTCCAACTCCGGGACGGCTCCCGGCACTTCGCCGACCACGTGGTGGCCGCCTGCGACGGGCCGACGGTGCTCGACCGGCTGCTCGAAGGCCGCTGGTCCAGCCCCGCCACCGACCGGCTGTACGGCGAGCTGCTGGACAAGCCCGGCAACCTGTACCCGGCCGTGGTCTCGGCCTTCGTCGGCGTGGACGGCCCGCTGCCCGAGGGCGAACCGCACAGCACCACCTACCTGCTGTCGCCCGAGCAGGGCGCCCGGCTGCCCGGCTCGCTCCAGCACAGCCTGGTCGTCCAACTGCGCTCGGACTACGCGGAGGGCTTCGCGCCGCCCGGCAAGTCGGTGCTGCACTGCACCTACTTCAGCGACTACCGCTCCTGGAAGGACCTGCGGGTCCGCGACCGCCGCGCCTACCGGGCGCGCAAGCAGGAAGTCGCCGCGTTCGTCCGGGAGTTCCTGGAGCGGACGTACCCGGGGCTGGGCCGCCGGATCGAAGTCGTGGACGTCGCCTCCCCGGTGACCACCGAGCGGTTCACCGGCAACACCTACGGCAGCATCCTCGCCTGGCAGGCCTTCTCCGAGGCCGAGGACGCCGCCAACCGGCTGGTCAACCGGGACCGGATGCGGCTGCCCGGTCTGCGCGGCTTCTCGATGGCCGGGCAGTGGGCCGGCCTCGGCGGTCTGATCCGCGCCGCCACCAGCGGCCGGTACGCCGCGCAGTACCTCTGCCGGGAGCTCGGCCGGCCGTTCCGGGCCTGGCCCAGTGACAACCAGGAACCTTGGCATGCGGGCAAGTTGGGCAAACTGCCGCAACTCGACCGGGCCACCGTGGGAGTGCCGGAATGACCGGAATGAGCACCAGCAGGCAGACCATGGTGATCGTCGGGGGCGGGCTGGGCGGCCTGTCGACCGGCTGCTACGCACAGATGAACGGCTACCGCACCACCGTCCTGGAGATGCACGAACTCCCCGGCGGCTGCTGCACGGCCTGGGACCGCGGCGAGTTCACCTTCGACTGCTGCGTGAGCTGGCTGCTCGGCAGCGGCCCCGGCAACGAGATGCACCAGATCTGGCTCGAACTCGGCGCGTTGCAGGGCAAGGTGATGCGCAACTTCGACGTCTTCAACGTGGTGCGCACCCGGGACGGGCGCGCCGTCTACTTCTACTCCGACCCCGACCGCCTGGAAGCGCACCTGCTCGACCTCGCCCCGGAGGACGCCCGGCGGATCCGGCAGTTCTGCGAAGGGCTGCGCAAGTTCCGCCGCGCCCTGGTCCGTTACCCCTTCCTCAAGCCGGTCGGACTGATGGGCCGGGCCGAGCGCTGGCGGATGCTCGCCTCGTTCCTGCCGTACTTCAACGTCATCCGGCGCTCGATCACGGTGCTGATGAGCGACTACTCGGCGCGCTTCCGGAGCCCGCTGCTGCGCGAGGCGTTCAACTTCGTGCTCTACGAGAAGCACCCCAACTTCCCGGTGCTGCCCACCTACTTCCAACTCGCCTCGCACGCAGGGCAGTCGGCCGGGGTGCCGGAGGGCGGTTCGCTCGGGCTGGCCCGCTCGATCGAGCAGCGCTACCGGCGGCTCGGCGGTGAGATCAGCTACAACACCAAGGTGGCCGAGATCCTGGTCGAGCAGGACCGGGCCGTCGGGGTGCGGCTGAGCGACGGCCGGGAGATCCGGGCGGACATCGTGGTCGCCGCCTGCGACGGACGCACCACCATGCTGGACCTGCTCAAGGGCCGCTACCTGAACGACACCTACCGCCGGTTGTACACCCGGACCATCACCGAGCCCGGCATGGTCTTCCCCGGCTACCTCACCGTCTTCCTCGGCCTGCGCCGCCCCTTCCCGGCCGGGGACCCGTGCACCACCTACCTGCTGGAGGACGAGGTCGCCGACCGGCTCACCGGCATCCGCCACCCCAGCATCAACGTCCAGTTCCGCAGCCGCCACTACCCCGAGCTGTCGCCCGCCGCGACGACCGTCGTCTACGCCAGCTACTTCTGCGACATCGCCCCCTGGCGGGAGTTGAGCACCGGCCCGGAGCAGGCGCCACGGTTGCGGCGGGGCGAGGAACTGCACACCCTGCCGGTGGGGCGCGGGCGCGAGTACCAGCGCGAGAAGCGCCGGGTGCGGGACGCCATCGTGGAGTTCCTGGACGGGCACCACCCCGGTCTGAGGGACGCCGTCGCCGTCAAGGACGTGTCCACCCCGCTCACCCAGGTCCGCTACACCGGCAACTACGACGGCACGGTGCTCGGCTGGCAGCCGTTCGTGGAGAGCGGCGAGACCCTGGAGGACGAGATCAAGCGCAACGGGCCCGGGCTGCCCGGCCTGGCGAACTTCTACCTCTCCGGCGTGTGGGCGACCACGGGGGGACTGATCCGGGCGGCCGCCGCCGGCCGGCACGTCGTCCAGTTCATCTGCCGCGACGACGGTCGGCCGTTCACCGCCGCCGTGGACGACAGCGCGCCGCCGCCCACCCTGGTCATCGAACCGGTCGGGCCCGCCGACCGGCGGTTTGGAGTCACCTCATGAGGGTCGAGAAGTGGGTCGTCCGCGAGCACGTGGACGGCGTGCCGGACGTCGAGCGGATGTACCGGAAGGTGGTCGAGGAGGTGGACGTCCGCCTCGCCGCGGACGAGATGCTGCTGCGGACCAGGTACGTCTCGGTCGACCCGTACCTCCAGGGGATCGCCCTGGACACCCCGATCGGCGACCACATGGGCGCGGACTCCATCATGGAGGTGGTGGAGGCCGGGCCGGACGCCGCCTTCGCCGTCGGCGACCTCGTGCAGGGCTTCGGCGGCTGGCGCACCCACGTGATCAGCAACGGCGCCCCGGCATTCTGGCAGACCGGCACCTTCCCGATGGTCTTCCCCGCCTACCGGCGGCTGGACCGGAGCGACTACGACGACGCCCTGCCGATCTCCACCGCCCTCGGTGTCCTCGGTGGCCCGGGGATGACCGCCTGGGGCACGGTCGAGAAGTTCCTGGAGGTCCGGCCGGGGGACACCGTGCTGGTCAGCGGGGCGTCCGGGGCGGTCGGCTCGGTGGTCGGACAGCTGGCCCGGCACCGGGGGGCCCGGGTCATCGGCACCACGGCCACCCCGGCCAAGGCCGCCCGGCTGCGTGAGCTGGGCTTCGACGCGGTCCTGCTCTACCGCGACGGCGACGACCCCGAGCGGCTGCGGGAGGAACTCGCCAAGCTCGCCCCGGCCGGCATCGACCGCTACTTCGACAGCCTCGGCGGGGCGCTCACCGACGCGGTCTTCTCCCTGCTCGCCGTGGACAGCCGGGTCGCGGTCTGCTGGCAGTGGGGCAGCCAGGTCGGCGGCGACTGGGCGGGCCCGCGGCTGCTGCCGATGATCATGTTCCCGCGCACCACCATCCGCGGCATCTTCTCGCTGGAGTGGTTCACCGAGGAGAACTGGTCGGCGCTGCGGCAGGAGCTGGGCGCCCTGGTCCGCAGGGGGGACCTCGGCTACCAGCAGACCGTCCACCGGGGCTTCGACAACATCCCGGCCGCCTACCGCAGCCTGTACGTGGACCGCTCCGCGAGCCGGGGCAAGGTGCTCGTCGAACTCTGAGCCGGGCGGTCGGCGGGGCCCGGCCGGGGCGGGCGGTTCGTGTGCCCGCCCCGGCCGGGCACAGGTCAGTTCAGGGTGAACCAGGTGGAGCGGGACTTCTTCCACTCCGGCTGGGCGAGGTCCTTGGCGGCGGTGCCGTCGCCGTACAGGTCGGCGGAGCCGTCGTCGGTGATCAGCTGGGCCCGGGCGCCGGGGGCGTCCAGGTTCGGCACGTCCGGGACGGCCTCCCAGGCGCCGGCGTCGCTGGTCGGCAGGTCGACCAGCTTGACCGGCTGGGAGCCCGGCTGCCCGTTCCAGCGGTAGAGGGCGTACGGGGCGGAGTTGTCCTCGGCGGACCAGGAGCCGGCCACGATCAGGTACTGGCCGAGGTCGTTGCGGCGCAGGTCGCGGATGGAGAGCCCGCCGAGGTCCAGCTCGACCGGCTCGCCGAAGGTCGCGTGCGAGGCCGAACCGGACAGCAGCGACGGGAGGTTGGTGACCGGGACGAGCAGCGCGCGGCCGCCGGTGACCGCCGGGGTCAGCGGCGCGCGGAAGCCGATGTACGCGGTGGTGGTGCTGCCCGGGGCGAACTCCAGCCCCTCGACGTTGAATCCGTCGATCTGCTTGGGCGCCTGCCCGTCCGCCGCGCCCGCCGCGAAGCCGTAGCGGTCGCCGTGGGCGCCGTCCCAGGCGATCAGGTCGTCGCGCAGGCCGTGGTACGAACCGGCCAGCGAGAGCTGGGTGTCGGCGCCCGAGCCGGTGACCTTCGTGGTGAACACGGTGTGCCGGTCCGGCTTGACCTTGCCGTCCTTGTTGTTGCCGAGCGAGCCCGTCCAGTAGATCGTGTCGCCGACCCGGGCCGCGGCCTCGATGTCGATCTCCTTGGAGACGCCGAGCGCGGAGCTGAAGTCCCAGGTGCGGACCGGCGCGCCGGAGGCGTTGCGGTCGTACAGCCGCAGCACGTTGGACTCGTCGTCGCCGACCAGGATGTAGCCGCCGCCCGCGTCCACCGCGGCGGAGGCGTCGCTGGAACCGGTCAGGTAGCGGCTGGCGGCCGGGAACCGGACGGCGGGGGAGGCCGCGTAGTGCAGGGTGCGGGTCGCGGTCTTGCCGCCCAGGCCGGTCACCTTGATGGTGAGGTCGGTGTAGCCGACGCCCTGCGCGGCGACCGCCAGGGTGCGGGTGCCGCCGGTGCCCGTCACCGCCACGTCGCCGGTCCGCGCGACGGCACTGCGGGTGCTCGCCGAGGCGGCGACGGTCAGCGCCGAGGCCGCGGCCCCGCTCTGCGCCACCGCAACGGACACCGTCGGATCGCCGGTGGCGCCGACCGCGCCGGACAGGTAGCCGGCCGAGAAGGTGATCGTCGGAGTGCCGTACGAGGCCGCGGTGGCCGGGACCACCGGCAGGGCGAGTACGGGCACCGCCGCGACGGCGACGGCCAGCGGGAGCAGACGGCGGGGGGAACGGGACACGGTGACAGCCCTTCGACGCACGGAGAGGAGCGGGGGCGGTGCGGATCCGGACCAGCCTGGGCGGCCGCGGCGAACGCCAACCCTACGCCGGAGAACCGGACGGCGAACAGCAGGCCTCCAACGCCGGGCGTGAGTCGGGGGAGCCCCGTTAGCCGCGGATTCCGGCCGCGTGCAGCCGGCGGCGGACCTCCTCCCACTCCGGGGTGGCCGGCGCGGTCGACCGCGCGCCGACGCCCCGGTCCTTGAAACCGCTGGACGTCGACACGCACACCACCGGCCCCTCGGCCTCCCCGAGGCCCTCGACGCCGCCGAGGCTGCGCAGCCCGGCGAGCCCGGCCGCCGCGGACAGCTCCGTCCAGAGCCCGGAGCGGGCCAGTTCGGCCTGGGCGGCCGCGAGTTGGCCGTCGTCCAGGGCCAGCACCCGGCCGCCGCTCTCGCGGACCGCGACCACGCCCCGGTAACCGCCGACCGGGGAGGCGATCGAGTACGCCTCGCTCGGCCCCACCGTCACCCGGGCCGCCGGCAGGCCCTGGCGGACGGCCAGGGCGAGCGGCGCACCGGACGCGGACTCGCAGGCGACGATGCGCGGCACCCGGTCGGCCAGGCCGAGCCGGTGCAGTTCGCTGAAGCCCTTCCAGACGCCGAAGAGCAGCTCCCCGTAGCCGGTGGGCACGAACACCGCGGCGGGCACGCCGATGTCCCGGAAGATCTCGTACGCGACGGTCTTGTAGCCCTCGGGGCCGTACGCGTGGCCGGTGTGGGTGGTGGTGAGGTTGCTGACCGGGTGCAGGCCCAGCCGGTCCACGACCTGCCGCAGCAGTGGCCAGCGGGCCTCCCACGGCACCGGCAGCACGACGGCGCCGTAGGCGTTGAGGAACGCGTCGACGGCCGGCGGCAGGTCGGGCCCGGTGATCACCACGCAGCGCAGCCCGGCCCGGGCGGCGTAGGCGGCGGCGGACGCGCCGTGGTTGCCGGAGGAGGCCACCGCGATCCCGGGCGCGCCGACCCCCACGGCGGCGCTGGTGGTGCAGCGGTTCAGCCGGTCCTTGTGGCTCCAGGTCGGGTTGCGGGCCTCGTCCTTGACGTACACCCCGGGTTCGAGCTCGACCAGCGGCGTGCCGCCCTCGCCCAGGCCCGGCGCGAGCAGCGGCGGCAGCAGCGGGGCCCACCGCTCCAGCCCGCCGCGCGGCGCCCCGGCGTCCGCGCCCGGGGCGAACAGGGCTGCCGCGTCGGCCTCGCGGTAGGCGTAGTCGACCTCGACGGGGTAGGAGACGTCCTCGGTGCCGGTGCGGGGACAGCCCGCGGTGAGCGGGGGCCACAACGGGTAGTCGAGGGTGGGATCGCCGAGGGAGCGCTGGCCGGTTGCGAGGGAGCCGTCTGTCGCCATGTCAGGAGCCTAACCGGGCCTGCGCCGCCCGGTCCGGCGGATTCCGGGGCCCGTGGCTGGGGCTGCCGCGCCCCAGGGGCTCCGGCGGGCCGCTCCTGGCTCCTGCGGCCGCTACTGGGCCTGTCGGACGGCCGAGACGTCGAACTCCAGGACGACCTTGTCGCCGACCAGGACGCCGCCGCCCTCCAGGGCCGCGTTCCAGGTCACCCCGAAGTCCTTACGGCTGATCGTCACCGAGCCCTCCAGGCCCACCCGCAGGTTGCCGTAGGGGTCGACGGCGTTGCCCGTGTACTCGACGTCGATGGTGACCGGGCGGGTGACGTCCTTGACGGTGAGGTCGCCCGTCACCCGGAACTCGCCGTCCCCGCGCGGCTCGACCGCCGTCGTGGCGAAGGCGATGGTCGGGAAGTTCGGCACGTCCAGGAAGTCGTTGGTGCGCAGGTGCTGGTCGCGCTGCTCGACGCCGGTGTCGATGCTCTCCGTCCGGATCGTCACCCGGGCGGTGGAACGGCCCGGGTCGGCGCCGTCCAGGTGGGCGCTGCCTTCGAAGGCGGTGAAGGAGCCGCGGACCTTGGTCACCATGGCGTGGCGCGCCACGAAGCCGATCCGGGTGTGGGCGGGGTCGAGGACGTAGTCCCCGGTGAGCTCGGACAGGGAGACGGTCATGGTCGGCTTACCTCCTGGGCGGGTGTGGGGCCTCTCCGGGGAATCGCGGGGGTCCTAGGGGGCCGCTGACGCCTGGGTCGGCCCCGGACCACGCTAGGTGCTGCGCCCCGTCCCCGCCCGTCGGGCCCGGGCCGCTGTCTTCCACGCGGGTGCCCCCGCCCGGGTGGACGGGGGCACCCGCGGCCGTTACAGGGCACGGGCTCAGCGGTGGCTCGGGAACTGCACCACCTGCTGGTAGGTCGGACGGTTCTGCCAGGTGGTCTTGTCGTCCGTGACACCGCCGAGCGGGCGCTGGATGATCGTGTCGGCGCACCACTGGTCGCCGACGGAGCAGTCCGCGTCGCCCGGGTAGACCTGGGCCGGGGTCTGGGCGGCCGCCCGCTTCAGGGTGTCCAGCAGCACGCCCCGGCAGGCCGCCAGATCGCCCCCGCCGCAGTACGGGCGGGCCAGCGGGCCGGCCACCTGGTCTCCCAGGACGGACCGCAGGTCCTTGTCCAGGTAGCTCCACCAGCCGTACTGGAAGGCCGAACCCTTGTGCGGGATCGCCTCGTTGGCGCTCACCGGGCCGCCGCTGCCGGGACCGGTCTGGCCGCCGGAGGGTGACTCGTTGATCTGCAGGGCGCCGGTCAGGGCCGTGAACAGCTGGTCCCCGAGGCCGGGCCGCATGACGCCCTCCGCGACCAGCGGCCACCAGGCGTCCAGGATGCGGATCGCGGCGGCGTCCGCGTAGCCGTGGCTGCCGGGCGACGTCTCCTTCCGCTGGGCGCCGTCCGCCAGCCAGGCCTCCAACTGCTGGAGCGCGGTGGCGGCGGCCGGATCGGTGACGGGGGCGCTGCGCAGCACCCGGATCAGGTCCGGCAGGACGTCCTCGGCGCGCAGGTCGGCCAGGGCGGCGCTCGCCATGGCCTGGGTGAGCGAGACCCGGCTCGCCTTGCCGCCGTTGCGCAGCAGCGCCTTGACCCGGTCGTCGAGCAGGTTGCCGCGGTGCACCGAGCCGTTGCCGAACCCGGCCGAGGTGAAGCCGTCGGCCTGCTTGTTGTTCCAGGAGATGTAGTAGTCCTGGTTGACGGACTGCGGGTGCTCGGCCGCCGGGGTGTACCGGGCGGTGTTGGTCGCGGGGTCGAAGTCGGCCCACTCGTAGGCCGGTTCGGCGCGCAGCGGCAGGCCGGCGTCGACCCCGGGGGCGCGCACCGGGTTGCTGCCGGAGTTGTAGTACGCGATGTCGCGGGAGTCGGCGTAGAACCAGTTGAAGGTGTAGTTGATGTCCTGCGCCGCCTGCTGGAAGCTCGCGGCGTCGTGCACCGCGCCCGGGTCGTTGAGCTCCTGGAAGCCGATGATGGAGTCCGCCTCGTGCCGGTAGGTGGAGCGCAGCGAGGTGAAGGCCACGGGGGCGCCGCCGACCGTGCCGCGGGCGGTCACCAGGCCGTACCTGCTGCGGTACATGACCAGGGTGTAGGAGCCGGCGGCGGTGGAGTCGGCGGTGGTCGGGTTCCAGGTGTTCTTGCGTTCCAGCCGGTCGAAGGGGACGCACTGGCCGTGCCAGAGGTAGGAGTCGGCGGCGGTGGTGGCCGGGGAGCCGTCGGTGGTGCAGAGCGGGACGGCGTAGGTGTCGGTGATGTCCTGCCCGGCGGAGGTGGCGCTCCAGGCGTAGTCCTGGCCGCGGCCTAGCTGCACGTAGAAGCTCAGGCCGGCGAAGGCCGCGCCGCGCGCGCTGATGCCGGGGCCCTGGATCTCCTCCAGCATCAGCAGCTGCGGGGCGAAGTAGCCGGTCTGCGGGCCGAACACGGCGACCGGGTGGCCGTCGTCGGTGTGGGCGCCGGAGACCAGCAGGGCGTTGGACATGCCGTGCTTGGCGGTGAGCAGGCTGCCGGGCAGCACGCCAGGGGCGGCCGTCCTCGCGGCGCCGGCGCCCGTGCCGGTGGCGTCGTAGATCATCCGCTCGGGCACCACCGAGCCGGGGTCGGGCAGTGCCTCGCCCTGCGGGGCGTCGGGGACCGGGGCGTAGGGGAAGCGCTGGCCGTCGTGCAGGGTCTGGACGGCCTCCGGGTCGTCGGCCTCGCGCAGCGACTTCCAGACCGCGTCCCCGGCGTCCTTGCCGTAGCGGGCCTCGGCGGCCGACTTGACCTGGGCGGAGGCGAGTTCACCGCCGCCGCCGGAGCCGAACAGGGCGCCGACCACGGAGGCCAGGGCGACCAGGTCGGTCAGCTTGAACGGTTCGATCGACCCGGCGTTGGTGATCGGGTCGATGTGCCCGGTCAGGTCGTACTCGCCGGGGAAGGTGCGGGCGTTGTAGGACTCCTTGGCGTACTGGTTGATGCCGTCGAGGTAGGCGTTCGCGTCGGTGAGGGCCTGGGCGGCCCGGCCGCCGCGGGCCGCCAGGGCGTCGATCTGCTGTTGCAGTTCCGCCTCGGTGTACGGCGCGGCCTGCCAGAAGCTCTGCTCCAGCTGGCGGTTGGCGGCGGCGCCGCCGGCGAAGCCGGACAGCTGGCCGCGGCCCACGTGTCGGAACAGGTCCATCACCCACAGCCGGTCCTGGGCGGCGGCGTAGCCCGCGCCGTACTCGGTGCCGTAGCGGGTGGTGCCGGTGATGTGCGGGACGCCGGTGGCCTTGTCGCGGACGATGGTGACGTCGGCGCGCGGGCTGATGGTGCTGGCCACCTGGTCGGCGGGGACGCCGAAGGAGGCGTCGTTGAAGAAGTCGCGCAGCTTGGCCTCGGTCAGGCCCGGGTAGCCGGAGGCGAGGGCGGCGTACGGGCCGAGCTGGTCGTCGGTGTGGGCGGGGCGGCTGCCGAACATCCGGTTGAGCAGGATCTCGGCGAGCGTGGCGTTGCCGTTCTCGCCGGGCGGCAGGATGTCCCGGCAGTGGCCGCCGCAGTAGTCGGCCGCGGTGGCGGTCGGGGCGGCGGGGGCGGCGGCGGTGGGGGTGGTGGTCAGGGCGGCGGTGACGAGCAGGGCCGACGCGACGGCGGCGGCCGGGAAGCGCAGGGGGTGGGGGCGTAGGCGCAAGGGGAGCTCCTCCGTCGAAGCCACGGGAGCTCGACGGTAGGGGCGTTACTGACCGGTTGGCTAGTGGCGTGCATGCCATTTCCGGTGGGGCGCGGCCGGGTTGGTGATCCGTCCGGGCCGTCTACCGCCCGGTGGCGAGGCGGGTGGCGAGGTGGGCGGCAGCGGTGGCGGGGTCGGTGCGGGGGAGGCGGGGGTGGAGGTCGGCGAGGAGGTGGTGGAGGCGCTCGCGGATCGGGCCGGGGGCGGTGGCCACCGAGCCGGTGAGGACCAGGGGTTCGGTGGGGGCGGCGGTGGCGCGGGCGAGGGCGGCCAGGTGGTCGGCGGCGGTGTCGGCGATGGCGCGGGCGGCCGGGTCGCCCTGCGCGGCGAGCCGGGAGACCAGCGGGGCGAGGGTGGCGAGCCGGCGGGGCGGGCCGGCGTAGGCCCAGCGGAGCAGGGCGTCGGGGGAGTCGGCGGCGCAGCGGGCGCGGACGGCGGTGCCGAGCGGGCCGGCCGGGTCGGCGTGGGCGTGGCGCAGGGCCTCGCGGCCGAGCCAGAAGCCGCCGCCCTCGTCGCCGAGCAGCCAGCCGAGCCCGCCGGTGTGCGCGAGCGTGCGGGCACCGGCGAGCCGGACGCAGATCGCGCCCGTGCCCGCGATCAGGACGGTGCCGTGGCCGTCGGTGACGCCGCCGGAGGCCAGGGCCGGGACGGTGTCGGGGACGAGTCGTACCGGGTGGCGCAGGCCGAGGGCGGCCCGGCAGCGCTCGGCGAACGCGTCCGGGTCCGGTAGGGAGCGGTACCCGGCGAGGCCGATCAGGCAGGCGGCGATGCGGTCCGGGCCGCGGGTGTCGAGGGCGGCCGTGACCGCCGCCGCCAGCCGGTCGAGCGCCGGCTCCGGGCCCTCTCCGGCGGGGTTGGCGCCGGGGCTCTCGCCGCGGCCCCGGACGGCGCCCGCGGCGTCCAGGAGGACGGCGCGGGTGTGGCTGCCGCCGGCGTCGACGCCGAGGTGGAGGGTGGTCATCGGGCGGCTCCGGTGCGGGCTCGGCGGGTGGCCGGGGTGGTGGTGAGCGGCATCAGGTCGGCGGCCGGCAGGGCGCCGCGGACCTGCGCGAGCGGCTGCCGCCGGCCCTCGGGGCTCCGGAGAGGGCGCCCGTGGGCCGATCGCTCCTCAGCGTAGAGGGATCGCGGCGGAAGGGTGGGCGGTCGTCGCCGTGACGGCCGCGTGCGCGGCCGTGACCAGTGCGGGGAGGTGCTGCTCCTCGGTGAGCCAGGCCAGGTGCCCGTCGGGCCGGACCAGGGCGGCGGTGACGCCGAGCCAGGCGGGCCGCGACGCGGCGAGCGGCGCGCTGTGCACCGTCACGCCCGGGCTGGTGGCGTGGGCGAGGGCGGCGAACTCGGCGCCGGCCCGGCCGGTGAGGTCGAGCAGGACGTGGCGGCCCGGGCGCAGCAGCGTGAACAGGCCGGTGCCGTCCGCGGGCCCGGCGGGCCTCAGGTCGGGCGCCCGGGAGCCGGTCAGCGGGTGCGCCCCGCCGGCGGGGTCGGCCGGGTAGGCGGTCGTGAGGCCGGCCGCGCGACCGGCCAGTTCGTCCGAGAACTCGTCGACGCCGGTGATGAGTTCGGCGAGCAGGCCGCGCAGGGCCAGCGTCGTCCGCGAGTGGTCGGTCATCAGCCCGGACTGGGCGTGGGTGGAGCGCAGCAGCTCCACGCCGACCGGGTGGCGCTCGGCGTGGTAGCTGTCGAGCAGGCCGTCGGGGGCGGCGCCGGTGATGGTGCGGGCGAGCTTCCAGCCGAGGTTGGCGGCGTCCTGCATGCCGACGTTGAGTCCGGGCCCGCCGGCCGGGAAGTGCGAGTGCGCGGCGTCGCCCGCCACCAGGACCCGCCCGTGCCGGTACCGGTCGGCCTGGCGGGAGGCGTTGCCGAAGGTCGAGATCCAGCCGGCCTCGCGCATCCCGAAGTCCGTCCCGGTGATCCCGCGGACCTTGGCGCGCAACTGCTCGAAGGTCAGCGGGCCGGGCTTGGTGTGGACGGTCGCCGTGTCGTTGCCGACCACCCGGTGCACCCCGCCGGGCAGCGGGAAGACCATCACGGTGCCCTGCTCGTTGGAGACGGAGCGCCAGCGCGGTGGCGCGTCGAGCACGGCGTCCGCCATCCAGGCCCAGGCGGTGGCCGGGGTGCCGGGGAAGCCGATGCCCGCCGCCTCGCGCACGGTGCTGCGGGTGCCGTCGCAGCCGACCAGGTAGGCGGTGCGCAGCCGGTGGGGGCCGTCCGGGCCGTGGACGTGGACGGTGACCGCGTCGTCGCCTTGGTCCAGCCCGGTGACGCGGTGTCCGCGGAGCAGCCGGGCGCCGGTCGAGCGGAGGTGTTCGGCCAGCAGTGCCTCGGTGCGCACCTGGGGGAGTGCGAGCGTGAACGGGTACGGCGTGTCCAGCCGACTGAAGTCCAACCGGGGCGGCAGTGCGGCGAAGTGCCCGCCGGGGATTCGGACGCCCTCGGCGAGGAAGGGCTCCACCAGGCCGCGGCAGGCCAGCAGTTCCAGGGTGCGCGGGTGCACGGTGGTGGCCCGCGAGTGCGGGTCGGGTTCGGTGCGGCTCTCCAGCACGGTGACCTCGATGCCCTGCAGCCGGAGTTCGGCGGCGAGCCAGAGCCCGACCGGGCCCCCGCCGGCGATGACGACCTGTTCCATGACTCATCCCTCTCTTGGTCAGTGACCAATGACTTGGCTCCAGTAGACTAGGTCAGTGACCAAGAAGCAAGCCCCGGACGCCCCCCGGACCCGACTCGACTCCGACACGGTGGTCCGCGCCGCCCTCGACCTGCTGGACGACAAGGGCGCCGCCGCCGTCTCCGTGCGCGGCGTCGCCGAACGGCTCGGCGTCCGGATGAACACCGTGCTCTGGCACGCCAAGACCAAGGGCCGCCTGCTGGAACTCATGGCGGACGCGATCGTCGGTGAGATCCCGCTCGACGACCTGCCCGCGCCCTGGCGCGAACGGGCCCGCGAGCTCGCCCACCGCTACCGGCGGTGCCTGCTGGCCCACCGTGACGGCGCGGTCATCGTCGCCGGCACCTACGCCGCCGAGCCCGGCACCCTGCGCTTCACCGACGCCATGATCGCCGCGCTCCTCGACGGCGGACTGGACGAGCGCCACGCGTCCTGGGTGTTCTGGACCATCCAGTACCTGACCCTCGGCCTGGCCCAGGAGGAGCAGGCCCTGGCCGCCCAGGACGGCGTGCACACCCTCGGCCCGGCCCTCGCCGGCGGCGACTACCCGGCGCTCGCCCGGGTCGCCCCGCACCTGGAGGACGCCGCCTTCACCGAGCGCTTCGAGTTCGGCCTCTCCCGGATCCTCTCCCCGTCCGGCCCCACCGCCCCCTGAATTCCCAGCAGCCGCCCCTCGTTGCCCCGGCCGCTCCACACGCCCCCCCTCGGGACCGCCTTTACCGGTGCTCGGCGAGCGGCGGGTGGGACGGCCGATCGGCCCTGTGGCGGCAGGTATTCCACCGATCGGCGGCGATTTTCGGCCCTCCTCCCGCACCGGGCGATCCCGGCCGCGCCGCCCCGCCGGATCGGCCCCCGCCGTTCCCCGGCCCGGGAACCCGCTGGGCAGGCGCGAGATCACCGTTTGTGAGGCTTGCCTAACCTGCTCCCCGCCGTGACCGGAGGGCGCTGTCCGCTTCCCGGTGTTGGCCGGATCGGGCGGCACGCGGACTTCTTGACAGGCGGGAGCCCATACGCCGAAGCTCATCGCAGTTGGCGAATTTCTCACCGAACTCCCGCTCCGCTTCGGCCTCTTCACGAGGCGTTTTTCTCAGCAGTGGCTTCGTCATGAGGGAAAGTGAGATCCGCTTGACGTTCGTGACCGCGGAAACCCGCGCGGAACCGGCCCGCCCGGTGAAAGCGAGACACCGGGACAGCGGCGTTCCGGACCACGGGCGGATGTACGGGCGGGCCGATGTCGAATTCCACACCACAGTGCGGGAATTCGGGTTTCCCGACCGCGCCGCCCCGGCGCGCCCCGTCCCGGCGTGCCCCGCGCACGTGACCGCACCTCCTCCGGCGACGGCCTGATCCGGAGGGCCCCGCCCGGCGCGGACGACCGCACCGGGCCGCCCGCCCCTGCCCGTCCGGCCCCGACCCGTCGCCGCCGTACCACCACCGCCTCCGTACCACCGTGTCCGTACCACCGCACGGAAGGAACAGCCATGTCGCAGAACACCTGGGACAAGGAACCGCGCCCCGCCAGGCTGGAGGAACGCCTGGACGACGGCGTGGTCCGATGTCATCTCAGCCCCCGGAACTGCCGGATCCGCCCCGGCCAGCACGGATTCTGCATGGTCCGGGCCAACCGGGACGGCCGCCTGGTGACCCTGAACTACGGGCGCTCGGTCCACGCAACCGAGGAGACCATCGAGACCGAGGCGGTGTTCCACTACGCGCCCGGCGCCCGGATCCTCTCGATGGGGAACGTCGGCTGCATGCTCAACTGCGACTACTGCCACAACTGGAAGACGTCGCAGGCGCGCCACGTGGAGGACAAGGACGTCTACCACTACACGCCCGAGGAGGTCGTGGACATCGCCGTCCGGCACGGCGTGAAGGTGATCTCCTGGACCTACAACGACCCGGTGGTGTGGCACGAGTTCGTGGTGGAGACGGCCGCCCTCGCCAAGGCGGCGGGAATCGTCAACCTCTACAAGTCCGCGTTCTTCATCAGCGGCGAGGCGATCGAGGAACTGATCCCGGTGATCGACATCTTCTCGGTGTCGATCAAGTCCCTGGACCCGAAGTACTACCGGAAGATCACCAAGGGCTGGCTGGAACCGGTCCTGGAGGGCACCGAGCAGGTGTTCCGGGCCGGGAAGCACGTCGAGGTCTCCACGCTGATGGTCACCGACCTCAGCGACGACGAGGCGACCGCCCGGGACATGGCGAGGTTCGTCGGCGAGCGGCTCAGCCCCGACGTGCCCACGCACTTCGTGCGCTTCCACCCGGACTACAAGATGACCAACACCATCCGCACCCCCGTCGACCGGCTGGAACGGGCCCGCAAGGTCGCCATGGACATGGGGCTCAACCACGTCTACCTGGGGAACGTGTACGACACGGAGTCGACCAACACCTGGTGCCACCGGTGCGGGCAGCTCCAGATCACCCGCTACGGCCTGAACGCCGACCTGGTCGGCCTGGACGCGGCCGGCGCCTGCATCGGCTGCGGCGCCCGCTCGCCGATCGTCCTGCTGCCCGACGCCCGCCCGCGCGCCCGGGTGCCGGAACTCCCCGCCGCCGAGGGCCTGGACCTGGCCCGCTTCGACTGGCACGGCGACGTCCGCGCCCTGCACGTCCAGGTGCGCAACACCTCCGCCGCGCCGGTTCGGGCCTACCACCGCCGCTACGGCGACCCGGCCGCGGAGCAGGGCTGGCAGGTCATCGACCTGGCCCCGCAGGAGAGCTTCCGGTACATCGCGGCCAAGAGCACGGCGGGCGAGGTCGGCGTCCAGGTGGCCGTACCTCCGCAGTGCACCTCCAGCCTCCACCAGGTCTTCGACCGCGCGCACTTCCCGACCGTGGAGGCCTCCGCCGGAACGCTGAACGAGGACGTCTCGCCGCTGCCGCTCTTCCAGCCCCGCGCCAGGTCATGACCGGGCCCGCGAGCGCGACGGAGCAGGCGGGTCCGATGCGGCACGGGACCGACTACCGCGTCCTGCCGTTCAGCGACGACCTGTCGGCCGTCCTCATCACCGGGAGCCACCGGCTGCTGCTCGCCCCGGCGGACACCGCCGAGCGGCTGGCCTCCGGCGTCGACCACCTGCGGCTGGACGAGCGGCGGGCGTGGGAGCGGTTGCAGGCCGGCGCCGCCACCGGCCGGGAGGCCAACCGCATCCGGCTCCGGGAGAGCGCGCTGTCCGACGGCGCCGACTTCGCGGTCAACGTCAACCTGACGAACGTGTGCAACCTCGCCTGCACGTACTGCTTCGCCGAGGGCGGGGACTACGGCCGGATCACCGAGGCGATGGGCGAGCACTCGATCGCCTGGATCTTCGACTTCATCCACCGTTACGCCGCGCCCGGGCAGCGGGTCCGCTTCGAGTTCTTCGGCGGGGAGCCGCTGGCGAACTTCACGGTGATCCGCAAGATCTGCGAACGCGCCCGCGACCTCGCCGGGCGCTCGGGCACCGAGTTCGTCCACCGGATCTCGACCAACCTCACCCTGATGCCCCAGGGCGTCGAGGAACTGTTCCGCGACCACCGGTTCATCGTCTCGGTCTCGATCGACGGCGGCCGCGAGGTCCAGGACGCCAACCGCCCGTCCAAGAACGGGAAGGGCTCCTACGACCGGATCATCCGCAACCTGTTCCGGCTGCGCGAGGCGTGCGGCGACGACGTCACCCTGGTGGCCCGGATGACCATCGCGACGGCGCAGCCCAGCCTCACCGAGAGCGTGCTCGACCTGTGGGGGCTCGACCTCTTCGACTACTTCCAGATCTATCCGGGCGTCTACCCGGTGGAGCAGGGCACGACGGTGCCGATCGCCCTCACGCTGGGGGACCGGAAGCTGTCCGAACCGAAGGGCATCCAGTACATCAACCACTTCCTCCAGCCCGGCATCGTGGAGCAGTTCAAGGACTTCCTGGTCCACTACCCGCAGCTGTTCGCCCCCGACAACCGATTCAAGGGCGTGCTGGAGTACGAGCGGGCCGTGCAGATGGTCACCGAGGGCGCGGCGGCGCTGGCGTTCTGCTCGGGCGGCCGGACGTACTACACGCACTCCCCGGACGGCAGCGTCAGCCCCTGCCACCGCCTGGTCGGCGACCAGGGCTTCGACGTGGGCACCGGGGCCGAGGGCCTCACCCGGGACCACCCCGAGTGGCGGCGCACCGTCGACGAGCACCGGGTGTGCGGGTCCTGCTGGGCCCGCTACCTGTGCGGCGGGGGCTGCCGGCAGGAGAACCACGTGGCCTCGGGCGACGTGAACGTCCTCAACACCGAGTCCTGCCAGTACCAGTTGATGCTCGCGGAGGAGGTCGTCAAGATGCTGGCCCGCTCCGCCGCCGACTACCGCGAGCGGTCGCGGGCGCGCTACGACGACCTCTTCGTCTCGTGCGGGCGCCCGGTGGTCCCCAACGACCGGCCGGACCTCGACGCGTCCGCCGACGTCCGTCCGTTCCAGGTCCTCTGCTGACGGCCTCCGCCCCCGGACCCGTCCACCACCACGCCAGGCCGGCCCCGACGAAGGAGCGACAGCAGATGGCCGAGAAGATCATCCGACGGAACATCCACACGTACCCGTTCAAATACCGGCACCACGAGTACGACGAGTACTTCCGCCCCGAGAACGCGGTGCTCTACCTGCACGTCCCGTTCTGCATCACCAAGTGCGGATTCTGCGACTACACCGTCTACATCAACCGGAACGAGCAGCACTTCGCCCAGTACGTCGACGTGCTCGAACGCGAGATCCGCGCCTTCGCCGCCAATCGGGCCTTCCCCGCGTTCCGGGTCGACGCGGTGTATTTCGGCGGCGGTACGCCGGGCATCCTCACCGGCGACCAGACGGCCCGGCTGCTGGACGCCTGCCGGGAATCGTTCGAATTCAACGAGGGCGCGGAGATCGGCCTGGAATTCGACCCCTCGACGGTCGACGAGGCCAAGATCGCGCGCATGCGGGAGGCCGGATTCACCCGGCTCAGCGTCGGGGTCCAGGCCTTCGACGACCGGCTGCTGGAGATCTGCAACCGCTCGCACGAGCTCGCCACCGCCGAGCGCGCCTTCCGCACCGTCGTCGACGGCGGCTTCACGCACACCAACATCGACCTGATCTTCCCGCTGCCCGGCCAGTCCGTGGACGACTGGAAGCGCAGCGTCGACCGGGCCATCGAACTCGAACCGGCCTGCATCACGGCCTACGGCCTGGAGATCTGGCCCAAGACGGCGTTCCACTCGCTCATCACGTCCGGGAAGATGGCGCTCCCCTCGGCGCAGGACGAGCGCCGGATGTACGAGTACGCCATCGACGCGCTGGAGGCGGCGGGCTTCGCCCGACGCAGCTCGACCGGGTACTACCACCCCGACCGCTGCGCCGACTACTCGCGCTTCCTGGAGTACTACTGGCGGACCTGGCCGATGATCGGATTCGGCGTCTCGTCGAAGAGCGTGATCCACGACCGGCTGTTCGTCAACGTCAAGCCGCTCAAGAAGTACTACGAGATGGTTGGAAGTGGTCAAATCCCGCTGGATTTCGCCACGTACCTCACCAAGGAACAGGAAATGCGCCGCGTCATGATCCGCGGCCTCAAGATGTGCGAGGTCAACCGGCCGGACTTCCACGACCGGTTCGGCGTCACCATGGAGGCCGTCTTCGGGGCGGAGATCGAGCAGCTCGTCGACAAGGGATGGCTGGAGGAACGGGGCACGGACGTGTATGCGCTGACCAGGCTCGGTCAGTTGTTGTCGACCAATGTGTACGAGCTGTTCTACGCGCCGGAAGATCTCAGTCCCGCCGAAGGGGATGAGGTACGGTTCGGCATATCGGAGCTCGTCGAGTGACCTGATCGGCGGGTGTTGTGACGAGGGGCAGAGCGAATTGTCGCGCACGTGCTCGCACCAGGCCTTCCGCCGGGCCTTGAGCCGGGACTTCCACCGGGGCTTTCGTGGGGACTCCCGTGGGGACTTCCGCCCGGACTTCCACCGGACCGGAATGATCGCGGTGACCTGCGGGGGACCGCGGTGAACATCCTCCCCGCATGGTTCGCCGGGCTCAGCCTCGGCTTCCTGGTCGCCCTGCCCCTCGGCCCCATCGGCCTGCTGTGCGTGCGCAGCGTCCTGCGCGACGGCTTCCCGACCGGCTGGGCGATCGGCCTGGGCGCGGCCCTGGTGGACATCGCCTACGCCGGCCTGGGCCTCGCCGGGGTCGGCAGGCTGCTGGACGTCCCCGCGCTGCGCACGGCCCTGGGGCTGGCCGGGGCCGCCGTGCTGGTGTACATCGGCGCGCGCTCGCTGCGCTCCGCCTTCCGGGTCCAGGCGGCCACCGAGGACGAGCGGAACCCCGAAGTGGTCCGCCCGCTGGCGGCGTTCCGCACGGCGCTGGCGGCCACCGCCTCCAACCCGGCGACGATCGGCTACTGGGCCGCCGCCTTCGCCGCGGCCACGGCGGCGAACGTCACCGGGACGCTGCCCGCCTCGGTGTCCATGCTGGTCGGCGTCGGCTGCGGCACGCTCCTGTGGTTCACCCTGCTGAGCACGGGCGTGGTGGTGTTCCGCCGGCGCTTCAGCGCCCGGCTGCTGAAGGGCGTCGACCTGGTCGCCGGGATCGGGGTCATCCTCTTCGGCGGCTTCCTGGCCTACCAGTCGCTCGCCTGAACCGGCCGCGGTGACGGCGTCGGGCGGCGGCTGACCGAGGCCCTTCGCCGAACTCCCAGCTGTGTGGCGGGAGTTCGGCGGCGGCCCCGGCTTCCGAACAGCCCGGTGTCCGCGCCGCCGCCCGCCTCCGCGCCTCGGGGACGGCAGCGGGCCGGACGCCCGTCCCCCTGGAGGAACCGATGGCGTCCCACCGTCCCCCTGGCGTCGATCCGAACGGAAAACCTTGGCGGCTGGGGGAGTTACTTCCCAGGGCGCTGGTGTACCTGGCCGGCTGCGTGGTCTTCTCGACGGGCGCCCACTTCTTCATCCAGTCCGATCTGGGCACCGACCCGCTCGACGTCTTCTCGCTGGGCGTGCTCAAGCACCTGCCGCTCACCATCGGCCTGTGCCAGGCGGCCGTCGCGGTGGTGTGCATCGGCGCGTGGGCGGCGTGGAACCGCAAGCGCCCGGTGGTCTCGCCCTTCGTGACCTTCTTCCTATGCGGCAGCCTGATCGACCTCTTCCAATGGCTGCGGCCTGCCGCCTGGTTGGGGCTGAGCAGCTACCCGCTGATGCTGCTCGGCGCGCTGCTGTGCGCCTACGCCTCGGCGCTGATCATCATGAGCGGCTTCGGCATCCGGGCCATCGACTTGCTGGCGATCACCATCCGGCACCGCTGGACCTGGCCGTTCTGGTGCGCGAAGGGGCTGATCGAAGGGGTGCTGCTGCTCTGCGGCTGGCTGCTGGGAGGCCCGGTGGGCATCGGCACGGTGGCCTTCCTGGTCTTCGTGGACCTGCTCATCGAGCCCTTCGTCCGGTTCAACCGGCGCTTCCTCGACATTCCGGACCACGGCTTCGCGGTCGCCCTGGCCGTGCCCTGACCGGCGCCGGTCCGTCCGCTCCGGCGGCGGTCCGGCCCGCTCCGGCGTCGGCCGGTGGCGGACCGGCTGCCGGAGTACCGTGGAAGGGGTCGAGGCACCGCCGCCGTCGGCGGTTGCCGCAGGTGTCCTCGACCCGTGGCGAGCCCGGCGGCCCGGGCCTTTCGGAGGCGGTGGTGGCCGGTGACCGTCCACGGTGCAGGTGCGGCGGACGTGGTGCGACGTGGTGCGACGCGGGGACCGGAGGCGCCGGTGGCGCGAGAGAGCATGCCCGCGGTCGACGACTCCCGGCAGAGCCCGGTCGGAGCCGTCGGCAAGGTGACGGTGCCCATTCCGGCGGGCGGCCCGGGCGAGGTCCTGGTCGCCCTCCGGGGTGGTTCGGAGGTGTTCGCGGCCTGGTGCTCGGAGCCGGTCGGCCGGGACGTCCGGGTGGTCGTGGTGGACGCGATCTCGGCCCGCTCGGTGATCGTCGAGCTGCTGCCGCCCTAACCGCGGTTTCGGATCCCAGCTGGTCAGGTGGTCGGTCATGTTCTTCTGGCACGTTCCCGCACCCAACGAGGCGATGCTCATCTCCGGGTCCAAGCACCAGGCGCAGGACACCCAGTTTCGCATCGTCACCGGGCACGGCAGCCTCGTCCTGCCGGTCAAGCAGAAGGTCCGCATGCTCTCCCTGGCCCTGCGGGAGGCGGAGATCGCCGAGGACTGCGTGACCCAGCAGGGGATCCGGCTCACCGTGCGCGCGGTCTGCGTGTTCAAGGTCGGCGACGACGCCGTGTCGATCGCCAACGCGGCCCGCCGCTTCCTCTCGGAACAGGACCAGATGGAGGAGCTCGTCGGCCGGATCTTCGCCGGCCACCTGCGCTCGATCATCGGCGGGCTGACCGTCGAGCAGATCATCCGGGAGCGCAGCCGGGTCGCCCAGGAGGTGATGGCGGGCAGCCACGGCGAGATGGAGAAGCTCGGCATCGTGGTCGACGCGCTGCAGATCCAGGAGATCGAGGACTCGACCGGGTACATCGACAACCTGGCCGCGCCGCATGCGGCGGCGGTCGCCAGCCAGGCCCGGATCGCCCAGGCCAAGGCGGACCAGGAGGCCACCGAGCGGGAGCAGCAGGCGGCCGCGCTGAAGGCCGAGTACGAGCGGAACACCGCGATCAAACGGGCCGGGTTCCTCGCCGAGACCGAGCAGTCCAGGGCCCGGGCCGCCCAGGCCGGGCCGCTCGCCGAGGCCCGGGCCTCCCAGGACGTCATCGAGGAGCAGACCTCGCTCGCCCAGCGCCGGGCCGCGCTGGCCGCCCAGCAACTGGAGGCCGAGGTGCGGCGCCCGGCGGACGCCGAGGCCTACCGGCAGCGGACGCTGGCCGAGGCAGCGCGCGACCGGGTGAAGTTCGAGGCGGACGGCAGCGCCTACAGCGAGCGGGCGCTCGCCCAGGCGCAGGCGGACGCCAACACCGCCCGGGCCGACTCCCTGCGCGGCGGCAACCAGGAGCTCATCGCGGCCAACCGGATCGTGGAGAACCTGCCGGCCCTCGCCGACGCGGCGGCCCGTGGCATGTCGGGAGCGGAGCTCACCGTCCTCAACGGCAGCGACGGGGTCAACCAGATGGCGGCGGGCATCGTCAGCCAGGGCCTCGCCATCCTGCACTCGCTCCAGCACTCGACCGGCCCGTTCGGCGACGGCAAGTCCAAGCCCCGCTTCCCGGAACGGACCTGAGGCGCGCCGGGGCCTGCGGGCCGGGGCGTCAACGGGCGGCGACGAGGCCGTCCACCAGGGCCCGCAGGCCGTCCAGGTAGGTGTCGTCGGTGGTCAGCGCGGCCCAGCGGTCCGCGACCTGTGCGAGGCGGGGGAGTTCGTCCGGGTCGAGGCCGCCGAACACCTGCTCCCGGTAGGTGGCGCGCTCGTCGTCCGCGCGCCGCCGGGCCGCCGCCGCCCGGACCACCAGCTCGCCGGCGGTGTAGTACCAGATCGTGCGGTACCCCTGTACGGCGCGTTCCGGTGTGAGGCCGCACGCGGTGAGGCCGTCGACGATCTGCTCGACGAACCACAGCGCGGACGCGGACATCAGGTCGTCGGCGGTCAGCACCTCGACGATCCAGGGGCAGCCGGCCAGCGCCTCGTGGATCGCGGCGGCGGACCCGACGACGCGGTCGCGCGGGTCGGCGGGCAGCTCGGGCCGGCGCAGTGTCCGCGCCGCGTAGTCGTCCAGCAGCAGGACGAGCAGTTCCTCCTTGTCGCGCACGTGGTGGTAGAGCGCCATCGGCGTACTGCCGACCTCGGAGGCGAGGCGGCGCATGGTCAGCCGGTCCACGCCCTCCTCGGCCACGATCCGGCGGGCCGCCTCGACGACCTGCTCACGGGAGATGCGGGGCGGTCGGCCCGAGGTCCTGCGCGGTGCGGTCGGCATGGGTCCATCATTCCCCAGGGGTCGACAGCGGCGGTCGTGCGGGGTTAGTTTTCTTACGCGTATAGAAATTGCTGACCGGAAGGAACACCGCCATGACGCCCACCGTCGTCGACCTGTTCGCCTCGGCCCTGCACTTCCACCCCGACGGCGAAGTCCGAGCCGCCGGGCGGCAGATGGCCGGCGGCGCGCCGGGCACCTGGCACCTCGGCGCCTTCCACGTGGAGACCGACGCCGACGTCCACGCCGACCACTGGGAGATGCACCCGGAGGCCGACGAGGCGGTGTGCTGCCTCACCGGCGGCGCGCGGCTCCACCTCCGCCCCGCGGACGGGGACGGGCGCGGCGCGGGGGGAGGTGCCGACGAGATGGTGCCGCTGCCCGCCGGCAGCGCCGTGGTCGTCCCCCGGGGCCGCTGGCACCGCCTCGAACTCGACGGCCCCAGCGACCTGATGTCGCTCACCCTGCGCCACGGCACCCGGCTCGAAAAGCGCACCGATACCCCCTGACCGCGGGCGCGGCCCGGTGGCACCGCCGCCGGGCCGGTCAGGACTCCCCGCTCCACGACCGCCAGAGCGCCGCGTACCGCCCGCCGGCGGCGACCAGCTCGTCGTGGGTGCCCAGCTCGACGATGCGGCCCGCCTCCATGACGGCGACCCGGTCCGCGTCGTGCGCGGTCTGGAGCCGGTGGGCGATGGAGATGACCGTGCGGTCGGAGCGCACGGCCGCCATCGCCCGCTCCGCCTGCCGGGCCGTGGTCGGGTCGAGCAGGGAGGTCGCCTCGTCCAGGATCAGGGTGTGCGGATCGGCCAGCTGGACCCGGGCCAGGGTGAGCTGCTGGGCCTGCGCGGCGCCGAGTTCGGTCCCGCCGGTGCCCAGGAGCGAGTCCAGCCCGTCCGGGAGGTCGCGCACCCAGTCCGCCTCCACCAGGGCGAGCGCGGCCAGGACCGCCGCGTCCTCGGCGTCCGGGGCGGCCAGCGTCATGTTCTCCCGGAGCGTTCCCATGAAGACGTGGTGCTGCTGGGTGATGAGGACGACGCGGTTGCCCAGCTCGCCCGCCGCGGCGAGGTCCGCGACCGGCACGCCGCCGACCAGGATCCGCCCCGCGTCCGGGGCGTCGACGCCGGCGAGCAGCTTGCCGAGGGTCGACTTGCCGGCGCCGGACGGGCCGACCACGGCCAGCCGCTCGCCCGGCCGGACCACCAGGTCGACGTCCGTCAGCACGTCGTGCGAGCCGGTGTAGGAGTACCGCACGCCGATGGCCTCGATCCGGTCGTCGGCGGGGCGCGGGCCGGTGGCCGGCGGCTCCTGCGACACCAGGCCGACGCCCTTGATGCGGGCGAACGACGCACCGCTGCTCTGCAGTTGCTCGACCCAGTTGAGCGCCCGGTCCAGCGGGTCGACGAGCTGCCACATGTAGAGGCCGCCCGCCACCACCGCGCCCAGCGTCACCGAGCCGTGGAGGTAGCCGAGGCCGCCCACCAGCAGGATGAGGGCCGTCGGCAGCGCGTGCGCGAACTCGGTGACCGGGAACAGCACGGTCCGCAGGAACAGGGTGCGCACCCGGGCCCGGTAGGCGGTGTCGACGGCCCGGTCGACCACGCCGTCCTGGCGCGCCCCGACCCCGTACGCCTCGATGGTCCGGGCGCCGTGGGCGGTGGAGTCGAGGACCTCGGTGACCCCGCCCGCCGCGGCCCCCTCGGCGAGGTAGGCCTCCCGGGCCCGGGACAGGTACCAGCGGCTCACCGCCCAGACGATCGGCAGGCCCACCAGGGCGCAGAGCCCGATCAGCGGGTCGAGCAGGAACGTCGCGGTGAGGATGACCAGCACCTGGACGACGGCGATGAAGACGTCCGGGGCCGCGTTGCGCAGGGTGGCGGCCACGGTGCCCACGTCCAGCGAGGAGCGGGTCACCAGGTCGCCGGCGCCGACCCGTTCCGCGTACCGCCCGGGCAGCGCGAGCGTCCGCTCGACGACCTCCTCGCGGAGCCGGGCCAGGGCGCGTTCGCCGAACCGGTGGGAGAGGTGGCGGGCGTAGCGGGTGAGCACCAGCTGGGCGAGGGCGAACCCCAGGACCGCCGCGGCGAAGCCGTCCACCTGGCCGACCGTCAGCTCGCCGTTCTCGACCCGGGTGACGATGCGGCCCAGCAGCCACGGCCCGGCGACGCCCGCGAGGGCGGCGAGGCAGGTGAGGGCGACGATCGCGCCCATCGCCCGGCCGTCGTCCGCCAGCAGGCGCCAACTGGCCCGGCGCACCGTCGCGGTGTCGGCGACCGGGAGGCGGTGGGGGGCGTGGCGGTCGTCGGGGCCGTCGGGGCCGTCGGGGTCGCTCATCGGGCCAGTCCTTCCTCGGTGCCCGCGGCGACGCTCCGCGGGTGGTCGTCGGTCGCGGCGCCCGCGGGGCGGTCGGCGCCTGCCGGGATGGTCCGTGGGCGGTCGTCGGTCGCGGCGCCCGCCGGGCGGGCGTCGGTGCTGCCGCGGAACACCAGCGCCGCGTAGCCGGGGTCGCGGGCCAGCAGCTCGCCGTGGGTGCCGGTGGCCCGGACCTTGCCGTCCACCAGGTGGACCACCTCGTCGGCGCGGCCGAGTACCAGGGGGGAGGTGCTGACGACCAGGGTGGTCCGGCCGCCGCGTACGGCGCCGATCCGGGCCGCCACAGCCGCCTCGGTGAGCGCGTCCAGCGCCGAGGTGGGCTCGACCAGCAGCAGCACCTTGGGATCGGCCAGCAGCGCGCGGGCCAGCCGCAGCCGTTGGCGCTGCCCGCCCGAGACGTTGCCGGCGCGGTCGTCGAGCGGCGCGTCCAGGCCGCCCGGCAGGGCGTCGACGATGTCCTCGGCCGCGGCGGCGTGCAGGGCTCGCCGCAGTTCCTCCTCGATGCGGTCGCCGCGGATCGACACCGCGGAACGGAGCGTGCCGCCGAACAGGTACGCGTCGTCGTCCGACACCAGGACGTGGCGCCGCAGCTCGGCGGGCACCCAGTCGGACAGCCTGGTGTCGCCCCAGGTGGCGTCCGAGTCGGTGTAGCCGGCCAGCCGTTCGACGACGGCCCGGGCCTCCTCGGGCCGGGCGGCGGCCAGCGCGGTGAGCCGCCCGGGCCGCAGCAGCAGGCCGGAGTCGGGGTCGCTCAGCACCGCCGGCGCTTCCGGCGGGTCCGTCAGTGTCCGGCTGCGCGTCGAATCCGGCCGCAGCGCCAGGATGTCGGTGACCCGGCGGGCGGAGACCAGCCCGCGCGGCAGGTCGTCCGCGCCCTCGATGAAGGCGGAGACGGGCACCAGCAGGGCCGCCACGTAGCCGTAGACGGAGACGAGTTCACCGACCGTGATCGAACCGGCGGCCGCCATCCGGGCGCTGAGCCAGGTCACCACGGCCAGGAAGACCACCGGCAGGCAGGCGCCGAGCGCCTGCACCCAACTGGTGAACGAGGCCACCCGGTAGCCGAGCGGCACGAGGGCCTGCGAGCGCTCCCGGTAGCGCCGGGCGAACATCGGCTTGCCGCCGATGCCGTTCAGCACGCCCAGCCCGGCGACCAGGTCGCCGGCCAGGGCCGTCAGCGCCCCCTGCTGCTCGCGGTAGCTTCCCTCGGCGCCGTGCAGCTTCCCCAGCAACGGGCCGACGGTGAGGGCCAGCAGCGGCACCCCGAGGAGGATCACCGCCGCGAGCAGGACGGAGATCCGGACCAGCAGGACGGCGGTGGCGAGGTAGGCGATGACCGCGCCGACGCCGGGCCCGGTGATGGTCAGTGTCTGCGCGATCCGGCCGATGTCGCCGGCCTGGAGGTGGGTCAGCTCGCCGGCCGACACCTGGCGCGGCAGCGTCGTCCCCAGCCGGTTGACGTGCCGGGCGATGACCTGGACGGTGCGGTACGCGGCGTCCACCCGGATGAAGGTCATGGTGCGGTGCCGCAGGATCCCGAGGACGGCGATGAGCGCGCCGACCGCGAGGACGGCCGACACCCAGAAGACCAGCGCGCCGCTGTCGCGGGCCCGGAGGCCCTCGTCGATCGTCCTGGACATCAGGTAGGGCGGCAGCATCAGGGCGCACATCCACAGGCTGCCCCAGGTCGCGCCGAGCAGTACGCGGCCGCGCTGCCTGCGCACCAGCCACCAGAGGAAGCGCAGCGGACTCCGGTGGTCCGGCACCCCGGGATCGCGGTAGGGGACCCGGCGCGCACCCGCGGGCAGGTCCGGTCCGGCGCCGGTCATCCCGCCTGCCCTCGGACGGGGCCCCGGGCCGCGAACTGGTCCAGGATTCGCTGATGTCTCATTCCCGGAGTCTGGCAGACCGCCCCACCACGGAACTGACGCACCCACAGGTCGGGGGGCGGCGGGCCTGCCGCCCCCCGAAGTGCTCAGCCGGCGCCGGGGGCCGCCAGGTTGCGGGGCGGCAGGGCTCAGGCGATGCCGCGCGGGTTGAGGACGGTGAAGCGCCAGCCGCCGTCGGCGTCGCGGCGGGCGATGTTGGCGGTGGTGCCGGTGGGGGCGATCCGCTCGCCGTCGGGGCCGTCGATCTCCAGGGTCCAGTCGGTGACCAGGAGGGCCGTGTCCGCGCCGATGACCTTGTGCCGCGGGACGTTCGTCAGCCTGCCGCGGGCGGCGACGGTTCCGCCGATCTCCGCACGCAGTGCTTCGACGCCGGTGAGGAGCTCGCCGGCCACCGTGCGCATGGCGGCACCTTCGGCGAACAGGGCCAGCACGTCGTCGACGTCTCCGGCGTTCAGCGCGTCCTGGAACACGGTCGGCAGCTGCGTGGGGTCGGTGATGACAGGGAGCATGGTGAGAGGTCCTCAGGTCGGGAACGGGTGGTGGTGACGGCCCTTCGGTGCGGCGCCCGGTGCGGTGCTCGCTGTGCTGCCGGGCGTGGCGCCCGGTGCGGCGCCCGCTGCGGTGTTCGCTGCGGTGCCCGCCGTTCGCCCGTGACTCCACGATGCCGCCGCAGCCACCCCTCGGGCGAGGTAGAGTCGGGACTCGACATGGTCGAAAGTGGACAGCGCGACGTCGTCGACATCGCCTACGACAACCCCGACCGCTTGCGGACCGGCATTGAGGTGCTGACCTTCGACGCGCTGAAACCGCGCCTGAAGAGCGCGGTCGCCCGCCGGCCGAGCCGCCTGGACTTCCACCAGCTCATCCTGGTGCGCGGCGGCGAGGGCACCGCCATGGTCGATTTCGTCACCTACCCGTGCACCCGCGGCACACTGCTGCACCTGCGGCCCGGCCAGGTGCAGCGCCTGCCCTCGGACGCGAACGGCCACCCCGCGGACCTTGACGCCGTCCTGCTGCTGTTCACCGCCGACTTCCCGCCGCCGCTGCCCGCGACGCAGCAGATGCTCGACGGGTTCGGCCCCGTCGCACGGCTCCTGCCGCCGGCCGAGCTCGACGCCTTCGACCGCGCCGTGACGGAGCTGGACACGGAGTACCGGAGGCTGCGGGACGGGCAGGCCCCCGGCCCGACAGCGCCCGTCGATGCCGATGCCGATGCTGATGTCGATGCCGAGCTGACCGGAGTGCTGCTGCGCCAGCTCCTCGGCGCGCTGCTCATCCGCATGGCGCGCCTCCCGGACCCGGCCGGACGCCCCGCCCTCTCCCCACCCGGTGCCGGGGTCTACCCCGCGTTCCGCCGCGAACTGGAACGCTCCTTCGCCGCCACCCGCTCCGTCGAGGACTACGCCGCGCGGCTCGGCTACTCCCCGCGCACCCTGACCCGCGCCTGCCTGGCCGCCACCGGCCGCAGCGCCAAGCAACTCGCCGACGCCCGCGTCGCCCTACAGGCACAGCGGCTGCTCGCCCATACCGACCTGCCCGTGGCCGCGATCGGTCGCGCGCTCGGTTTCACCGAGGCCACCAACTTCGGCAAGTTCTTCGCCCGAGAGACCGGCCGCACCCCGGGCGACTTCCGCCGGGCCCAGCGATGATTCCACCCCGCCCAGCGGTGACGGGGCCTGCGATCCTCATGACCGATACACGGATGAGACGCGCTCCACACGGGAACCTGACGTGACCGATGGACGGATGAAACGCCTCCTCGACAGGAACCTGACATCCCGCTCCTACCGTGCGACGCATGCCACCTACCTATGGCCAGACCAGCAGTCAGCACAACCGGAACCACGACCGGGCCCGCGGCCGAGCGCGCGGCCGAGTCCTCCTGACCGCCCTCGTGGTGGCCGCCGGCCTCGCGCTGGCGGCACCCGCAGGGGCCGCGCCGCAGGACGGGGCCGCCACCAGCCAGGTGGCCGTCCACCCGGAGGCGGTCACGCCCGCGCAGCAGCAGGCCGTCCTGGACTACTGGACCCCGGAGCGGATGGCCGCCCTGACCCAGCCGTCCTCCGGCAACCCGCCCAAGAGCGGCCCCGACGGCGCTCCGTGGACCGGCTCCGCCACCCTGAGCAAGACGGTGGGCCGGCTCTTCTTCACCGACCACGGCGAGGACGGGAGCTGCACCGCGACCGTCGTTGGCAGCGCCAACCGCAGCACCGTCGTCACGGCGGCGCACTGCGTCAACAACACCGACCTGCTCGGTGAGAACAACGAGTGGCTGACGAACTCGATGTTCGTCCCCGGCTACCGCGACGGCACCGCCCCGTACGGCACGTTCGTCGCCCGCACCGGGGTCGTCCACGCCACCTGGCTCCTCAACGACCAGCAGGACGGCAAGTACTCCGCCTACGACCAGGCGTTCCTGGTCCTGAACGGCAACGCCGAGGGCAAGCGGGTCCAGGACGCCGTCGGCGCCGCGCAGCGCATCGGCTTCGACCGGCCGGGCAGCGCGAAGGTCCACGAGTTCGGCTACCCGCGTGCGGCGTCGGGCGATCCGGCGCGCCAGGGCCTGCCCGAGTACACCGGGGCCCGGCTCGCCTACTGCGCGGGGCAGACCCGCGAGCACCCCGGTTTCCCTGGCCACCCGGTGCCCCCGGGTGAGTGGGGCGCCCCCTGCGTGATGGGCGGCGGTTCCAGCGGCGGCCCCCGGATCGCCGACTTCGACCCGTCCTCGGGGATCGGCACCGTGGTGGGCGACAACACCCAGGGCCCGTCCTTCGACTCCTCGGGCCGGGTCTGCGACTTCGGCGACACCTCCTGCACCCGGCACCTGGTCGGCCCGCAGTTCACCTCCGCGATCACGAAGCCGCTGTACAAGGCGGCCGAAAGCGCCCGGATCGCCGGCTGACACCGCCTGGTGGGGGCGGTCGGTGGAACTCCACCGACCGCCCCCACCAGGTCACCTTTGGGGCGCGGCGCCGTCCGCGCCCACCACCAGCCAGTGGGACGGAAGGTCGATCCGGCTGCCGTCGGGCGCGAACTCGGTGAGGAACAAGGGCAGTTCGCCGGAGGCGAGGACGGTGAGCCCGGCGGTGCGGAACAGCTCGCCGAAATCCGAGTCGACGACCTCGGCGGGGGCGAGGCCGTGCTCGAAGACGGGGCGCAGCTTCGGGGGAGGGCCCTGCGGGCTCTGGGCGAGGCCGGCCAGGACGGCCTTCGCCGACGAGGACAGCTCGACGACGAACGCCCGGCCGCGACCCCCGACCAGGGTGGCGATGGCGTCGGCGACCGGCTGGCGGTCGGCCGGCTCGGACTGGTGGATCAGGCCGCGCACATACACGTTGGCATCGCCGAGCCGGGCGTGCAGCTCCCGGACGCCCGGCCCGTCGGTGGCATCGAGCTGGGTGAACTCGGCCCGCCCGTCCGGATGCTGGGTGCGGGCGAGCTCCACGGCGGCGGTGGACAGGTCGACCCCGAGGACGCGGCCGAAGCGCTCGGCGAGGAAGCGGGTCTGGGTGCCGTTGCCGCAGCCGACGTCGACGACGGGCAGCGCCGGGTCGGCGAGGTAGGGGTCGAACAGCGCGAGGTGCACGCTCGCGGTGAGCGCCGGCTCCGCGTCCCAGATCACCGCGCCGGCCTCCGCCGGTGCGTCGCGCCAGAAGCCCTCCCAGGCGTTCAGGTACCGACTCGACACGGGCATGGCGGAGAACCTCCCAGCTGGTGGAGCACGGTGTCGGGATCGGCCCCGGACGGTGGGCGGCGCGTGGGAAGTCCCACGGAGGCCTTCGACCCCCGGCTCTCCCTGACCCCCGAGCTGCGCGCAGCTCCGCCCGACCGGACGGCCGATGACGGTCAGTCACGCTAACGACCCCGGCGGGCGAGGCCGGCCGCGAGTCACCCGAATGCGGTAGTTCCGAGGGAAGTTCGCCCGAACGGCCGCCCCGCCGTGCGAGCGCGTCGCGGTGACCCCGCAGGGGCGGTGACCCCGCAGGGTCGGTGCGAGGCTCAGCCGGTCACGCTCGCGGGGGTGGCGGCGAGGTCGCGGACCGTGTCGGCGATGGCGTGGAAGTCCTTGCGCAGGATCTTGGAGTGGTTGCTCGCGACCTTCGTGCTGACCCGGATGTTCGGGTTGCGGGCGAGCACCGGGTCGAGGTTGGTGCGGATCTGTTCCATCAGCTTCGCCTCGCCGCCCAGGTTGCCGCCCGAGGCGACCACGTACCGGACCGGTGCGGTCACCCGGTCGAAGACCGGGTCGAGGGCGGCGGGCGCGCAGAGCTCGTTGATTTCGAGGTTGATCTCGGCGTGCTGCTCGGCGCTCATCCGCGCGGCCATGCCGAGTCGGCGGGCGATCGGGAACAGCGGGCTCAGCCGGCGGAACAGCTTGCGGACCTGCTCCCGGGTGGCGTCGTCGAGCCACTCGTGCGGGAACGCGCCGTCCACGGACACCGCCCCGAGGACGCGGTCCGGGTGCCGGGCGGCCCAGTGCACCGCGAGCATCGCGCCGTAGGACCAGCCCACCAGGATCGGCCGGTCCACGCCCCTCGCGGCGAGGACGGCGTCGACGTCGCGCAGGCACGCTTCGAACGAGTAGTCCGCCGAGCGCTTCGACTTGCCACGGGCGCGCTCGTCGAAGGTGATGTGCCGGTAGTCGTCGCCGAGGTCGGCGATGACGCGCCGCCAGTGCGACTGGTCGGCGTAGGAGCCGTTGAGGTAGACCACGGGACGGCCGGGCCCGCCGGTGTCGGTCACGGCCAGGGCGGTGTCGTCGACGGAGACCATGCCGGTCCAGGCGGGCTGCTCGATGGTCATGGTGTGCCTTCTTCCGGGTGCGGGTGCGGGTGCTGGGGTGGCGGGCTGCCGCGGGCCGCTCTGCTGCGGCTCGTTGTTTCTGATGATGGAAACGCTACGTTGCCTTCACGGTCAGTAGCAACAAGTTCGTTGCTCGCAATCTGTATATATGCAGGTGAAGGCGCGATTATCGTTGCAGTGGCCTTGAATTTAACGCAACGTCAGCCACCGTGTTCGTTGCACTGGAATGGGAGTGAACGCTATGGTGAGGGCATTCGGGGAAGCGTGAAGGGAGAATCGCGGTGCCGGGAGGCAGGCTCACTCAGCAGGAACGCCAGCAGATCGCGCTGGGGATGGCCGACGGCCTCGCCTACGCGGAGATCGCCAGGCGTCTCGACCGCCCCACCTCGACGGTCACGCGCGAGGTGATGCGCAACGGCGGCCCCACCGCCTACCGTGCCGACCTGGCCCACCGGGCCACCGAACGCCGCCGCGCCCAGCGGCGCAGGCCGGCCGCGCCCCGGGGGCCGGAGGCGCCCCCGCAGGCCCACGGGCGCGATGCCGAGGCCGTGCGCGAGTACCAGGAGACGTACACCACCGTCCTGATGGCCTCCGGCATGCCCAAGATGACGGCCCGGGTGCTGGCCTGCCTCACCCTCACCGACAGCGGCAGCCTCACCGCGTCCGAACTCGCCCGGCACCTCCAGGTCAGCCCGCCGTCGATCTCCAAGGCGATCGCGTTCCTCGACGGCCAGGGCCTCGTCCGCCGGGAGCGCGACGAGCGCCGCCGCGAGCGCTACGTCGTCGACGACGACGTCTGGTACCAGTCGATGATGGCCAGCGCCCGCGCCACCGCCCACCTCGTCGAGGTCGCGCGGCAGGGCGTCGGCGTCCTCGGCCCGCAGACCCCGGCCGCCACCCGCCTGGAGAACATCGCCCGTTTCGTCGACTTCGTCTCCGAGAGCATCGTCCGCGCGGCGGAGCAGGCCCGCGAGATCCTCCACGCGAAGCCCGAGGCGACCCCGTCCGGACCGGCCGCTCCGCGTCCGGACCACGGATAGCCGGCGGTCACCGGGAGGCGGCGCGGTAGGCGCGGCGCCAGGGGCCCGGGTCCGCGCCGAGGGCCTGGACGATGTCGGAGAGCAGTTCGACGTCCAGGCGTTGGCGTCCGCTGCGGAAGCAGTCGTAGACGGTGATCCGCCCGGGTGTGCGTTCCCCGGCCGGGACGCCGCGGGCTGCCCGGACGGAGCTGATCCGCCGGACGATGGTCGAGTAGGAGGGGCTGCCGGCCTCCTGCCTGAGCAGGGTGAGGGACTCGGCGAGCGCGTCCAAGGAGTGCGAACGGGCTAGCGTCGCAGCGGAGTTGACCTCGGCGGCCCGGCAGGAGCACGGGGCCGCCGTGGTGCGCATAGGTGACCAGGTCAACGCTCTGTCCTCCCCCCGCCGGGCCTGCGTGAACAGCCTCTTCGCGCCGGGGGTTCCTGTCAACTGAGGTGAATCAAATGGCGAAATCCATACACTCCCGTTTGTTCGGGATCGTTCGGAAAGCTGCCCAGGCCCTCAACTCCGCTGCCAGGATGGCCGCATTCCGCAGTGACACGACGTCAGAGAGGGAGGTGTCGGACCTCATGAAGTCCGCCCGAAAGATCGTCTCAGCCCTGGCACTCGCGATCGGCCTGAGCGTCTCGTTGCCCGTCGCCGCCGCGCAGGCCGACCCCGCCAATCCGCAGCCCTACGCCTACGGTTACCTCGCCGCGCTCGCCCGCCCGGCCAGCGGCGGCCCCAACGGCACCTACTACTGCATGGACGAGTACCGGCAGACCAACGGCGACGGCCGGCCGGTCGTCCTGCGCCCGTGTGACGGCTCCTGGAACCAGTTCTGGTTCGTCTCGGAGGACGGCCTCATCCACAGCACCAACGACGGCCGCTGTCTGTCGGGCCACGTCCCGAGCGGCCCGTCCGACAGCCCGGGCGCCACGGCGGTGGGGTGCAACGGGGGTGACCCGAAGCAGCGTTGGACGTTCGGCACCGACCGCGGCGTGTGCAACGCCGTCGGTGCCTGCCTGACCTACGTCGGCAACCAGGGCCCGCGGAACTCCTACGGACTCTGGACGCTGGGGCGGAACGCGAGCATGGGGCAGACCCAGGAGTTCGACTGGCACCACTCCGACAGCGACCGTCCGATCAACCCCAACATCTAGACATCTGGGCCCTGTCAGGGGACCGGCGTGGCCGGGGCCGAGGCGGTGATCGCCTCGGCCCCGGCCGAACGGGGGGCGCCGGTCACCAGACGCGGCGGTCGGCGGGGGTGCCCAGGCCGGTGCGGAGGTGGCGGACGAGGCTGCGCCGCAGCTCGCGGTCCTGGTCGGTCTCGACGGGGAGGTCGAGCTGGACGATGTCCACGCCGGCCGAGCGGAGCAGGCCGATGCGGGCGGCGACGGTGGCGGGGGAGCCGGCGTAGGCGGCGGTGAGCGAGCGGCGGATGTAGGCGGCGACCTGCTCGTCTCCCCGGGACGGGTCGGAGCGGCCGCGCTCGCGGTCGCGGTCGAGCTGGACCGCTTCCGTCCAGGGCCCGCCGCCGGAGGTGAGGCGGAGGGCGTCGCGGCGCAGCCGGCGGACGCGGTCGCGGGCCGCCTCGTCGGTGTCGGCGAGGACGACGGTGACGTGCCGCCAGATCCGCAGGGTCCGGCCGTGCGCGGCGGCGGCGGTGCGGACCTGGGCTATCCGCCGACGGGTGTCCGGCAGCGGCAGCGGGCTGACGGCGTAGACCTCTGCGTAGCGGGCCGCCAGGTCGAGGCCCTGCGGTGACGAGCCGCCGAAGGAGAGCAGCTCGCCGCCGGGTCTGGGGTGCAGGCCGGGCCGGGCGGCGGACACGGTGTAGAACTCGCCCTTGTGGTCGATGTCCTGGTCGGCGGCGAGGTAGCGGGTGAACAGGTCGAGGTACTCGTCGGCCCTGCGGTAGCGCTCCTGCTTGTCCAGGAGGTCGCCGTCGCGGGCCGTGTCGTGGTCGCTGGAGCCGATGATGACGTGGGCCGCCGCCCGCCCGCCGGAGAGGCGGTCCAGGGTCGCGAGGGAGCGGGCGGCGACGGTCGGCGCGGTGGTGCCGACCCGGTGGGCGACCGCGATGCGGAGCCGTGTGGTGGCGGCCAGGGCCCAGGAGGCCACCAGCCACGGGTCGGGCCACGAACTGGACTGCACCACCAGGGCGCTGTCCAGCCCGTCCTCCTCGTTCTCCCGCGCGGTGCGGGCGACGTACGCGGGGTCGGCGGTGCGGTCGCGGCCGTCGGGGGCCCAGCGCAGGGCCTGGCGTTCCTGCGCGGTGTGGCCGGGAACGGGTGCGGCGCGGACCCCGCCGCGGATTTCGAGTGGCACGGCTCTCCTCCGGTCGTGAGCGTCGTGAGGGTGGCAGGGGATGGGGACGGGTGGGGCGCGACGGTCAGAGGGCGGCCGGCCCGAGCCGGGCCAGGGTGTCGAGCAGCTTGGCGCGGCTGACGAACACCTCGGGCGGCAGCGACACGTACAGCTGGATGGTGGTGACGCCGGGGCGGTGGTAGGCGAGGATGCGCTCCCGGCACTCCTCCGGCGAGCCGCTGATGAACAGCCCGTCGACGACCTCGTCGGGCAGCGCCTTCTGGGCGCCCTCCGGGTCGCCGGCCGCCCAGAGGCGGTGGGTCTCGGCGAGGAGTTCGCCGTGGCCCAGCCACTCGTGGAACTTGCGGTACGGCTCGCGGTTGAGGATCCAGGCGAGGAACGGCCGGCTGGCGCGGTGGGCGTAGTCGGTGTCCTCGGTGGGGCAGACGAAGACCTTGACGACCAGTTCCTTCCCGGGCGGCTGCGGGCCGACGGCGTCCAGGATCTTCGGCACGTCGTGCGGGAACAGCAGGTTGGTGATGGCGCCGTCGCCCTCGTTGAAGCCGAGCCGGAGCATGTTGGGCCGCAGCGCGCCCAGGATGACCTTGACCGGCTCGGTCGGCGGGTGCGGCAGCCGGTAGCCGGTGATGTCGAAGGTGTCGAACCCGCCGGTGACGTACTCGCCGCGCAGCGCCCGGGTGACGAAGCGCAGGACGTCCCTGGTCCGCTTGAACGGCTCGTCGAACGGGATGCCGTTGATGTCGGTGACGTGGGCGGGCACCGAGGCGCCGATGCCCAGCAGCAGTCGGCCCGGCGCGAGTTGGGCGAGCGTCGCGGCGGTCTGGGCGAGCACGGCCGGGCCGCGGGTGTGCACCGGGACGATGCCGGTGCCGATCCGCAGCGAGGGGGACCAGGCCGCCGTGGCGGCCAGCGGGGTGAAGGCGTCGGTGCCGCCGCCCTCGGCGCTCCACACGTCGGTGTAGCCGAGGTCGGGCAGCCGCTCGACCAGGAACCGGTGCCGGTCGATGGTCAGGCCGGGCAGCGGGAGGGTGATGCCCCACTTGGGCGGTGCGGCGGGCACGGGGCCGTGCGCGGAGCCGGGCGGGACGGTCCCGCTGTGGTGGTGCGGTCGGTGCGGGTCGGTCATCGGGATGGCCGTCCTTCCTGTGGTGCGCGGTGCTCTTCGGAGCCGGGGGAGAGGCGGTGTCCGCGGGTCAGCGGACCCATACGGTGGTCAGGTCGAGGAACCAGGACTGCGGCTGCACGAGCCCCTGGACCTTCGGCGAAAGGGCCCGCGGATTGCGGTCGTTGACCACGAACAGCCAGGGCGCGTCCTGGGTGACCAGGGCGAGCGCCTTGCGGTACCCGGCCTGCCGGGCGGTCTGGTCGGCATCGGCGGCCGAGGAGGCGAGCAGCTCGTCGACCTGCGGGTTGGTGTAGTGGCCGGTCCAGAACGGGCTCTTGGAGCCGATGAACAGCGGGAGCAGCGCCTCGGACTGGAACAGCGTGGTGGACTGGGCGACGGCGTCCGAGCCGAGCGCCACCTGGCCCTTGGCCTCGGCGCCGATCAGCGTGGTCCAGTCGGTGGTGCGCAGCTCGACCTTGATGCCGACGGCGGCGAGATCCCGCTGGAGGGCCTCGGCGATCGGCACCGGCAGCAGGTTGCCGCTGCCGCCGGTGGGCACGGTGACGGAGGTGCTGAAGCCGTTCGGGACGCCGGCCTCGGCGAGCAACTGCCGGGCCTTGGCGGGGTCGTAGGAGTAGACGTCGCCGGCGGGGTCGTAGGCGGCGGTGGCGCGCGGTGCGGTCTGGTAGGCGGGGTCGGCGGTGCCGTGCAGCAGCTTCTCGGCGATGGCCTTGCGGTCGATCGCGAAGTTGGCGGCCCTGCGGACCAGCGGGTTGTCCCAGGGTGCCTTCGAGGTGTCCAGGATCCAGTACCAGAGGTGGTCGTAGCTGTTCGTGGCGATCTGGACGCCGTCGGCCTTGAGGCTGTCGATGTCGTCCGGGTTCGGGTACTCGATCCAGTTCACGCCGCCGGAGCGCAGGGCGGCGGTGCGGGCCGCGGCGTCCGGCAGCGCCTTGATCACGAGCCGGTCGAGCTTGGGGGCGCCGCGCCAGTAGCTCCTGTTGGCGGCCAGCTCGATCTGCTGGCCCTCGGTCTGCGAGACGAACGAGAAGGGGCCGGTGCCGACCGGGTGCTGGGCGAAGTCGGCCGAGCCGGACTTGCGGACGGCGGTGGGGCTCGCGATCAGGACGTGCGCGAGGTCCTCGGGGAAGTGGCCGTTGGGGTCCTTGGTGACCAGCTCGACGTGGTCGGCGTCGGTCTTGCGGTACGAGACGATGTCGCCCGCGTACTCGGCGGCGGCGGCGCCGAGGGCGTCGGTGTACTCGGGGCTCTTCTTGTCGAGGTAGCGGGCCAGGTTGAAGAGCACGGCGTCGGCGTCGAACGGGGTGCCGTCCTGGAAGGTGACGCCCTTGCGGAGGGTGAAGGTCCACGTCCTGGCGTCGGCGGCGACCTGCCAGTCGGTGGCCAGGGCGCCGGTGACGGCCGGCGGCTTGTCGGTGTCCTTGAGCAGTTCGTACCGGGTGAGGCCCTCGTAGAGCTGGAAGGAGACCAGCCGCTTGCCCTCGAAGCCGGCGCCGCCGATCACGGTGTCGGGGTTGGGGAGTCTGCCGGTGGCGCCGATGACCAGGGTGCCGCCGCGGCCGTCACCGCCGCCCGCCCCCGCGGAGCCGCCGCCGTCGGAGCCGGCGCAGCCGGCCGCCGCCGCGAGCAGAACGGCGGCGGCCGGCAGGGCGACGGCTCTGGAGCGGATACGGCTGGTGCGCGTCATGGTGAGTCCTCGTCGGTTCGGTGGTGCGGAGGTTCGGTGGTGCGGGGGTTCGGTGGTGCGGGGGTACGGAGGTTCAGCGGTGTGTCGGCACGGGGCTTCGGCGGCGGGTCACGCGACGCCGGTGGCGGCCTCCAGCAGCGCCCGGGTGTACGGGTGCGCGGGGGAGTCCCAGAGCAGGCCGGCGGGGCCCTCCTCGACCACCCGGCCGTGCCGCAGCACCAGGACCCGGTGGGCGAGGTGCCGGACGACGGCGAGGTCGTGGGAGATGAACAGGTAGGCCAGGCCGGTGCGTTCCTGGAGGTCGGTCAGCAGGTCGAGCAGGCGGGCCTGCACGCTGCGGTCGAGGGCGGAGGTCGGTTCGTCGCAGACGACCAGGTCCGGCCCGGTGGCCAGGGCCCGGGCGACGGCCACCCGTTGGAGCTGCCCGCCGGACAGCTCCCGGGGGTAGCGGTCGGCGAGCGCGGGCTCCAGGCCGACCTGGGTGAAGAGCCGGGCGACGGCCGCGGCGCGTTCGGCGCGCGGCGTGCCGTGCAGGCGCAGCGCGAAGGCGACCGCCTCCCCGGCGCGCAGGCTGGGGTTGAGCGATCCGCGCGGGTCCTGCGGGACGAACTGGAGCCGGCCCCGCAGCGCCCGGTCGGCGCGGCCGCGCAGCCGGTACGGATCGCGGCCGGCGAAGCGGACGCTGCCGGCGTCGGGGGCCAGCACCCCGAGGGCGAGCCGGGCCAGGGTGGACTTCCCCGAGCCGGACTCGCCGACCAGACCGACGGTCTCGCCCGGCGCGACGGTGAGGCTGACGGCGTCCAGGGCGGTCCGGTCGCCGTAGCGCTTGGTGACGGCGTCGACGACCAGGACCGGGCCCGGCGGGGCGTGGACGGCGTCAGGCCGGGCGTGGTCGACGGTGTTCATCGGCGGGCTCCCGGTTCGGCGGCCACCAGGGCGGCGGTGAAGGCGTGTTCCGGGTCGCCCAGCACCCGTTCGGCGGGCCCGAGCTCGACGATCCGGCCGGCCCGCATGACCGCCACGGTGCCGCCGATCCGGCGGGCCGCCGCGAGGTCGTGGGTGACCAGCAGCAGGGCGATGCCGCAGTCGGCGCGCAGGGTGGCGAACAGGTCGAGGATCCGCCCGCGGATCAGCGCGTCGAGCGCGGTGGTCGGCTCGTCGGCGATCAGCAGTTCCGGGCCGCAGCAGATCGCGACGGCGATGGCGGCGCGCTGGCGCAGGCCGCCGGAGAGCTCGTGCGGGTAGGCCCGGGCGACGCGTTCCGGGTCCGGGATGCCGGCGGTGGCGAGCAGCTTCGGGACGGCCGCGCGGGCGGCCCGGCGGTCGGCGGCGATCCCGTGCCGCCGCAGCACCTCGGCGAGCTGCGGGCCGATCCGGCGCAGCGGGTCGAGCGAGGCGGTCGGGTCCTGCGGCACGTAGCCGATGCGCCGGCCGCGGACGTCGGCCAGTTCGCGTTCGCCGAGCGCCCGCAGGTCGGTCCCGGCGAGCCGGACGCCTCCGGTGACGGCGGCGCCGTGCCCCGGCAGCCCGAGCACGGTGCGGGCGACGGTGGTCTTGCCGCTGCCGGATTCGCCGAGCAGTACCAGGGAGCGGCCGGCGGGCAGGGCGAGGGAGACGTCGTCGACGGCCCGGACCCCGCCGGGGTACTCGACGGTCAGGCCGTCGATCTCCAGCAGCGCGCTCATGCGCCCACCCGCTTCGCGGCCCGCGGCCGGGCCGAGCCGTCGGCCGAGCGGTCGGTGGAGCGGTCGGCGGACCGGCTCGCGGCGGCGGGGGCGGCGTGCGCCAGCAGGGCGGCGGTGTCGCCGACGCGGGTGCGCAGCGTCTCGCCGAGGGTGTTGAAGACGACCGAGACGGCGAGGATGACCAGGGCCGGCAGGACCGCCACCCAGGGGTGGGTGAGCAGCGAGGGCCGCAGCTCCTCCAGCATCGCGCCCCACTCGGCGGTGGGCGGGGCGACCCCGAGCCCGAGGAAGGACAGCCCTGCGGCGTACATGATGGCCAGCCCGACCAGCGAGGACGCGTACACCAGGACCACCGGCGCCACCACCGGGGCGACCTGGCGCAGGACCAGCGACCCCCAGCCGGCGCCGCTGACCCGGGCGGCCACCAGGTATTCGGCGGCCCGGACGCGTCGGGTCTCGGTGAACGCGACCCGTGCCACCGCGGGGGTGAGCACCACCGACAGCGCGAGCACGGTCGCGCCCAGGCCGGGTGTGAGCAGCGAGGCGATGGCGATCGCCAGCAGCACCCCGGGGAAGGCGTAGAGCACGTCCAGCAGGCGCAGCAGGGCCTGTTCGGTGATCCGGCCGCCGAGCCCGGCCACGACGCCGAGCAGGGTGCCGACGACGGCGGCCACCGCGACGGGGACGAGCCCGCCGGTGAGCGAGGCGCGCCCGGCCCAGATCAGCCGGCTGAGCAGGTCGCGGCCCTGGCCGTCGGTGCCGAGCGGGTGGCCGGGGCTGCCCGGGTCGAGCAGCCGGTCCGCCAGCCGCCCGGCGGCCGGGTCGTACGGGGCGACCAGCGGCGCGGCGAGCGCGAGCAGGACCAGCAGCGCGGCCAGGGCGGCGGGGACGGTCAGGCCGAGGTTCGCTCGGGCGAGGACACGTGACGTCACATCAGTTCCTTACTCGCGGGTCGATCGCCGCGTGCGCCGCGTCCACGAGGATGTTGACGCCGACGAACGCGACCGCCACCACCAGCACCCCGCCCTGCACGAGGGGCAGGTCGCGGGAGGTGAGCGCGTCGTACAGCAGCCGGCCGACGCCGGGCCAAGCGAACAGGGTCTCCACGAAGATCACCCCTTCCAGGAGGTAGGCGAGTTGCAGGCCGCCGATGGTGAGCAGTGCCGGTGAGGCGTTGTGCACGCAGTGCCGCAGCACGGTGGCCGGGCGCAGGCCGCGGGCGCGCAGCGAGTCGGCCAGCTCGCCGGCCAGCACGCCCCCCAGCGCGGCCCGGAACACCCGGGCGGTGAGCCCGAGCGGGACGAGCGCGGCGGCCACGGCCGGCAGGACCAGGTGGCGGGCCAGGTCGGGCAGGCCGCCGGAGCCGAACACGTCGTGCGTGCCCCCGGCCGGCAGCCAACGCAGGCCCACGGCGAAGACGGCGATCAGCAGCAGGGCCACCGAGTACTGCGGGGCGGAGACCGCGAGGGCGGACAGCGCGCCGGAGATCCGCCCGCCGGGGCCGCGCGGGCGCAGCGCGCCGACGGCGCCGAGCGCCACCCCGCCGACCAGCACCAGCAGGAAGGCGGCCGCGGTCAGGGTCAGCGTCTGGCCGAGCGCCGGGAGCAGCAGGTCGGCGACCGGGCGCTGACCGGAGACGGAGGTGCCGAGGTCGCCGGTCAGCGCGTGCCAGAGCCAGGAGGCGTAGCGGACGGGCAACGGCTGGTCCAGGCCGAGCCGTTCGGAGAGCTCGCGGCGGGCCTCGGGCGGTGCGCCCGGCCCGAGGAAGAGGGCCACCGGATCGCCGGGGACGAGCGTGACGGTCGCGAAGACGACGGCGGTGACGCCGAGCAGGGTCGGTACGGCCAGCAGGAGGCGGCGCAGCAGGAAGCGGGTCACCCGGCCCTCCGTGGCGTGGCGCCGGACTGGCCGGCGGCGGGCCGGTTGGGCGGGGCGGGCATGGGGCTGGTGGTCCTTCCGGGAGGGGCGGTTCGGGAGCGGGTCGGGACGGTCACCAGCGGTAACCGGCAGTCACCGGCGGCGTCCGGGGGGCTGGAGCGCCGGACCGGGGCCGTGGGACGGGCCGTTCGCCGGGGGCGGATGCCGCGTCCGGGCGGGATCGGGTGCCGGAGCACGGGTCGGGCGGTCCGTGGGACGTGGGACGTCGGTGCCGCTCCGGCAGCTGCGGCCGCTTGAAGGAGCGTTGCGGACCGGTGGCCCGGACAGCCAGTCAGCACTTGATGCTGTTACTCCTGGTCACAGCATCCGGAGTGTCAGGACCGCCACTGCCCAGGGCGCTGAGCCCCGGTTCCGTCCTTGACCTGCACAAGGAACCGGACCTAGGGTTCCCCGCATGGCTATTCGGCGGACCGACATCACCCTGGTCGGGATCGGCGGCTCGTGGCACCGACGGTGTTTCGACGAGCTCTGTCGCCCGCGCGCTGCGCGCTGACCGCCCCGTTCCCAGTCGCTGCGGTCGGCGCCCCTCCCCAGTCCCGGATTCCGCAGCCGACGCCCGTGCGCGTCCTCGACGGATCCTCGCCGCAGCACCCGTGCCCACCGGGCCGGCCCGCCACCAGCAAGGGGACCGTATCGCCATGCCGTACCTCAGACGCCCTGCCTCCGCCCCCGGGGGTGCGCGATGGCAGCAGTGAGCAAGATCGCCGTTCCGGCCGGCCCGCGCGGCCGCCGGCTTCCCGCCCGACGCGGCGCCTGCGGCGGCGCCACCCTGGTGGACGCCCCCGCCGCGGGCGCGCCGCCGGTGCACGCCGCACCACCGGCGCAGGCCGAGATCGACAACCCGCTCGATCTGATCGCCGGTCACCAGCTGCTGGCGGAGACGGTGACGCCGCCACCCCCGGCGGGGCCGACCGCCACCGGTTGCGGGTGCGGCCATCCGATGTGCGTGGAGGAGGACCGCGACCGCACGGCCGATGCCCGGGTGTTCCTGGTCGAGCGGCACTCGGTGGCCAGCGCCGGGCTGCGCAGCGTGCTGACGACCGTGCCCGGACTGGCCGTGGTCGGGTCCACCGGCGACCCGCTGCGCGCGGTGGCCGCCGTGCGCCGGGTCGCCCCGGACGTCATCCTGCTCGGCCGCGGCGCGAGCCTGGAGGCCGACCTCGCCGTCGTGGTGGCGCTGCGCGGCCCGGACGCGGCGCCCGACGCCCGGGTGCTGCTGCTGCGCCGGGCCGAGTCGACCGCGGAGGCGAGCCGGATGCTGCTGGCCGGGGCCAGCGGCTGCTTCCCGCTCGACCTGGCCGAGGACCGGATCATCAGCGCCGTCCAACTCGCCGCGGCGGGCGGGTCGGTGTTCCTGCCGGCGCCGCCGCCGGCCCGGACCCACACGGCGGTGCCCCCGCAGCACGTCGGCGAACTGCCGCCGCAGCACGCCGGGCTGACGGAGCGTGAGCGCGAGGTGCTGGTCCAGCTCGGGCTAGGGCTGAGCAACGCCGAGATCGGGCGTGAACTCGCCCTGGCCGAGGCCACCGTGAAGAAGCACCTCACCCAGGCCATGCGCAAGATCGGGCAGCCCGACCGGCTGCGCGCCGCGCTCTACGCCCACCGGCACGGCCTCGCCGGGTAGCGTACGGCCCGCCCGCTCGGGGGCGGGTGAGTTTCCTCACGCCAGGTGCCGCAGACGGGTGATTTGGGCGGTAATCGAGCGTAGGTGTGGAGACT
>NZ_JBFBIR010000009.1:0-190025 GCF_040685715.1 Kitasatospora sp. NPDC088264
GCTGTCCTGCAGGTGCGGCTTGAGGTCGAACTTCCTCCAGATCCGCCCGACGGTCGACTTCGGTGGAGCGTGCCGGGCCGGTGGTGGTCCGGCGGCCTGCCGGTCAGCCGAGCAGGCGCTTCAGCCGCTCGCCGGCCGAGCCCAGCACCGAGCGGGCCTCGGCCAGCTTGTCGCTGCTCACGCCGCCGTCCCGGGCCGCGTCGCGGACCTGGTCGCGGAAGCGGTCGAGCAGCCGCTCCAGTTCGCGGGCCGGGTCGCCGGCCGGGTCGGTCCGCGCCCACGGCGGCAGGTCGGCCGGGGCGGTCGGCGTGGTCGGCTCGTCCTTGTCCCGGTCGATCCGGGTGACGGTGACCTCCTCGGCCGGCCCGTCGGCCGACTGGCCCCAGCGGGCCGCGTCGGCCAGCCCGGACAGGCCCTTGGTCAGCTCGGCCAGGCCCTCGGCCAGGCCGGTCGGCCAGTCGCCCTTCGCGGCGTGCTCCCGCACCTGCTGCTCGACCCGGCGCTTGATCCGCAGCGCCTCCTGCTGAGCGGCCGTCCGCGAGGCCTTGGCCTGCTCGCGCAGCCTGCGGGCCTCCTCCTCGGCGGCCTTCGCCTTGGCCTTGGCGGCCTTCTCCTGCTCCCGGGCGCGCTTGGCCTGGTCCTTGGCCTGCCGCTTGAACTGGGCGAACTCCTCCTTGGCGCGCTGCCAGGACTCGTTGTCGCCCCACGGTCCGGACCACGGGTCCCCGCCCTCGGCGCGGTCCGGCCGGGGGGCCTGCCGGGCGGCCTGCCACAGCTCCTCGCGCAGGTCCTTGGCGCTGTCCCGGACGTCCTCGCGGATCGCCCCGGCCAACTGCGCCACGGAGTCGTGGATCTCCACTTCCAGGTCGTCCAACTCGCCCTGTCGGGCTTCCAGTTCGGCGCGCCCGGCGTCGGTCAGCCGGTAGACCTTGCGGCCGCCCTCGGTGCTGTGGGTGACCAGGCCCTCCTGCTCCAGCTTGGCGAGCCGGGGGTAGACCGTCCCGGCGGAGGGCGCGTACAGGCCCTGGAAGCGCTCCTCCAGCAGGCGGATCACCTCGTAGCCGTGCCGCGGGGCCTCGTCGAGCAGCTTCAGCAGGTAGAGCCGGAGCCGGCCGTGGCCGAACACGGGCGTCATCTCACGCCTCCTTGGTGAGGTCGGGCTTGCCGAGTCCGGCCGGGAGCTCCTTGACGACCACCGGCGCCTCGTCCTCGGGGTCGGGGCGGCGCAGCACGGTGACGCCGCCGGAGACGGTGGTCACGGCGAGGCTGCCCCGGCCGTCGCCGAGCTGGCCGGACAGGCGCTTGGCGCCCCAGCTGCCGCTGAGCTTGAGGCCGTCGAAGGTGCTGGAGATGTCGCCGCTGGTGGAGCCGGCCTCGACCTTGGCGTCGGCCAGCGAGGGGATCCGGATGACGACCGGGCCGCTGACGGTGGTGACCTTGACGTCGGCCGGGTTGGCGACGTCGAGGTCCAGGGTGACGGCGCCGGTGACGGCGTTGGCCTGGACCCGGTCGGCGGTGCCGGCGACGACGGTGAGCTGGCCGGAGACGGTGTTGACCTTGAGCTGGCCGGCCACCGACTGGGCGTCGACGTCGCCGGTGACGGTGTTGGCCTCGGTGCGGCCGGTCAGGCCGACCAGGGTGGCGTCGCCGCTGGCGCTCTGCACCGAGACGTGGCCGGTGATCCCGGAGACGGTGGCGTCGGCCGAGACGGTGCCGACCTTGACCTCGGCGTCGGCCGGGACGGTCAGGGTGACGCCGGCGACGCGCTTGCGCTTGAAGGAGCTGAAGAAGCCCTTGACCGCGTCGACCGACTTGAGCCGGTCGCCGAACTCGCCCCAGCTGTTGATGTCCTTGTAGGTGACCGTCAGGACGCCGTCCACCAGGGTCACGTGCAGCGGCTCGCCCTGGAGCTCGGTGACCTCCAGGCGGGCCGGGCCCTCGGCCGCCACCACGTTCACCGTGCCCTCGATGATCCGCACGTGCAGCGCCCGGACCGCCTCGTCGATGGTGATCCTCTCGGGTCCCTCGACCGTCCACTGGCTCATCTCTGCCGCCTCCCGTTGCCGATCGCGATGTATCGCGTTCTCTTCCAAAGACGATATATCGCGTGACGCGCAAGTCAAGCGCGCCGTCCCGGATCCCGTCCCTGAGCCGTCCCGGAGCCGCCCCCGAGGCGCCCCCTACGGGCGGGCGCGGATACGTGAGGGGCCCGGCAGGCGATCGCCTCCCGGGCCCCTCATCAGCGGTTCAGTGCGACGGCACCGCACCGGTCACTCGTCGTCCTCGTCGTCGAGCCGGGCCAGCCAGGTGGCCAGCCGCTCGACGGGGATCTCGAAGTCCGGGTTGAGGTCGACGAACTCGCGCAGTCGCTCGGCCAGCCACTCGAAGGTGACCTCCTCGTCGCCGCGCCGGTTCTGCAGCTCCTCGATGCCGCGGTCGGTGAAGTACACGGGTTCACTCCGGTCCGATGGGGATTGACCTGGTCAGGATAGTCGGGGACGCCCGCGGCCCCCGTCTCCCAGGGGAGGACGGGGGCCGCGGGCGTCGGTGCTCCAGCGCCTCGGGGCGTCAGGGCCTCAGAGCGAGTAGACCTCTTCGATCAGCGCCTGCTGCTCGGCGGCGTGCCGCTTGGCCGAGCCGACCGCCGGGGACGAGGCCGTCGTGCGGGCGACGCGGCGCAGCCGCGAGCCGTTGGCGCTGCGGCCGACGACGACCTGGAGGTGGTCGACCAGGTTCATCGCGATGAACGGCCAGGCGCCCTGGTTGTCCGGCTCCTCCTGCGCCCAGACGAACTGGACGTCGTCGCCGTAGCGGGCGAGCTCCTCCTGGAGCTCGGCCACCGGCAGCGGGTAGAGCCGCTCGACCCGGACGATCGCGGTGTCGGTGACGCCGCGCTCGGTGCGGGCCGCCGCCAGGTCGTAGTAGAACTTGCCGGCGGTGATGACGACCTTGCGCACCTGCGCCGGGTCGACGGTGTTGTCACCGATGACCGGGCGGAAGGAGCCGGACAGGAACTCCTCGGTCGCACTCGCCGCGGCCTTGAGACGCAGCATCGACTTCGGGGTGAAGACGACCAGCGGCTTGTGGTGCGGGTTGTGCGCCTGCCAGCGCAGCAGGTGGAAGTAGTTCGACGGCAGGGTCGGCATGGCGACCGTCATGTTGTTCTGCGCGCACAGCTGCAGGAAGCGCTCCGGGCGGGCGGACGAGTGGTCCGGGCCCTGGCCCTCGTAGCCGTGCGGCAGCAGCAGGGTGACGCCCGAGTGCTGGCCCCACTTCTGCTCGGCGGAGGCGATGTACTCGTCCACCACGGTCTGCGCGCCGTTGACGAAGTCGCCGAACTGCGCCTCCCACATGACCAGCGAGTTCGGGCGGGTCAGCGAGTAGCCGTACTCGAAGCCCATCGCCGCGTACTCCGACAGCAGGCTGTCGTAGACGGTGTAGCGGGCCTGGTCCTCGGTGAGGTACTGCAGCGGGGTGTAGTCCTCGCCGGTGTTGCGGTCGATCAGGACGGCGTGCCGCTGGCCGAAGGTGCCGCGGCGGCTGTCCTGGCCGGCCAGGCGGACCGGGTGGCCCTCCATGAGCAGCGAGCCGATGGCGAGGGTCTCGCCCGTCGCCCAGTCGATGGTGTTGTCCTCGACGGAGGCGGCGCGGCGCTGGAGCTGCGGCAGCAGGCGCGGGTGGACGGTCAGCCAGTCCGGCAGGTTGACCTGCGAGGCGGCGATCCGCTTGACCATCTCCTGGGAGATGCCGGTCTGGATGTTGACCGGGAAGTCGGCGACCGGCTTGCCGGCGGTGGCCGGGGCCGGGGTCTGGGCGGCGTCGCGGACCTCGGCGAAGACCTTCTCCAGCTGGCCCTGGAAGTCCTGGAGCGCCTGCTCCGCCTCTTCCATGGTGATGTCGCCGCGACCGATCAGGCCCTCGGTGTACAACTTGCGCACCGAGCGCTTCTTGTCGATCAGGTCGTACATCAGCGGCTGGGTGAACGACGGGTTGTCGGCCTCGTTGTGACCGCGGCGGCGGTAGCAGATGAGGTCGATCACGACGTCCTTGTGGAACGTCTGGCGGAACTCGAAGGCGAGCCGCGCGACGCGGACCACGGCCTCCGGGTCGTCGCCGTTGACGTGGAAGATCGGGGCCTCGATCATCCGGGCCACGTCGGTGCAGTACATCGAGGAGCGCGAGGACGCCGGGGCGGCGGTGAAGCCGACCTGGTTGTTGACCACCAGGTGGATCGTGCCGCCGGTGCGGTAGCCGCGCAGCTGCGACATGTTCAGGGTCTCCGCGACGACGCCCTGGCCGGCGAAGGCCGCGTCGCCGTGGATCTGGATCGGCAGCACCGGGAAGGTGGTGCCGCCCTGGTCCAGGATGTCCTGCTTGGCGCGGGCGATGCCCTCGACGACCGGGTCGACCGTCTCCAGGTGGGAGGGGTTCGCGGCGAGCGAGACCTTGATGGTCTCGCCGTCCAGGCCGGTGAAGGTGCCCTCGGAACCGAGGTGGTACTTCACGTCGCCGGAGCCGTGCATCGACTTCGGGTCGAGGTTGCCCTCGAACTCGCCGAAGATCTTGCCGTACGGCTTGCCGACGATGTTGGCCAGCACGTTCAGGCGGCCGCGGTGGGCCATGCCGATGACGGCCTCGTCGAGGCGGTGCTCGGCGGCGGCGTCGATGGTGGCGTCCAGCAGCGGGATGAGCGACTCGCCGCCCTCCAGCGAGAAGCGCTTCTGCCCGACGTACTTGGTCTGCAGGAAGGTCTCGAAGGCCTCGGCCGAGTTCAGCCGGCGCAGGATGCGCAGCTGCTCCTCGCGCTCGGGCTTGGAGTAGGGCTTCTCCAGGCGCTCCTGCAGCCACTTGCGCTGCTTCGGGTCCTGGATGTGCATGTACTCGACGCCGACGGTGCGGCAGTACGTGTTGCGCAGCAGGCCGAGGATGTCGCGGAGCTTCATCATCTTCTGGCCGCCGAAACCGCCGACCGCGAACTCGCGCTCCAGGTCCCACAGGGTGAGGCCGTGGGTGGTGACGTCCAGGTCGGGGTGCTTGCGCTGCTTGTACTCCAGCGGGTCCGTGTCGGCCATCAGGTGGCCGCGCACGCGGTACGCGTGGATCAGCTCCATGACGCGGGCGGTCTTGTTGACCTCGTCGTCGTGGGTGGTGGCGACGTCGGTGGCCCAGCGGACCGGCTCGTACGGGATCCGCAGCGACTCGAAGATCTCGTCGTAGAAGCCCTTCTCGCCGAGGAGGAGGCGGTGGATCTCGCGCAGGAACTCGCCGGACGCCGCGCCCTGGATGACGCGGTGGTCGTAGGTCGAGGTCAGCGTCATGATCTTGGAGACGCCCAGGCGGGACAGGGTCTCCGGGGCGGAGCCCTGGAACTCGGCCGGGTACTCCATGGCGCCGACGCCGACGATGGTGCCCTGGTTCTGCATCAGGCGCGGCACGGAGTGCACGGTGCCGATGCCGCCGGGGTTGGTCAGCGAGACCGTGACGCCGGTGAAGTCGTCCATGGTCAGCTTGTTGGCGCGGGCCCGGCGGACGATGTCCTCGTAGGCCTGCCAGAAGCCGAAGAAGTCGAGGGTCTCGGCCTTCTTGATGGCCGCGACGACGAGCTGGCGGTCGCCGTTCGGCTTGACCAGGTCGATGGCCAGGCCGAGGTTGACGTGCTCGGGCTTGACCAGGAAGGCCTTGCCGTTCTCCACCTTGTAGCTGTAGTTCATGCCCGGGGCGGCCTTGATGGCCTGGACCAGGGCGTAGCCGATCAGGTGGGTGAAGGAGACCTTGCCGCCGCGGGCGCGCTGCAGGTGGTTGTTGATGACGATGCGGTTGTCGATCAACAGCTTCGCGGGTACCGCGCGGACCGAGGTCGCGGTCGGCACCTCCAGCGAGGCGTCCATGTTGGTGGCGACGGCCTTGGCCGGGCCGCGCAGCTGGATCAGCTCGGGGCCGGCGGGCGCGTCCGCCGCGGCGGCGGCCGGAGCGGCCGGAGCGGTCGGGGCGGCGGCCTTGGGGGCCGGGGCCGGGGGCGCGACGGGAGCTGCGGCGAGCGGCGCGGGGGCCGGCGCCGGAGCGGCCGGGGCGGCCGGTGCGGCGGGGGCGGTCGCGGCCGGAGCAGCAGCAGCGGGCGCGGGGGCAGCGGCAGGGGTCGGCGTGGGGCCGGCCTGGGTCGCGGCCTGGGTCACTGGGGTCACCTCGGTACCGGGCTTGTAGTCGGCGAAAAAGTCCCACCAGGCTCGGTCGACCGAGTTCGGGTCCTGGAGGTACTGCTGGTAGATCTCATCGACGAGCCACTCATTGGGACCGAAGCCAGTGGAGCTAGCCGAGCTATTGGGGGTTTCAGGGGACTGTGGCGACACGGCGGCAACCGCCCTCTTCCGCTTCCTTTTGGGATGTTTGGACAGCGGGGATTAAGGCTACGCCCCTGACCAGTGATCGCGCAGTCCCCGGGCCCCAGGCGTCGCCCAGATCACAGTCCTGACCTGCAGTTTGGCTGAAAATGTGCGTTAGAAAGCCGTATCTGAGGGGAAGCGATCGCCTCCACCCATAGGGCATATCCGGGCAAAACCGGACAAAGCCCCATGCGGATCATCCAATGATCTTCGTGTACGTCTGTGTCGCTTCTGTGACACATCCGACCCTCAGCGCTGCCCCGGCAGCCGGACCTCGATCCGGCAGCCGCGCGGCGACTCGGCGACCGCGATCCGACCGCCGTGCAGGTCCACCGCCCAGCGGGCGATGGCCAGGCCGAGGCCGGTGCCGCCGTCCGAGCCGGGCCCCTGGGCGGTCGCGGTGCCGCTGCGGCTGAACCGCTCGAACACCCGGCCGCGGTCGGCCGGCGGGATGCCCGGGCCCTCGTCCTCGACCTCCAGCAGCAGGCCGCCGGGCCCGCCGTCGGGCCGCGCGCGCACCGTCACGGTCCCGCCGGGCGGGGAGTGCTTGCAGGCGTTGTCGACCAGGTTGGCGACCACCTGGTGGAGCCGTTCCGGGTCCGCCACGCCGGTCAGGCCGGTCGGGCTGACCTCCAGCGCCAGCCGGACGTCGCCGCGCCGGGAGAACGCCCCGCCGGCCGTCGCGCCGTCCACGGTGACCCCGCGCAGCACGCCGTCCAGGAACTCGCGCACCTCGAAGGGGCGGGCGTCCAGGTCGACAACGCCGTCGTCGATCTTGGAGAGGTCCAGCAGGTGGGTGACCAGGCGGCCGAGCCGCTCGGTCTGCTCCAGGGCGGCCCCCAGGGTCGCCGGATTGGGCTGGACGACGCCGTCCACCACGTTCTCCAGCACGGCGCGCAGCGCGGCGATGGGCGTGCGCAGCTCGTGCGAGACGTTGGCGACCAGCTCGCGGCGGTGCCGGTCGGCGGCCCCCAGATCGGCGGCCATCTGGTTGAAGGTGGTCGCCAGTTCGCCGATCTCGTCGCGCGAGTTCACCTCGACCCGGCGGCTGTAGTCGCCGGAGGCCATCGCGCGGGCGGCGGCCGTCATCTCGCGCAGGGGGGCGGTCAGCCCGTGCGCGAGGAACTGCATGAAGAGCAGCGAGGCGATCATGGAGAAGACCATGATGATCCGGATCTGGGTCTCGGACCGGATCGCCACGACCACCATGCCGGTGGCCAGGAAGACGGAGACGATCACCAGCAGGGCGAGCTTGCCCTTGATCGAGCGGACCGGGTCGAGCGGCCGGATGTCGGCCCAGACCCGGCGGGCGGCGCGGGCGGCCAGCGTCTGCGACCGCGTGCCGCCGGTGTCCCCGTTGCGTTGCTGTGGAAAGGTCATTGGTCCCCTGTGATCCCCGCGTACGTCCCCCGCGTGGTGCGCGGCAGTTCGGGACACGGGCCCCCCGGAGGCCCGTCGCCCGAGGCTCGCCGCTAGGAGAGCGGGGCCTCCAGCGCGTACCCGACGCCGTGGACGGTACGGATCCAGCTCGCGCCGATCTTGCGGCGCAGCGCCTTGACGTGGCTGTCCACGGTGCGGGTGCCGGACGCGTCCGTCCAGTCCCAGACCTCGGCCAGCAGCTGCTCGCGGGTCAGCACGGCGCGCGGCTGCGCGGCCAGGCAGGCGAGCAGGTCGAACTCGGTGGGCGTCAGGTGGACGTCGCCCGAGGCGAGCCGGACCCGGCGCTGCACGTGGTCGATCTCCAGCTCGCCGAAGCGCAGCGAGCCGAGCGCGGGCGTGCGGGCCGCCTGCTGGGCGCGCTCGACGCGGCGCAGCAGCACGTTGACCCGGGCGGCCAGTTCGCGCATCGAGAACGGTTTGGTCATGTAGTCGTCGGCGCCCACGCCGAGGCCGACCAGCAGGTCCGTCTCGTCGTCGCGCGCGGTCAGCATCAGCACCGGCACCGGGCGCTGCGCCTGGATCCGGCGGCACACCTCAAGGCCGTCGAAGCCGGGCAGCATGATGTCGAGGACCACCAGGTCCGGCTGCCAGGTGTGGAAGCCGTCGACCGCGCCCGGCCCGTCGTGGGCCACGGCGACCTTGAAGCCCTCCGCGCCCAGCCGGGCCGCGATCGACTCCGCGATCGTCGGCTCGTCCTCCACCACCAGCACTCTGCGTTGGCTGCTCACCGTGCCGCCGCTGTGGTTGTTGTCCTGCTGAAGTTCTGTCACGGTCACGCCACCGCCCCCAGGGCTGCGGGCCGGCCACCTGTGGGGATGGCGGGACTCCGCTCGTAGTCTTGTTCCGTCGTGGACTGTGCCGGGTCCGCCGTCCCGTCGTGCGTGCGGGTCGGCGGGCGGATTGTCGCCCGCCCACTTCTCCCGCGCACTTCGCAGCGTACGGACAGCGGATGCCTCCCGGCAGGTGGACCGGACGTTTCCGGCCCGTGGGCCGGCTGTCGGGCCGCCCTCGGAGCCCACTGCACGAGTGGGCACGGGCCGATACCTTACCCGGCGATTTTTCTCTGCGTAACGGTACGTATGCAGTCGAGTTGACGCCAAGTCGCCGGTCAGAGCCCCTGTCGGCGCGCTCGCCGAAAGAAGGTCTGGACCAATATCAGGAATCCGGTCGACCGGTTTCCTGACGGTCTTCACCGGCTTTTCTCAGATGCCTCTCAGAACCTCGACGTAACGTGGCCACGACAACGCCCCCGCAGGGCGGGATCCGCGGCGCGCGCCGGTACGTTGGGCACCTGGGTGAGGGGCCGGTGGCTGCCGGCGTGGAGCGGAGGGCGGCATGGCTGGACTGCGGCGAGGTGCCGGACGGGTCGGGGCGCCGCCCGCCGGCCCGCCGTACGGGATGCTCCGGCACGGTCTGCGCACCGGCGTCGTCGAGTGGCTGCTGGCGCGGGTGCCGACACCCCGGCGAAACCCCTTCACCCTCGGCTATCTCGCCGTGGTGGGCGCCACCACGACCTTTGCCAAACTCGCCGATCCGGAACTCGTGCAGCGGCTGCAGGAGGCCTCCAGTTCCGACGGCCACAACCTCCTGCAGCACCCCCTGCGCGCGCTGGTGCTCAGCGGCTTCTGGGTGGCCGGCGAGGTGTGGATGCCGTACCTGTGGGGATTCGCCGTCACCCTCGCGCCGCTGGAGCGCCGGATCGGCCCCGCCCGGGCGGCGGCGGTCTTCGCGATCGGGCACGTCACGGCCACGCTGCTGTCCCAGGGCGTGGTGATCACCGCGGTGGAGACCGGGCGGATGGAGGCCGGGGCACTGGACTACCTGGACATCGGCGTCAGCTACGGCGTGCTCACCTGTCTGGGCGCGGTGGCCGGGCTGCTGCCGTGGCGCGGGCGGCTGGTCGCGCTCGGCGGCGCCGGGCTGCTGATCGCCGAGCAGATCCTCACCGAGCGGGACCTGGTCACCGCCGTGGGGCACCCGGCCGCGGTGCTCACCGGGGTGGCGCTGTGGCGCTGGCTGCGCCGGGCCCAGGCCCGCCGGCCGCGGCCGAAGCCGCGGACGCGCCGGGTCGAGGCGCCGGCCGCGGGCTCCTCGCCCGCGCCGGGCGGCGCTCCGGTCCTGGACGTGCGCTGACCCTTCCGGGTGTCGCCCCCGGGCGCTTTTGACGGCACTTCCCTCGCCCTCCCCCTGCTCGCTCCACACCCGCTCCTGTTCGCTCACGGCGAACGCCGCCCCGGGAACATCCGGCGCGCGCCAGGCCTTAGTCAGGTCGACTCAACTTCACTGACTGGGGAGAGATCATGGCATCGACGTCCACACCGCTCACCCTGCCCGTGCTGCCGCTCGACGACGAGGTCGTCCTGCCGGGCATGGTCGTCCCGCTGGACCTCAAGGACACCGAGGTGCGCGCCGCGGTCGAGGCCGCCCGCGCGGCGGCCACCGGCACCGGCAAGCCGCAGGTCCTGCTGGTCCCGCGGGTGGACGGCTCGTACGCGGCGGTCGGCACCCTGGCCACCGTCGAACAGGTCGGCCGACTGGCCGACGGGGAGCCGGCCGCGCTGGTGCGCGCCGTGCGCCGGGTCCGCATCGGGGCCGGCACCACCGGCCCCGGCGCCGCCCTCTGGGTGGAGACCACGCCCTTCCGGGAGTCCTCGGTGGACACCCCGGTGGCCGGCCGGGCCGCCGAGCTGGTCAAGGAGTACAAGGCGCTGTCCACCCAGTGGCTGCGCAGGCGCGGCGCCTGGCAGATCGTCGACCGGGTGGCCCAGATCGAGGGCGTCGGCGAGCTCGCCGACAACATCGGCTACGCGCCCTTCGCCACCGCCGAGCAGAAGCTCAAGGTGCTGCTGGAGGCCGACCAGGTCGCCCGCCTGGAGTACGCGCTGACCCTGCTGCGCGACCACCTCGCCGAGGAGGAGGTCAACGACACCATCCGCAAGGACGTCGAGGAGGGCGTGGCCAAGCAGCAGAAGGAGTTCCTGCTCCGCCGCCAGCTGGAGGCCGTCCGCAAGGAACTGGCCGAGCTCAACGGCGACCCGGCCGACGAGGAGGGCGACTACCGCGCCCGGGTCGAGGCCGCCGACCTGCCCGAGAAGGTCCGCGACGCGGCCCTCAAGGAGGTCGACAAGCTGGAGCGGGCCTCCGAGCAGTCTCCCGAGGGCCCCTGGATCCGCACCTGGCTGGACACCGTCCTGGAGCTGCCCTGGAACGAGCGCACCGAGGACGCGTACGACATCGCCGGCGCCCGCGCCGTGCTGGACGCCGACCACGCCGGCCTGGCCGACGTGAAGGACCGCATCGTCGAGTACCTCGCGGTGCGCAAGCGCCGGGCCGACCAGGGGCTCGGGCTGGTCGGCGGCCGGCGCGGAGGGGCGGTGCTGGCGCTGGTCGGCCCGCCCGGCGTCGGCAAGACCTCGCTCGGCGAGTCGGTGGCCCGCGCCATGGGCCGCACCTTCGTCCGGGTCGCGCTCGGCGGCGTCCGGGACGAGGCCGAGATCCGCGGCCACCGGCGCACCTACGTCGGCGCGCAGCCCGGCCGGCTCGTGCGGGCGATCAAGGAGGCCGGCTCGATGAACCCGGTCGTCCTGCTCGACGAGATCGACAAGGTCGGCTCCGACTACCGGGGCGACCCGGCCGCCGCCCTGCTGGAGGTGCTGGACCCGGCGCAGAACCACACCTTCCGGGACCACTACCTGGAGGTCGAGCTCGACCTCTCGGACGTCGTCTTCCTCGCCACCGCCAACGTGCTGGAGGCCATCCCCGAGCCGCTGCTCGACCGGATGGAGCTCGTCCGCCTCGACGGCTACACCGAGGACGAGAAGGTCGTCATCGCCCGCGACCACCTGCTCCCGCGCCAGCGCGAGAAGGCCGGACTGGGCGGCGACCAGGTCAGCGTCGACGAGGCGGCGCTGCGCCGACTGGCCGGGGAGTACACCCGGGAGGCCGGCGTGCGGAACCTGGAGCGCTCGATCGCCCGGGTGCTGCGCAGGATCGCCGCCCAGGCCGAACTCGGCGAGCGCGAACTGCCCGCCGCGATCGGCCCGGACGAGCTGCGCGCCCTGATCGGCCGGCCCCACCACGTGCCGGAGGCCGCCCAGGCGCCGGCCGAGCGGCGCACCGCCGTCCCCGGCGTGGCCACCGGCCTCGCCGTGACCGGCGCCGGCGGCGACGTCCTCTACATCGAGGCCTCGCTCGCCGACGCCGAGACCGGCGGCACCGGACTCACCCTCACCGGGCAACTGGGCGACGTGATGAAGGAGTCCGCGCACATCGCGCTCTCCTACCTGCGCTCGCGCGGCGCCGAACTGGAGCTGCCGGTCACCTCGCTGCGCGACCGCGGCGTGCACCTGCACGTCCCCGCCGGGGCCGTCCCCAAGGACGGGCCGAGCGCCGGCATCACCATGACCACGGCGCTCGCCTCGCTGCTGTCCGGCCGCAAGGTGCGCACCGACCTGGCGATGACCGGCGAGGTGTCGCTGACCGGGCGGGTGCTGCCGATCGGCGGGGTGAAGCAGAAGCTGCTCGCCGCCGACCGGGCCGGCGTCACCACGGTGATCATCCCCAAGCGCAACGAGGCCGACCTGGACGACGTCCCGGCCGAGGTGCTGGAGCGGCTCACCGTCCACCCGGTGGCGGACGTGCGGGAGGTGCTGGAGCTGGCCCTGGAACCGGCCAAGGTCCTGGCCGCGGCGGCCTGACCCGGCCGCGCCGGGTCGACGGGCGGACCGACGGGAGGATCGACGGGAGGATCGACGGGAGGACGGCGTCTGCGCGTGCCACACTGCGGAGATGCCGTCCCCCACGCAGCGCGCCCTGGCCCGGGTGCCGGCCCGGCTGCGTCCGTTCCTGGTGCGGCACCGCAGGCTGGTGAAGTTCCTGCTGGTCGGCGGCGCCTGCTTCACCCTCACCCTGGTGATCGACTTCGAGCTGAAGTTCACCGTGCTGGAGCGCAAGCCGGTGGTCGCGCTGACGATCGCGACCGTGATCTCGACCGTCGTCTCCTACGTGCTCAACCGTCGCTGGGCCTTCCGGACGGCCGGGCACCCGCGCGAGGCACTGCTGTTCTTCCTGGTCAGCGCCATGGCGATCGCCGTCAACGACCTGCCGCTGGCACTCTCCCGCTACGCCCTGGACCTGCGCGAGCCGTACGTCGGCCCGTTCGCCCAGGAGACCGCGGACTTCCTCAGCGGGATGGTCGTCGGCACCTTCGCCGCGATGCTGTTCCGCTTCTGGGCGATGCAGCGGTGGGTCTTCACCCGGCCCGCCGAACGGGCGCACCCTAGGTACGAACCCGGTTACGCTGCACCCGAGATGCCACGGGATGCGCCATAAGGCCGTGAGGTGAGGGTTATGCGCGGGGAACCGGACGCGGTTCGGAGCGGGCCCGCCAGCCAGCAGGGGATGCGCCGGGCCAACCTGGCCCTGGTGCTCGGGGTGATCGCGCGCGCCCCGCGATCCCGGGCCGAGGTGGCCGCCGAGACCGGCCTGACCAGGGCCGCCGTCTCCTCGCTCGCCGAGCAGCTGATCGCCGGCGGCCTGGTCGTCGAGGAGGGCCCGGCCGCGCCCAGCGGCAAGGTCGGCCGCCCCGGCACCGCGCTCGGGCTCAACCCGCTCGGGCCCGGCGGCCTCGGCGCCGAGATCGGCGTGGAGCACCTCGGCGCCTGCGTGGTCGACCTGAGCGGCGAGGTCCGGACCTGGCGCCGCCGCGAGGTCCGCAACCGGGGCCGCCGGCCCGCCGCGGTCATGGCCGACCTCGCCGAACTGCTGCACGCGGCCGTCGCCGAGTCGGGCCTGCGCCCGGCCGGGCTGACCCTGGCCGTCCCCGGGCTGGTCGGCACCTCCGGCGGGGTGCTCCAGCGGGCCGCCAACCTGGGCTGGCGGGACGTCCCGCTGGCGGCCGAACTGCGCCCCGCGCTGCGCGCGGCCGGCGCGGCCGAACTGGCCGAGCTGCCGGTCGAGGCGGACAACGAGGCCAACCTGGGCGGGCTGGCCGAACGGTGGCTGGGCGGCGGCCCGGAGGACTTCCTGTACGTCTCGGCCGAGGCCGGCGTCGGCGCGGCGATCGTGGTCGGCGGGCGGCTGCTGCGCGGGGCGCGCGGCTACGCGGGCGAGTTCGGCCACGTACCGGTCCACCCGGACGGCCACCGCTGCGCCTGCGGCGCGCACGGCTGCCTGGAGCAGTACGCGGGGGAGGCGGCCGTGCTGCGGGCGGCCGGGCCGGCGGGCGCGCGGGGCGACTGGGTGACGCTGCTCGCCGGGCGGGCCGGGGCCGGGGACGAGGCGGCCCTCGCGGTGCTGGCCGGGGCCGGTTCGGCGCTGGGCATCGCGGCCGCCGGGGCGGTCAACCTGCTGGACCCGGCCGAGGTGGTGCTGGGCGGCGGCTACGCCCGGCTGGCGTCCTGGCTGCTGCCGGCGATGCGGGCCGAGCTGGCCGCCCGGGTGACGGTGCGGCCCTGGTCGGACGAGCGGCTGACGGTGTCCCGGCTGGGCCGGCGCGGGCCGCTGCTGGGCGCCGCGGTGGGCGTGGTGCGGGCGGTCGTCGCGGACCCGGGCCGGTTCGCCGGCGGCTGACTCCCGGCCCGGGACGCACCGGAGCCCCCGGCCGGGCGGCAGGGGGCTCCGGGTGAGGAACGCGGGGGATCAGGCCTCGGAGGACGCCTCGGCGGCGACGATCTCGCGGCCGCCGGAGCGCGGGCCGCGCAGCACGGCCAGGTAGGCGACGCCGATGCCGATCAGCGCCCAGACCACCAGGACCACGATCGGCATGCCCAGGTTGGTGGAGCCGAAGTAGGCGATCGACTTGGTGGCACTGGTCCCGGCGCCGTTCGGGATCAGCGAGCCGATGGCCCGCCAGAACGGCGGCATCATCGGTGCCGGGTAGACGCCGCCGGCGCTCGGGTTGCCCAGCACCACGAAGATCAGCACCGCGACGCCGATGCCGATGACGTCGAACAGGCACTGCAGCGCCATGGTGAACGCGCCGACCGTGAACACCACCAGGGCGCCGATGCCGGTCAGGGCCAGGATCGAGCCGGGCAGCGCGTCCAGCACCGGTCCGGCGATGATCGTGCCGCCGAGGCCGGCGCCGACCGAGTACAGCGCCAGCACGCCGAGGCGGATCAGCAGGCGGTGGACGTTGGCGGGCTTGGAGCCGGCGCTGATGCCGAGGATCGAGGCGACCAGGTAGCCGCCGACGCACCAGCCGATGACCAGGTAGAACGCGGAGAGGCCGTTGGTGTCGCCCTTGGCGAGCGGCACGACGTCCTCGACCTTGACGGTGCGGCCCTGGGACTTGTCCAGCGCGGTGGTGATGGACTCGGCGGCCTTGGCGGCGGAGGTGCCGCGGGCGCCGCCGACCAGCAGGGTGTCCTCGGTGCCGGTCGGGTTCACGACCAGCGCGGCGTAGATCTTCTGGTCCTTGATCTGCTGGGTGGCCGTCTCGGCGTCCGGGGCGGTGACGGCCTTGACGGCGTCGTCCGGCACGGATTCCAGCCCCTGGACCAGCTTGGGGGTGACCTGCGGCGGGGCGACCACCGCGATCGACAGCTCGTGCGGGGCCGGGTGGTGCAGCGCCCCGACGTACGAGGTGATGAAGCCGAGCTGCAGCAGCAGCACGCCGATCACGAGCAGTGCCGCACGCGGTGTGACCGCGCCCTTCAGTTCAGCGACGAAACCCTGCCCCGGGGCGGCCATCCACATCTCCTTGTGTATTGGGGGAAAACGGATACTTCATACCATGAACTAGTTGGCTTGTCGCACCCCGCGCGCCGCGTTCCGGCCAACGCGGCTGCGGGATACTGGCGCGGTGAGTGACGAGGAATCCCTGCTGGCGGTGGAGCGCGAGGTCGCGCTGATGTTCCGGCGGGGCCGGGCCCGAGTGGCGGAGCTCTCACGCCGGGTGCACCCCGAGCTGGAGGGGATGGCCTACAGCATGCTCGGCTACATCGAGCAGGCCGGGCGGGTGCGGGTGACGGACGTCGGCGTGCACTTCGCGGTCGGCAAGGCCACGGTGAGCCGGCAGATCCGGGCGCTGGAGGAGCTGGGTCTGGTGGCCCGGGAGACGGATCCGCTGGACCGTCGGGCCGCGCTGGTCTCGCTGACCGAGGACGGGCGGCGGCGCTACCTGGCGGCCCGGGACGTCCGGATGCGGCGGGTGCGGGAGCTGCTGGGTAGCTGGTCGCCGGAGGACGTGGACCGCTTCGCGGTGCTGCTGCACCGCTTCAACGACGTGATCGGGGATCCGCCGGCGGAGTGACCGGTGGCCGGGCCCCGGGGCGGGGCCGGTCCGCGGCGGTTGGGGCCGGGCCCGGGGCGGCGGCTGGGGCGAGGCCTTTACTTGGGCTTGAAGAAAGTTGCCTTAGTCAACCATCGGGCCTATGGTTGCGTAAGGCAACGATTTTCCCTGCCCGCGCACCCCCGCCCCCCGCTCACTCCTCCCGCCGAAGGACCCAGATGACCGTCACAGCCGAGGCGACCGTCGGAGCCGCCGTCGACGATCAACCGATGACCCACCGGCAGGTGATGGAGGCGCTGTCCGGCCTGCTGCTCGGCCTCTTCGTGGCCGTGCTCTCGTCGACCGTCGTCTCCAACGCCCTGCCGCACATCCTCACCGACCTGCACGGCGGCCAGTCCGCCTACACCTGGGTGATCACCGCGGCCCTGCTGACCCTGACCGCCTCCACCCCGATCTGGGGCAAGCTCTCCGACCTTGTCAGCAAGAAGCTGCTGCTCCAGATAGCCCTGCTGATCTACATCGCCACCTCCGCCCTGGCCGGCCTCTCCCAGAACACCGCCGAGCTGATCGCCTGCCGCGCCCTCCAGGGCATCGGTGCCGGCGGTGTGGTCGCACTGGGCCAGATCTGTCTGGCCGCGATGGTCCCGCCGCGCGAACGCGGCCGTTACAGCGGCTACTTCGGCGCGGTCTTCGCGCTGGCCACCATCGGCGGACCGCTGATCGGCGGCGTCATCGTGGACACCTCGTGGCTGGGCTGGCGCTGGTGCTTCTACGTCGGCATCCCGTTCGCGCTGGCCGCGATCCTGGTGGTGCAGCGCACCCTCAAGCTGCCGGTGGTCAAGCGCAAGGCGAAGATCGACTACCTGGGCGCGCTGGTCATCACCGGCGCCGTCAGCCTGCTGATGATCTGGATCACGCTGGCCGGCACGAACTACGACTGGCTGTCCTGGCAGACCGCCGCGATGGTCGGCGGCGGCCTGCTGCTGGGCGCCCTGGCCGTGGTGATCGAGCGCCGCGCCGCCGAGCCGATCATCCCGCCGGACCTCTTCAAGTACCGCACCGTCACCCTGGCCGCGGTGGCCAGCGTGCTGGTCGGCGTCGGGATGTACGGCGCGACCACCTTCCTCAGCCAGTACTTCCAGCTGGCCCGCGCCAAGTCCCCGACCATGGCCGGCCTGATGACCCTGCCGATGATCCTCGGCCTGGCGCTCGCCTCCACCGTCGCCGGCCGGCTGATCACCAAGTACGGCAAGTGGAAGGCCTACCTGGTCGCCGGCACGGCGCTGCTCGCGATCGGTTTCGGCCTGCTCGCCACCGCCCGCGCCGACACCGACTACAAGCTGCTCTGCGTCTACATGGCGATCACCGGCATCGGCCTCGGCCTGACCAGCCAGAACCTGGTGCTCGCGGTGCAGAACACGGTGCCGCGCCACGAGCTCGGCGCGGCCAGCTCCGTGGTGACCTTCTTCCGCACCATGGGCGGCGCGATGGGCGTCTCCGCGCTCGGCGCGCTGATGAACAGCAAGGTGACCCACTACCTCGCGGAGAACCTGGCCGCCGCGCACATCCCGGCCGCGAGCGCGGCCGGCGGCGGGGGCATCCCGGACCTGCACAAGCTGCCCGCCCCGATCGTCCCGCTGGTGACGGACGCGTTCGGGCACGGCGTCGGCACCGTCTTCCTGTGGGCCGCGCCGTTCGCGGCGCTGGCCTTCGTCACGGTGCTGTTCATCCGGGAGACCGCGCTGAAGACCAGCCAGCAGGGCTGACTCCGGGCGGGGACGCGCGAACGGGCCGGGGAGTGTGGATCACACTCCCCGGCCCGTTCGGTTCGTCCCGCGCGCGGACGGCGGGAACCGTCGGACCGCGCCTACGGCGCGGCGATCAGGACCAGGCCGTAGACGACGGCCGCGGCGCAGAGGCCGAAGCAGGCGTAGGCGCCGGCCAGGGCCAGCCGGCCGCCGCCCGGCTCCTGGGCGGCCTCGCCCTCGCGGGCGCTCAGCGCGGCCTCGCGGCGGGACAGGGCCAGGATGCCGAGCGCGAAGACGGAGACCACGGCGACGGTGATGCCGAAGCTGGCACCGGCGGTCTGGGCCAGGGCGTTCCACTTGATGTGCATGGCGGGTGCTCCTCAGCCTGCGGCGCTCAGGCCGCGACCGTGGTCGAGGCGGGGGTGGGGGTGTTCGCGGGGGCGGCGGTGGCGGGGATCTCCACCGGGGTGACGTCGTTGACGTCGTTGACGTTGTCCGCGCTGATCGGCTGGCGGCGGGAGATCAGCCACATCGCGCCGGAGCCGGCCACCAGCACGGCGCCCACCAGGACGATGCCCCAGGTGCCCTGGCGGACCAGCAGCGCGGCACCGCCCGAGACCAGCGCGGCGGCCGGCAGGGTCAGCGCCCAGGTGTAGACCATGCGGCGCACCAGGCTCCAGCGCAGCTCGGCCTTCGGGCCGCCGAGGCCGGCGCCCATGATGCCGCCGGAGCAGACCTGGGTGGTGGAGAGGCCGAAGCCCATGTGCGAGGAGGTCAGGATGACGGTCGCGGCGGCCGACTCGGAGGCGAAGCCCTGCGGCGCCTTGATGTCGGCGAGACCCTTGCCCATCGAGCGGATGATCCGCCAGCCGCCCATGTAGGTGCCGAGCGCGATCGCGGCGCCCGCGGAGATGATCACCCAGGTGGGCGGCAGCGCGCCGTGCGGCAGGGCGCCGACCGACACCAGGGTCAGGGTGATGATGCCCATCGTCTTCTGGGCGTCGTTGGTGCCGTGCGCGAGCGAGATCAGCGAGGACGAGAAGATCTGGCCGGTCTTGAAGCCCTTGGTGGCGGTGGCCTCGTTGCCCTTGCGGGTGATCGCGTAGGCCAGCTTGGTGGCGCCCCAGGAGGCCAGGCCGGCGACCAGCGGGGAGGCGATCGCCGGGATCAGGATCTTGGAGAGGACGGTGTCGAAGTTGACGCCGTTCATGCCGACGCCGACCACGGTGGCGCCGATCAGGCCGCCGTACAGCGCGTGCGAGGAACTGGACGGCAGGCCGCGCAGCCAGGTCAGCAGGTTCCAGAGGATCGCGCCCGCCAGTGCGGCGAAGATGATCTCGGGGTGGATGCCGCTCTTCTCGTTGACGATGCCGCCGGAGATGGTGGTGGCGACCTTCACGGACAGGAACGCGCCCGCGAAGTTGAGGACGGCCGCGATGGTGACCGCGACCTTCGGCCTGAGGGCTCCCGTCGCGATGGAGGTGGCCATCGCGTTGGCGGTGTCGTGGAACCCGTTGGTGAAGTCGAAGGCGAGCGCCGTGATGATCACAACGGCTACCAGGAACGAGATGTGTTCCATACCCAAACAATCGTCGTAGTTGTCGCACGGACGTTGGTGTCGTCGCGACCGTAGGTCTGTTTGGTAAACGGAAGGTGAACTGAGCCGGGAATCGTGGTTCCGCTGGTGTCCCAGTGGTGTCCGGAAGCTTTCGGAGGGGTGTCGGCGGTCGCGCTGAGCTGGACATTAGCGAAGTTCGCCCCGGTTCGCTCCGGTTTGCTGAGAGCTGTCTCACAGATCAACCGAGAATTAACCTCCCAGTCCGGATGCGCCCTGTTTCCGGTGAGTAACCCGTGGGAGGATCTGCGGGATCCGGGGACGCCGGTGACAGGCTGGGGCGGGGAGGACCAACCCATGGGCGGGGCTGCACAGCGCACTGAATCGGCAGTCGTACGGCCCTGGCTGAGGGCGGCACTGCGTTGCGGAGCCGCCCTCGCGGCCGCCGCGCTCGCCCTCCCGCTCGCCGCGCAGGCCGCGTACGCCGCCCCCGATCCGGGCGCCTCGATCACCGCGGCCAGCCCGGGCGACGACCCGCTCGCCGCCGCCAAGGCCACCCTCGGCCCGCTGCTCGACCAGCTGCACACGCTCTACCAGAGCGCCGAGACCGCCACCGAGCAGTACAACGGCGCCGTCGCCAAGGTCGCCGAGCAGCAGGCCGCGCTCACCGACCTCCAGGGCCGGCTGGACCGCCAGCAGAAGCAGGTCGACGCCGGCACCGACATCGCCTCCCAGCTCGCCGCCGCCCAGTACCGCAACGGCGCCGCCTCCGCCTACGCCGAACTGCTGCTCTCCAAGGACCCGTACGAGGCCGTCACCATCGCGGAACTGCTCACCGCCGCCAGCCGCTCGCAGTCCGAGTTCCTGGACCGGCTGAAGACCGACCGCGAGGCCCTCGCCGGCCTGACGAAGCAGACCGAGGACGCGCTCAGGACCTCCCAGACGCTGGTCACCCAGCAGGACGCCGCCAAGGCCAAGGTCGCCACCGACCTCGCCTCCGTCGAGCAGCTGGTCTCCTCGCTCACCGGCGCCCAGCGCACCGAACTGGAGAAGCTGGAGAAGGCCAAGGCCGACGAGGCCCAGCTCGCCTTCCTCGCCTCCGGCGCCCTCGGCAAGGGCGAGCGCACCCCGTCGGCGGCCGGCCGCACCGCCGTCGCCTTCGCGCTCGCCCAGCTCAACAAGCCGTACCTGTGGGGCGGCGCGGGGCCGGACTCCTACGACTGCTCGGGCCTCACCTCGCAGGCCTGGCTGCACGCCGGGCTGCCGATCCCGCGCACCAGCCAGGAGCAGTGGGCCCAGCTCCCGCACATCGCGCTGAACCAGCTCCGCCCCGGCGACCTGGTCATCTACTTCGAGGGCGCCACGCACGTCGCGATGTACATCGGCGGCGGGCTGGTCGTCCAGGCACCTCGGCCGGGCGCCGTCATCAAGGTGTCGCCGATCGGCTCGATGCCGATCCTCGGGGCGGTGCGGCCCGACCCGTCCGGCGCGGCGGACGAGGCCGGCGGCAGCTGGAAGGTGCCCGACCTGCCCGCCGGCTGGGACACCGTCACCCCGATCGCGCCCAGCCCGGCCAACCAGGTCCCGACCGCCCCGGCCCCCGGCACGCCCGCCGACCCGCCGGCCACCCCGGGCACGCCGTCCACCGCCCCGGGCACGCCCGCGGACACCGGCACCGGCACGCCGTCCGGCACCGGAACGCCCACCGACCCGGGGACGCCGTCCGGCACCGGCACCACCGCCCCCGGCACGCCCACCCCGACGCCGACCGGGACCGGCACCGGGACCGGCACGCCCGCCCCGACCGGGACGGGCACCCCGGCGCCGACCGGCACGGGCCCGGCGACGCCCACCCCGACCGGCGCCGGCACCCCGGGTTCCACCGGCACCGCCGCCTCCACCACCACCGGCTCGGCGAGCGCCGGGGCCCCGGGCAGCGCCACCGCGACACTGCCGCTCGGCACCAACTGAGTCATGAGGAAGGCCGCCCGGCGTCCGCGGACGCCGGGCGGCCTTCGCGTGCGTCACGCCGGGGCGCCGGTGTCCGGCTCGAAGCGGACGACCACGGCCTTGGAGGTCGGCGTGTTGCTGATGTCGGCGGTGGAGTCCAGCGGGACGAGCACGTTGGTCTCCGGGTAGTAGGCCGCCGCGCCGCCGCGGGCCACCGGGTAGTGGACCACCCGGAAGTGCGGGGCGCGCCGCTCGACGCCGTCCCGCCACTCGCTCACCAGGTCGACGAAGTCGCCCTCGGCCAGGCCGAGTTCGGCGGCGTCGGCCGGGTTGACCAGGACCACCCGGCGGCCGCCCTTGATGCCCCGGTAGCGGTCGTCCAGGCCGTAGACGGTGGTGTTGTACTGGTCGTGCGAGCGCAGCGTCTGCAACAGCAGGCGGCCCGGCGGGACCTCGGGGGCGGTGAGCGGGTTGACGGTGAAGTTGGCCTTCCCGGTCGCGGTGGGGAAGGTCCGGGAGTCGCGCGGGCCGTGCGGCAGGGTGAAGCCGCCGGGGCGGCGGACCTTCTCGTTGTAGTCCTCGAAGCCGGGGACGACCCGGGCGATCCGGTCCCGCAGGGTGTCGTAGTCGGTGGCGAAGTCCTCCCACGGCACGGTGTCCCCGGGGCCGAGGACGGCGCGGGCCAGCCGGCAGACGATCGCGGTCTCGGAGAGCAGGCCCGGGGCGGGCGGGCGCAGGCCGCCGCGCGAGGAGTGCACCTGGCCCATCGAGTCCTCGACGCTGACGAACTGGGCGCCGGCGCCGGTGACGTCCCGGTCGGTGCGGCCCAGGGTGGGCAGGATCAGTGCGCGGGCGCCGGTGACCACGTGCGAGCGGTTGAGCTTGGTGGAGACGTGCACGGTCAGCCGGCAGCGGCGCATCGCCGCCTCGGTGACGTCGGTGTCCGGGGTGGCCGCGACGAAGTTGCCGCCCATCGCGAAGAACACCCCGACCCGGCCGTCGCGCATCGCCCGGATGGTGTCCACCGAGTCGAGGCCGTGCGCGCGCGGCGGCTCGAAGCCGAACTCCTCGCCGAGCGCGTCCAGGAAGGCCGTCGAGGGCCGCTCGAAGATGCCCATCGTCCGGTCGCCCTGGACGTTGCTGTGCCCGCGCACCGGGCAGACCCCGGCGCCCGGGCGGCCGACGTTGCCGCGCAGCAGCAGGAAGTTGACCACCTCGCGGATGGTCGGGACGGCGTGCTTGTGCTGGGTGAGGCCCATCGCCCAGCAGACGATGATCTTCCGGGAGCCCAGCACCAGCCGGCCGAGCTCCTCGATCTGCTCCCACGGCAGGCCGGTCGCGGCGAGCACCTCGGCGCGGTCGGTCGTTTCCGCCTGCGCCTCGAACTCCTCGAAGCCGTGGCAGTGTTCGGTGACGAAGGCGCGGTCGACGCCGTCCTGCTCCAGGATCATCCGGTTGAGCGCGCGGAACAGCGCCAGGTCCCCGCCGAGGCGGATCTGTAGGAACAGGTCGGTCAGCTTGGTGCCGTGGCCGACCAGGCCGCGCGCGTGCTGCGGGTTCTTGAAGCGCTCCAGGCCGGCCTCCGGCAGCGGGTTCACGCTCACGATGGTGGCGCCGGCCCGCTTGGCGCGCTCCAGCGCGGAGAGCATCCGGGGGTGGTTGGTGCCCGGGTTCTGGCCGGCCACGATGATCAGGTCGGCCTGGTAGAGGTCCTTGAGGCTGACGCTGCCCTTGCCGACGCCGAGCGTCTCGGTGAGCGCCGAACCGGACGACTCGTGGCACATGTTGGAGCAGTCCGGCAGGTTGTTGGTGCCCAGCCGGCGGGCGAACAGCTGGTACGCGAAGGCGGCCTCGTTGCTGGTCCGCCCGGAGGTGTAGAAGGCGGCGCCGTCCGGGGTGTCCAGGGCGCGCAGTTCCTCGGCGATCAGCGCGAAGGCGTCGTCCCAGGAGACCGGCGTGTAATGGGTGGCGCCCTCGTCGAGCAGCATCGGCTGGGTGAGGCGGCCCTGCTGGCCCAGCCAGTAGCCGGAGCGCCCGGCCAGCTCGGCGACCGGGTGGGCGGCGAAGAACTCGGCGCGGATCCGGCGCTCGGTGGCCTCCTCGGCGACGGCCTTGGCGCCGTTCTCGCAGAACTCCGCCGTGTGCGTCTTCCCCGGCTCCGGCCAGGCGCAGCCGGGGCAGTCGAAGCCGTCCGGCTGGTTGACCTTGCGCAGCGTGGCGAGGGTGCGGAGGGGGCCCATCTGCTCGGCGGCCATCCGCAGGCTGTGGCCGACCGCGGGCAGCCCGGCCGCCGCGTGCTGGGGCGCGGACACCTCGGGGGCGTCCTGCGCCGGGTCGCTCTGCGGGGCCTGCTTGGCCATGACCGCTTCTCCTCGGCTCTGCTCGTCCGGCGGCCGCGACACCGGGGCCGTCGGGCCCGCCGCTTCGTCGCGGGGGCTCAGGGCCCATCCTTCCATCCGGGTGAAGGCGGGGGGAGGGGGGCCGAACGGGCGTCGGTGGAGTCGGAGAGGCCGGGGTGGGCCCTGGAACCCGCTGCCGGGCCCACCCCGGGGCCCGCCCTCAGGCCCCCCTCGTCCGGCCGGAGGGCGGGCGCGGCGGTGGCGGGGTGCGCTGACCGCACGGCGGAGCAGGGGCGGCGACCGCCGACAGCGCGGCGAGGCGGGTGCCCTGGCGGCGGCGGGCGGGCGGGGGATCGTCGACGGGCCCCGGGGCGGCGGCCGGGAGCGCGGCCAGCGCCCGCAGCAGCGCGCGGGCGGCGGCGTCGTTCTGCCGGAATCCCGGGGAGTTGGTGCGGGGCCGGGCGAAGGCGGCGGCGGCGCGCAGGCTGGTGTGCGGGCCGAGTGCGGTGCGCCGGGGGTGCGGGGCGCCGCCCAGGGCCGGGTCGAGCAGCCGGCTGTCGCCGGGGGCGATGGTGACCAGGCCGGAGCGGTGGGTGTAGTCCTCGTCGGCGACCACCTCCTCCACGAGTCGCCCGGCGCGGTGCAGTTCGCGTAGCACCGGGTCGAGGGTGCGGGTCAGCTGGTGCTTGGGCAGGTACGCCTCGACCAGGGCGGTGGCGGCGACGGTGTGGCCCGGCACGGTGTCGCCGCCGGCCCGCCAGGTGCCGGTGGCCTCGTCCCGTTCGACCCGGACGCCCGCGCCCAGGAAGCGCACGATCCCGGCCTCGGAGAGGGCGAGCAGCTGGCGCAGCCGGAAGCCGGGCGGGCCGGAGGTGAGGTAGCTGAAGTAGCCGAAGAACCACCCGTCCACCTCCTCGGCGACCGAGCGGGCGGTGAGCCGGCCGGTCGCGAGGATGCGCGGGAGCTGGCCGAACAGCGAGAGCAGGGCGAGGAAGGCACCGAGGTCGGCGCTGTGCGCGGGGTCGGCGCGGCGGTCGGCGTCGGCGGTGACGTAGGCGCGCAGGTGCTGCTGGAGCTCCTCGGCGGAGCCGAGTTCGAGGCCGGCCAGCGGGTGGTCGAGCCGTTCGAAGTCGATCCGGTCGGCCGGGTCGGGTACGGCCTCGGCGACCAGGGCGGCCAGGGCGGGGGAGTACCAGTCGTGCCGGTCGAACCGGGCCAGGAACTCCGGCCAGGGCAGCGCGGTGCGCTCGGGGTGGGCGTGGAACAGCTCGTGGTAGTGCCCGAAGGCGGTCTCCTTGGCCATCAACGGCCAGAAGTCGCGCCGGAGTTCGAGCGAACCGCCGGTGGCGAGGACGGTGTCCACGGCGGTCGCGTCGAAGTACCGGGGGAGCGGGGCGGGCGGCCCCTGGAGGCGGTAGCCGGTCTTGGAGTGGTACGGGACTCCGCGCCGGGAGCCGAGGTGCAGCACCGGTTCGCGGCCGGACGGGCGGTAGCGCAGCCCGTCCCCGGTGGGCTCGAAGCGGCCGCCGCGCCCTTCGGTGAGCAGGGCGACCAGGTCGACGGAGGCCAGGCCGAGGCCGCGCAGCACGACGTGCTCGCCGGGGACGATGCCGTCCAGGTCGGCGTCGGCGGAGTAGGCGGGCGGGAGGTGGAAGCGGCCGTGCCGGGCGGCGAAGTCGGCGTCGGCGGCGTACCGGGGGTGCGGGGTGGAGTCGAGGTGGCCGAGGGTGAGGGCGACGTGGTCGGCGGTGAGCGTGCGGCCGGTGAGGTGGACGGTCTGCGGGCCGTCGGGCGGGCCGTCGATCCGCCGGACGGTGTCCCGGTGCACGGTGACCGTGACGTGCGGGGGCAGGTCGGCGACGGCGCGGCGGAACGCCCAGTCCAGGTAGGCGCTCTGGGCCCGGCGGGTGGGGAAGTCGGTGGGCGCGAGGGCGTCCAGTTCGGCCCGGACGGCCGGGTCGGCGACCTCCCGGTAGGGCGCGAACTCCCGCCGCCGGAGCGCCCATTCGGCCAGCGAGGGGCCCGGGCGGACCGGCCCGTCGATGGTCGAGCGCTCGTCGGTGAACATGGTGACGTCCTCGGCCATCGAGTTCATCCGCAGCAGCGGGGACTGTTCGTGGCGCCAGATCCGGCCCGCGCCGGGCGGGTGCGGGTCGACCAGGTGGACGTGCAACGGCCTTTCGGCGGGCAGGAGTTCGGCCGCGTTGGCGGCGATCCGCTCCAGCAGCCCGGTGCCCCGCGGGCCCGCGCCGACGATCACCAGAAGACTCATGCCGCCACCTCCCGCAGCCGCCGTAGGGCGGCCCGGGCCCGCTGGAGCGGGGTGGGCGGCAGGCCGTCCCGGGTGGCGCCCTTGGCGTAGTGGCGCTCGACGTAGTACTGGCCGACGGACAGCAGGGTGGTGACCACCAGGTACCAGATGGTGGCGACCACCAGCATCGGGATGACCCGGTACGACTGCAGGTAGACCAGCTGCACCGAGTAGAGCAGGTCGGAGACGGCCAGCACGCTGACGATGCTGGTGCCCTTGAGCGCGCTGATCAGCATGTTCCCGGCGGTCGGCACGATCGAGCGCATCGCCTGGGGGACGACGATCCGGCGCAGCACCCGCCACCGGCCGAGGCCGAGCGCCGAGGCGGCCTCCAGCTGGCCGCGGTCGACGGACAGGATGCCGCCGCGGATCACCTCGGCGGCGTACGCGGTCTCCAGCAGGGTGAGGCCGATGACGGCGGTGAGGGTGGGGCCGATCAGGTTGACGGTCTTGACGGTGACGAACTCGGGGCCGAACGGGATGCCCAGGCCGAGGGTCGGGTAGAGCGCGCCGATGTTGAAGAAGAACAGCAGCTGCACCAGCGGCGGGGTGGAGCGGAAGATCCAGATGTAGCCCCAACCCAGGGTGCGCAGCACCGGGTTGCCGGACATCCGCATGACGGCGAGGCCGGTGCCGAGGACGAAGCCGAGGGCGAGGGTGACGGCGGTGAGCCAGAGGGTCAGGGTGAGGCCGTTGAGCACCGACCCGGCGGTGAACCAGTCGGCGACCACGTCCCACTGGAAGGCCTTGTTGCGCACCACGGAGTTGACGGCCATCGCGGCCAGCAGCAGCGCGATCCCGGCGCAGACCCACTGCCCGGGCCGGCGGCGGGCGACGATCCGGGCGGCGGGGTCGGGCGGCGGGCCGGGGCGGTCGGGGCGGTCGGGGGCGGTGGCGCCCGCGGGGGTGGGGGTGGAGCGGGCGGGGAGGAGGTCCTGCGGGGTGGCCATGGCGGCGGCTCCTGGCGGAGGTGCGGGCGGGCGGGAGGTACGGGTGTGGTCACGTACGGCCGTCGCACCGGCCCGCGTCCCTCAACACGGCCGGCGCTGTGCACTGCACTCCGCCGTGATCGTACGCATGCGCGATCGACGGCTGTCAAGGGTGGTCCGGGCTCCGACCGGGGCCCGGCGCGGACCGGTCGCAGGACGACAGGAGATCGCAACAGAGCGGCAATGATGGGTGGTTGACGGACCACTTGGCAGGCTGTTCAACTTGAGGCCATGTACGCCGAGCAGCCCCTGGTCACCCGCGACCACATCGACTTCGGTCGGGTGTGGTCCGCGGCGTGTCGCGGCTGACCCGGCAGCGGGCCGCCCGTCCGGCCCCGATCTCCCGCGGGGAGCCCTCCCTCGGTCTGCCCCGCCGCGGGCCGGGACCAGCCGTCCCCAGCTGACGGCGTCCCAGGCGCACGCTGCCGTCCGACGACCTCGCACTGAACTCCGGCAGTACTCCCTCGTCCACGTCTGCCTCCCACCTCCTCCCGCCGCGCGCGCCGACCCCACCGTCGGCGCGGCCGCCGCGCACCCGTGTCCACGGCCGCCCCGCCCCGGCCGGCTCCGGCCTGCCCACCCGCAGTCCACCGGACCCCGCTCACCCCGAAAGGTTCCGCCATGCCCGTCGAATTCCTCGGTATCGCCGCCACCGGCGACGGCTCGGAGACCACCCCCCGCTCCACCGCCGCCTTCGACCGCGACTACACCCTGCGGCTGGCCCGGGCCCACGAGGACCACGGCTGGGACCGGGTGCTCTTCGCGTACGGCGCCGGCTCCCCGGAACCCGCGGCCGCGGCGGCCTTCCTCGCCTCGCACCTGGACCGGCTGCAGATCCTGCTGGCGCACCGGCCGAACGTCTCCTACCCGACCTTCGCCGCCAAGACCTTCGCGACCCTGGACCAGATCAGCGACGGGCGGCTGACCGTCCACTTCATCACCGGCGGCAGCGACCACGAGCAGCAGCGCGAGGGCGACTTCCTGTCCAAGGACGAGCGCTACGAGCGCACCCGCGAGTACATCGGCATCGTCAAGAAGGCGTGGACCAGCCGGGAGCCCTTCGACCACGAGGGCGCCCACTACCGCTTCAACGACTTCGTCTCCGACGTCTTCCCCGTCCAGCAGCCGCGCCCCGGGGTCTCCTTCGGCGGCTCCTCGGACGCCGCCTACGCGGCCGGCGGCGCCGAGGCGGACGTCTACTGCCTGTGGGGCGAGCCGCTGGCCCGCACCGCCGAGCAGATCGAGCGGGTGAAGGAGGCGGCCCGGGCCGCCGGGCGCACCGACGTGCCGCGGATCCAGGTGGCGTTCCGGCCGATCATCGCGCCGACCGAGGAACTGGCCTGGGAGAAGGCGCACCGGACGGTGGCCGCGATCAAGGCCCGCCGGGAGTCCGGGGAACTCGTCCGCCGGGGCCGCCCGTTCGGCGCCGCAGCGCCCGAGAACACCGGCTCCCAGCGGTTGATCGAGATCGCCGAGGCCGGCGAGCGCTACGACCGCGCGCTGTGGACCCCGACCGCCGCGGCCACCGGCGGGGCCGGCAACTCCAACGCCTTGGTCGGCACCCCGGAGACGGTCGCGGAGGCGCTGCTCGACTACTACGACCTCGGAGTGGACATCCTCTCCGCCCGCGGCTACCACCTGCTCGACGACGCGATCGACTTCGGCCGCCACGTCATCCCGATCGTCCGCGAGGAGGTCGCCAAGCGGGACGCCGCCAAGGCCGCGGCGGCGGCCGAGCGCGCCGAGCGGACCGAGCGGGACCGGCACCAGCTGATCGCGGTGCAGGCGTGAGCGCTCCGGACCGGTGGGCCGGCCCGGCGGCCGGGTTCCGCCGGGTCACCATCGACGACCCGCTGGTCGAACCGCTGCTGCGCGAGCTCACCCACGAGTACGTCAGCCGCTACGGCCCCGAGGCGCACCAGGAGATGACCCGCTACCCCCGGGACGCCTTCGCCGAGCCGCACGGCGTCCTGCTGCTCCTGCTGGAGGACGGCGAGCCGGTCGCCGGCGGCGCGTACAAGCGGTACGACGAGCGCACCGCCGAGCTGAAGCGGATGTGGACGCACTCCGCGCACCGCCGCCGCGGCCTGGCCCGTCGGGTGCTGGCCGAGCTGGAGCGGACGGCGGCCGCCGCCGGCTACGCCCGGATCTACCTCACCACCGGTCCGCGCCAGCCCGAGGCCAGGGGCCTCTACCTGGCGTCCGGCTACACCCCGCTGTTCGACGTCGCCGCCGATCCCCTGACGATCGGCCCGCTCCCCTTCGAGAAGCACCTGCCGGTGCTGGCTCCGACCCCCTGAAAGGCCCCCCGTGAGAAGCACCACCGTCCGCCGCCGCCTGCTCGCGGCCACCGCCCTGCTGCCGGTGCTGGCGCTGGCCGCGTGCGGCTCGGACCCGAAGATCGCGGGCCCGGCGGGGGCGAGCGGGCCCGCCGCCACCGCCGTCTCCCAGGACGTCGTCTCCGGCCTCGCGAAGTCGGACGCCGCCGCCGCGCTGCTGCCCGAGGAGGTCCGCAAGGCCGGCACGCTGACCTTCGGCGCGTCCTTCGGCTCGCCGCCCACCGCCTTCTACGCCGACCAGGCCACCAAGAAGCCGGCCGGGATCGACGTGGACTTCACCGATGCGGTGGCCAGGCTGCTCGGGCTGACCGTGCAGCGCCAGGAGGCCGCCTTCGAGACCATCCTGCCCGCCCTGGACAGCGGCAAGTTCGACGTCGGCACCGGCAACTTCGGGGTCACCACGGCCCGGTTGAAGACCATCGACTTCGTCACCTACATCGACGACGGCCAGGGCTTCGCCGTCCGCAAGGACAACCAGGCCGTCCAGCCGGTCACCGACCTGCTCCAGCTCTGCGGGCTGACCATCGGCACCGGCGCCGGCACCACCTTCGAGACCACGCTGAACGCGAAGCGCAACGCCTGCACCGACGCCGGGAAGAAGCCGTACGAGGTCAGGGCGTTCAGCGACCCCGGGGCCGTGCTCACCGGCCTCCAGCAGGGCCGGGTCGACGTCCTGATGTCCACCATCAACGGCCTGCGCTACCAGGCCGCGCAGGAGGCCTCCGGGACGCGCTTCCTCGGCGAGTTCCACCGGCTGGACGTCGGCTTCGCGTTCAAGAAGGGCTCGAAGCTCACCCCGGCCTTCCAGGCGGCGGTCAACCAGCTGATCAAGGACGGGACGTACGAGCGGATCCTCAAGAAGTGGGGGGTCGCCGAATCGGCGATCAAGGAGTCCCTGATCAGCCCGCCCGAACACCAGTGATCCCCGGGTCTGCCGAAGGAGCCCCCCGATGACCGCCAGCACCACCGCGACGTCCCAGGCCCAAGCCGAGGCTCAAGCCGAGGCCCAGGCCCAGGCCCGGGTCGAGCGGGCACCGGCGTCCGGACCCGATCCCGGTCCGGGCACCGGCGCCCGTCTGGACCTCGACGAACTGGCCGCTCTGCGGGCCGTCCCCGCCCGGCACCCCTGGCGCTGGGGGATCGGGGTCGCCGCCCTCGTCGTGCTCGCCCAGTTCGCCCACGGCCTGGCCACCAATCCCGGCTGGGACTGGGCCACCTTCCGGGTCTACTTCACCGCCGACACGATCGTCCAGGCGGTCGGCCGCACCCTCGAACTCACCGTCTACGGCACCGGGCTGGGCTTCCTGCTGGGCGCCGTGGTGGCCGCGATGCGGCTGTCCCGCAGCGCGATCCTCCAGTCCATCGCCTGGGCGTACGTGTGGGTGTTCCGCTCGATCCCGCTGATCGTCCAGCTGGTGTTCTGGTTCAACCTGTCGTACCTCTACAAGCGGTTCGGGATCGGCATCCCGTTCGGCCCGACCTTCGGGGACTTCGAGACGGTCGGCGTGCTGAGCGCGCTCGGCGCCGCCGTGCTCGGCCTCGGGCTGCACCAGGCCGCGTTCGCCGCCGAGATCATCCGCGGCGGCGTCATCGCGGTGGACGCAGGCCAACGGGAGGCCGCCACCGCGCTCGGCATCCCGCGCTGGCGCCAGGGCTGGCGGATCGTGCTGCCGCAGGCGATGCGCGGCATCCTGCCGGCCGCCGCCAACGAGGTGATCTCACTGCTCAAGGGCACCTCGGTGGTCTACGTGATGGCCATCGGCGAGCTCTTCTACCAGGCCCAGGTGGTCTACGGCCGGACCGGCCGGGTGGTGCCGCTGCTGATGGTCGCCACCGTCTGGTACGTGCTGCTGACCACGGTGCTGTCCATCGGCCAGTACTACGTCGAGCGCTACTTCGCCCGCGGCGCGCAGCGCACCCCGCCGCCCACCCCGCTCCAGCGCGCCCGGGCCTTCGTCCGGAGCCTGCCCGCCCGCACGCCGACCGCCCGCACGCCGACCACTCGCGCAGCGACCGCGCGCACCACCGGAGGACGTCGATGACCACGCTCACCAAGACCGAACCGGCGGCCGCACCGATGGTGCAGGTCCGCGGCCTGCACAAGAGCTTCGGGCCACTGGAGGTGCTGCGCGGCGTCGACCTGGACGTCCCGGTCGGCTCGGTCACCGTGGTGCTCGGCCCGTCCGGCTCCGGCAAGTCCACGCTGCTGCGCGCGATCAACCACCTGGAGAAGCTCGACGGCGGCTACGTCGCCATCGACGGCGAGCTGATCGGCTACCGGCGCTCCGGCGACCGGCTGTACGAGCTCAAGGAGCGCGAGGTGCTGCGCCAGCGCACCCACATCGGCTTCGTGTTCCAGAACTTCAACCTGTTCCCGCACCTCACCGTGCTGGAGAACCTGGTCGAGGCGCCGATCGCCGCGCTGCGCCGCCCCAGGGCCGAGGCCAGGGCGACGGCGCTGGCGTTGCTGGAGCGGGTCGGGCTGGCCGACAAGGCCGCCGCGTACCCCCGGCAGCTCTCCGGCGGCCAGCAGCAGCGGGTGGCGATCGCCCGGGCGCTGGCCCTGGAGCCGAAGGTGCTGCTGTTCGACGAGCCCACCTCGGCGCTCGACCCGGAGCTGGTCGGCGAGGTGCTGGACGTCATCAAGGACCTCGCCCGGACCGGCACCACCATGATCGTGGTCACCCACGAGATCGGCTTCGCCCGCGAGGTCGCCGACACCGTCGTCTTCATGGACGGCGGCGTGGTGGTCGAGCAGGGTCCGCCGGCCGAAGTCCTGGACCGCCCCCGGCACGAACGCACCCGGGCCTTCCTCGCCAAGGTGCTCTGAGCCGAGGTGCTCTGAACCGAGGTGCCCTGAGCCGAGGTGCTCCAGCCCTCCCCACTGCACCGAAACCCCCTTCACCGAGCAGGAGTTCCGCCATGCCCCTACCCCGTCGCGCCCTGGTGACCGCCGCCGCCGCCCTCGCCGCCGCCCTCGCCCTGACCGCCTGCGGCGGCGCGTCCTCGGGAGCCACGGCGGAACTCGCCCCGGCCAAGGGCAGCACCGCGCCGAACGGCGCCGTGGTGAACCTGACGGCCGAGCAGAACCGGGTGACCACGGCCAAGGTCGACGCGATCGCGGCGCTCGTCCCGGAGGAGATCAGGCGGAGGGGGACGCTGGCCGTCGTCGACTCCCTCGGCACCACCCCGCCGCTGGACTTCTACGCCAACGACGACAGGACCATCATCGGCGTCGAGCCGGACATCGCCGCCCTGGTCGGCAACGTGCTCGGCCTCAAGGTCGAGTTCAACCCGGTCTCCTGGGAGAACATCTTCGTCGGCCTGGACAGCGGCAAGTACGACGTCGGCCTCTCCAACATCACCGTCACCGAGGCGCGCAAGGAGAAGTACGACTTCGCCACCTACCGGCTGGACGTCCTCGGCTTCGAGGCCAGGAAGGGCAGCGGCCTCAAGGTCGCCGGCGCCAAGGACCTGGCGGGCAGGTCGGTCGGCGTCTCCTCCGGCACCAACCAGGAGAAGCTGCTGATCTCCTGGAGCGAGGAGAACACCAGGAACGGCCTCAAGCCGATCGACATCAAGTACTTCCAGGGCACCGAGTTCTACCTGGCGCTCTCCTCCGGCCGGATCGACGCCTACGTCGGCCCCAATCCCAGCCTGGCCTTCCACGTCGCGCAGACCGGCGAGACCGAGATCGTCGGCACCTACTCGGGCGGCGGCGCGGACGTCCTCGGCAAGATCGCCGCGACCACCCGCAAGGGCAACGGGCTGGTCCGGGCGCTCAACGAGGCGCTGAACGAGGTGATCAGGAACGGCAGCTACGGCCAGGTGCTCAAGCGCTGGGGCCTGGACAACGAGGCCGTGCCGACCTCCGAGGTCAACCCGCCCGGGTTGCCCAAGCAGTAGGGCCCGTCCGTTCACCCGTTCGCCGCCCCCCGCCGCTATGGTGACCCCTCCGGCGGCGAACACCGCCCGGACACGGCGGACTTGGGGGAGGACATGCAGCAGGGGGAGGTGCTCGACGGCCGGTACCGGCTGGACGAGTGGCTGGGCAGGGGCGGCTTCGGTGTGGTCTGGAAGGCGACCGACCGGCGGCTCGACCGCGAGGTCGCGGTCAAGCTGCTGCTGGCGGAGCACGCCGCCGACCGGGAGGCCGTCGGGCGGTTCGTCCGCGAGGCCCGCACGGCCGGCGGTCTCTCCAATCCGCACATCGTGACCGTGTACGACTACGGCCTGGTCACGACCGCCGCCGGGGGGACCCACTACCTGGTGCTGGAACTCGTCCGCGGCCGGGCCCTGTCCGACATCCTCAAGGACGGCGCCCCGGACCAGGAGGCCGCGCTGAAGTGGATGCGCCAGGTCTGCAAGGCACTGGACGCCGCGCACCGCTCGGGCGTCGTCCACCGCGACATCAAGCCCGAGAACGTGATGGTCGACGCGGGCGGCAAGGCCAAGGTGCTGGACTTCGGCATCGCCCGGCTGCTCACCCAGTCCGCGGTGCTCACCTCCACCGGCAGCGTGGTCGGCACCGTCCCGTACCTGGCGCCCGAGTGCTGGTCCGGCGCCGCCGTGGACGGCCGGGCCGACCTCTACGCGCTCGGCGTCATGCTGTACGAACTCTGCACCGGGCGGCGCCCGTTCCGCGCCTCCTCGGCCGCCGAGTACATGTACAAGCACCTGGAGGAGACCCCGCCCCGGGTGCGCAGCACCGATCCGGCGCTGGCCGACCTGGTCGCCGGGCTGCTCGCCAAACGGCCCGCGGACCGGCCGGCCACCGCCGCCGAGGTGCTGGAACGGCTGCGCCGGATCCGGCCGGGGGTGCTCCGCCCGGACGACCCCAGCCCGGAGCAGCTGCGCCGCCGGGCCGACCAGGCCTGGCGGCGCGGCGCGCAGGGCGCCCCCGGGGAGGCCGTCGAGATGCTCACCGCGCTCATCCCCGACCTCGCCCGGATCTGCGGCCCGGCCGACCCGCGCACCCTGCGCACCTGCCACGACCTGGCCCTCTGGCTGGCCCAGGACGGCAGCCCGGGCGCCGCCGTCGCGCTGCTGCGCGAGCTGGCCGCGGAGCCGGCCGCCGAACCGGACGTCCGGGCCGACGCGCTGCGCGACCTGGACCGCTGGCACCGGGAGGCCGCCCGGAGCGGGCCGGGCCGGCCGCGGGCGCTGAGCCTGGCCGGCCTGCTCGGCGGCGGCCCGCAGGGCGGCTGAGGGCCCTCGGCGCCGCACGGACGGGAGGCTGTCAACCGTGCGGGCCGCTGATTCGCCGCCTGCGGCGACTGTGGGAATTGATAGGAATCCGCCCATCGGGACTGTCTGGTCCACCGACCGGTGGCGTTGATATACCTCGTTGCCGGAGTCGGGCGCGGTGTCTTCGGCCGCCCCGGCGAGCTACGACGAAAAGGCTGGTGACGGATCGATGAAGCTCCTCCGCGTCGGACCCCCGGGCGCCGAGCGCCCGGTCGTGCTGGGCCAGGACGGCATCGGGTACGACCTCTCCGGGCGTGCCCGGGACATTGACGGGGCCTTCCTGGCCGGGCTGGACGCCGCCGCCCTGGCGCGGGACGTGGCCGCCGGGGCGCTGCCCCGGGTGGACCTCGCCGGGCAGCGGGTGGGCGCGCCGGTCGCCCGTCCGGGCAAGGTGGTCGGCATCGGGCTCAACTACCGCGACCACGCCGCCGAGGCCGGGGTCGCGGCCCCGGACGAGCCGGTGATCTTCCTCAAGCCGAGCTGTACCGTGGTCGGCCCGTACGACGAGGTGCTGGTGCCGCGCGGCGGCGAGAAGACCGACTACGAGGCCGAGCTGGCCCTCGTGATCGGCCGCACCGCCCGCTACCTGGCCGGGCACGAGGAGGCCGCGGCGGTGATCGCCGGCTACACGATCGCCAACGACGTCACCGAACGGGCCTTCCAGTTCGAGCGCGGCGGCCAGTGGGACAAGGGCAAGTCGGCGGAGACCTTCACCCCGTTGGGGCCCTGGCTGGTCACCGCGGACGAGGTGACCGACCCGCAGCAGCTGCCGCTGCGGCTGTGGGTCAACGGCGAGCTGCGGCAGGACGGCAACACCGGCGAGATGATCTTCCCGGTTCTCGAACTGGTCCGCTACGTCAGCCAGTTCATGGTCCTGGAGCCGGGCGACGTGATCGTCACCGGAACCCCGGCCGGCGTCACCCTGGGCCACCCCGGTACGCCGTTCCTGGCCCCGGGCGACATCGTCGAGATCGAGATCGAGGGCCTCGGCCGCCAGCGGCAGGTGCTCGGCACGGCGTAACGCCCCGCCGGCGCGGCACCGGCCGCCCCGACCCCGGGCACGGGGGTCGGGTCACCGGGCCGCCAGCACCTCGCGCAGCCGCTCGGCCCGCGACGCCTGCGGCCCCTCCAGCGCGAGCAGCAGGGCCAGCACCTGCGCGGTCTGCGGGTCGTGCAGCGCGGTCGCCGCCGCCATCGCCGTGAACTGGTCCACCAGCCAGTCGCGCAGCTCGCCCACCGGCAGCGTGCGCCCCTCGTCCAGCCAGGTCAGCGACGCGCCCTCGACCACCGCGATCCACGAGCGCACCAGCAGCGTCAGCCGGGGCCCGGCCTCCCGCACGCCGAGGTGCCGCAGGGTCCGCTTGAGCGCCGCCCGCCGGACGTCGTCGACGATCGCCGAGGTGCGGGCCGTCTCCACCACCGAACCGCCGCGCAGCAGCGCCGAGTAGCCGGCGTCGTGCTCGGCCACGAAGGCGAAGTAGCCGTCCAGGACGGCCGCCAGCTGCTCGGACGGGGTCCCGGCCAGCGGGACGGCGAAGCGGCTGGTCAGCTCGTCGGCCGCGCTGCGCAGCGCGGCCTCGTACAACTGCTGCTTGCCGCCCGCGAAGTAGCGGTAGACCAGCGGGCGGGAGGCTCCGGCGGCCTCGGCGACGTCGTCCAGGCCCACCTCCTCGGGCGGCCGGGCGGCGAACAGTTCCAGAGCGACCGCGATCAGCTGTTCACGACGCTGCTGCACCGGCAGTCGCCGGTAGCCGGTGCGGCGCGGGCGGGGGCCGGGTGCGGCCGGGGCGGGCACCTGGTCGGTTGCCGTGGTGGGGCGGGCTTCCATGGCGGTCAGCGTAATGGGCGTGGGCCCGATCGGATCCTGTCGCGCGCGGCGGTTTCCCGAACGTGTGTTTGTCCGGGCCCGCCCGGCGGCGGTCGGCCGGTGCATGTCACCGATCGCCCGGTAAAGGCTTGCAATCAGCCCTCGCCACGCCATGATGTCCGAATGGTTGAAGAACTGATCACCTCCGACGCCACCACCCCGCGTCGCATCGCCGACGGTTACGTCCGGGCCCTGGCCGAACTCGACCCGCTGACCGCGGTCTACCTGGGGTTCAGCCCCGAGGACGACCGGCTGCCCGACCTCTCGCCGGCCGGTGCCGAGGCGATCGCCGACCTCGGCCGCCGCACCCTGGCGGCCCTTGCCGAGGCCGAACGCTCCGACGCCGCGCAGGACGAGGCGGAGCGCCGCTGCGCCCGGCTGCTGCGCGAGCGGCTGACCGCCTCCCTCGCCGTCCACGAGGCCGGGGAGAACTTCCGCGCGGTGCGCAACCTGGGCTCCCCGGTGCACGAGGTCCGGGACGTCTTCACCCTGATGGGGACCGACACCGAGGCCGAGTGGCAGGTGGTCGGCCGCCGGCTGGCCCGCGTCCCGCTCGCGCTGGCGCAGTACCGGGAGACGCTGGCCGCCGGCATCGAGCGCGGCCTGCTGTCCGGCCCGCGCCAGGTGGCTACCGTGGTCGGGCAGCTCGGCGAGTGGCTGGAGGGGGACGTACCCGGCGGCTGGTTCGGCGAGTTCGTCCAGGGCGCGCCGGAGGGCCTGCGCGCCGAGCTGTCCGGGCCCGCGCTGGCCGCCGGGGAGGCGCTGGCCGCCCTGCGCGACTGGCTGCGCGACGTCTACGGCCCGGCCGCCGCGGACACCCCCGACACCACCGGCCGCGAGCGCTACCGCCGCTTCGTCCGCTTCTGGACCGGCTCCGACCTGGATCTGGACGAGGCCTACACGTGGGCCTGGGGCGAGTTCCACGACCTGCTCGCGCAGATGGAGGCCGAGGCCGAGAAGGTACGTCCGGGCGCCGGCCCGATGGCGGCGATGAAGTGGCTGGAGGCGGACGGCCCGGCCGTGGAGGGCGCCGAGGCCACCCGCGTGTACCTCCAGGAGCTGATGGACCAGGCGGTCCGGGACCTCCAGGGCACCCACTTCGACCTGGCCGAGCCGATCACCCGGGTCGAGTCGAGGATCGCCCCGCCCGGCAGCGCGGCCGCGCCGTACTACAGCGCGCCCTCGCTGGACTTCAGCCGCCCCGGGCGGACCTGGCTGCCGGCGCTCGGCCGGGAGCGCTTCCCGGTCTGGGACCTGGTCTCCACCTGGTACCACGAGGGCGTCCCGGGCCACCACCTGCAGCTCGCGCAGTGGAACTACGTCGCGGACCGGCTCTCCACCTACCAGGTCAGCCTGGGCGGGGTGAGCGCCAACCTGGAGGGCTGGGCGCTGTACGCCGAGCGCCTGATGGACGAGCTCGGCTACCTCACCGACCCGGGACACCGCCTCGGCTACCTCAACGCGCAGATGATGCGCGCGCTGCGGGTGATCGTCGACATCGGCATGCACGCGGGCCTGGACTTCCCGGCCGACTCCCCGTACCTGCCGGGCGAGCCGGTCAGCCCGGAGGCGGCCCGGGAGTTCTTCGGCCGGTACTGCGGCCTGACCCCCGACTACCTGGACAGCGAACTGGTCCGCTACCTGGGCATGCCCGGCCAGGCGATCGGCTACAAGCTGGGCGAGCGCGCCTGGCTGCGCGGCCGGGCGGCGGCGCGGGCGGCGCACGAGGCGCGCGGCGAGGAGTTCGACCTCAAGGCCTGGCACATGGCGGCGCTCTCGCAGGGCTCGCTGGGGCTGGACGACCTGGTCGAGGAGCTGTCCGCGCTGTAGGGCGGCCGTCGGCCCCGGGCCTCGTCCGCGAGCCCCGGGGCCGCTGGTCCTTTGGCCCGAAAAGGTCGATTTGGCGAGGTTTTTCCTTGCCATCCGCCCGTGCGGGAGCTTCGCTTGAAGGCGACTGCGTGACATCCCCGACTGCGTGACCCCTCCGTACCCCTCCGGAAGGCTGACCAGTGTCTGCGCAAACCGCCACCGGTCATGAGAACGCGGACAGCCGCCGCTGGTGGGTGCTGGTGGTCATCGCCATCGCCCAGCTCATGATCGTCCTCGACGTCACCATCGTGAACATCGCGCTGCCGTCGGCGCAGCGGGACCTGGGCATCTCCGACGCCGACCGGCAGTGGGTGATCACCGCCTACACGCTCGCCTTCGGCGGCCTGCTGCTGCTCGGCGGACGGCTGGGCGACCTCTTCGGCCGCAAACGCGTCTTCACCGTCGGCCTGCTGGGCTTCGCCGCCGCCTCCGCCCTCGGCGGCTCGGCGGACGGCTCCGCCATGCTCTTCGGTGCCCGCGCCCTCCAGGGAGGGTTCAGCGCCCTGCTCGCCCCCTCGGCCCTGGGGCTGCTCTCCACCACCTTCACGGACCCCAGGGAGCGCAGTACGGCCTTCGGCGTCTTCGGCGCGATCGCCGCCGGCGGCTCCGCACTCGGCCTGATCCTGGGCGGGCTGCTGACCGAGTACCTGGACTGGCGCTGGTGCCTGTTCGTCAACGTCCCGATCGCCGCCGCCGCGGCCCTCGCGGCCACCGGCCTCCTGGAGCGCGACAACGCCGCCGGGGGGCGCCGGGTCCGGCTCGACCTGCCCGGCGCGCTGCTCGGCTGCGGCGGCCTGCTGGCGATCGTCTTCGGCACGTCCGAGGCCGTCACCCGGACCTGGGGCGACGGGCTGGTGCTCGGTTCGCTGGCCGTCGGTCTGGCGCTGCTCGCGGTGTTCGTCCTGGTCGAGAGGCGCACCGCGCACCCGCTGCTGCCGCTGCACATCGTCGCCGACCGCAACCGCGGAGGCGCCGCCCTCTCGGTCGGCCTGGCCATGATCGGCATGTTCGGCCTGTTCCTCTTCCTCACCTACTACCTCCAGGTCATCAAGCACTTCTCGCCGGTGCTGTCGGGCGTCTCCTTCCTGCCCATGACGGCCGCCATCGTGCTCAGTTCGACCGGCTTCGCGGCCCGGCTGATGACCAGGGTGCCGACCCGGAACCTGGTCTGCCCCGGGCTGCTGCTCGCCGCGGCCGGCATGGCCTGGCTGACCCGGATGACGGTCGACAGCCCGTGGGCCGGCACGGTGCTGCCCGCCGAGCTGCTGCTCGGCTCCGGCATGGGCCTGGTCTTCATGCCGTCGATGAACCTGGCCACCCTCGGGGTCTCCCCGCACGAGGCGGGCGCGGCCTCGGCCACCATCAACTCGGCCCAGCAGGTGGGCGGTTCGTTCGGCACGGCGCTGCTGAACACGGTCGCGGCCAGTGCCACCGCGTCGTTCCTGGCCACCCGGATCGCCTCGTCGCCGGCGGTACGGGCCCAGGGCACGGTGCACGGCTACGTGGTCGCCACCTGGGTGTCGACGGGCGTCCTGCTGCTGGCCGCGCTGATCGCCTTCCGGGTGATCGACCACCGGCCGGCGCCCGCTGTGACGACCGTCGTCCCGGGCGGGGCGCAGGCCCACACGGCCGTCCCGGCGGAGCCCCGACGAGAACCCTGAAATTTTCAGCAAGACCTTGCAGTCAACCTCCGGCGCCTGCTTGACTCCTGGCCACCGTCCAGGAACCGAGGAGGCGCCGTCGTGCTGCCCGAGTTCGACCTGCTCGTCGTCGGCGGCTCCGGCGTCGACACCATCGTCCGGGTGGACCGGCTGGAGGTCCCGCCCGGCGACTCGCTGTTCGTCGGACCCGTCCGCGACTACGTCGGCCACACCGGCAACGGCGTCGCCCTCGGCGCCCACCACCTCGGCCTGCGCACCGCCTTCCTCGACTTCCTCGGCGACGACCCGCAGGGCGCCCTGGTCCGCGCCTCCTACGAGCGCCACGGCCTGCACTTCGCGCACCTGGTGAGCCCGCACGGCACCCCGCGCGGGGTCAACCTGGTGGACGCCGCCGGCCGCCGGTTCTCCTTCTTCGACGGCCGCCACCCCGCCGACCTGCGGCTGCCGCCCGAGTTCTACCTGCCGTACGCGCGGCGCAGCCGGCACGTCCACCTCTCCATCACCGGCGTCAACCGGGACATGTACGCCGACCTCCACCGGCTCGGCCGCACCACCTCCACCGACCTGCACGACTGGGACGGCACCAACCCGCACCACCGCGACTACGCGCTCGGCTCGGACCTGGTGTTCCTCTCGGTGGCCGGCTGCCGCGGCCGGCACGAGCAGGTGATGCGCGCGATCCTCGCCGAGGGCCGCGCCGGTGTCGTCACCGCCACCGCGGGCGCCGACGGCTGCTACCTGCTCACCCGGGACGACGACGAGGTGCACCACCTCCCGGCCGTCGACCCGGGCCGCCCGGTGGTGGACACCAACGGCGCCGGGGACGCCTTCGTCGCGGGCTTCCTCGCCGCCTGGTTCCGGGGCCGCCCGCCGCTGGAGTGCGCCCGGGCCGGCTCGGTCGCGGGTGCCTTCACCTGCACCGTCGCCGGGACGCACACCGCCTTCGTCGGGGCCGAGGAGCTGGGGAGCGCGCTGGACCGCTTACTCGCCGACGGGTGAGGTTTTTCTCATGGATATCCCAGCCACCGGTAACGACCTTTCCAGGCTGAAACGGCATAGTCGTTGATCGCACGCAGCCCCCGGGAAACCGTCGATCACTGGCAGGAGAGACAGACATGGGTCAGCACCGCCGCCCGACGTCGCGCCGCCGCCGCAGCCTTCTGGGGCCGACCCTGTTCACCGCGCTCTCGGCGGTGGTGGTGGCCGCCGTGGTCACCGGTACGCACGGGCTGAGCCTGTCCGACGCGACGGCCGCCGGGAAGGCGGCCCGCAGCTCCCGGGCCGCCGTCGCGCCGGCGGCGACCGGGCCCGCGTCCGAGGCGCCCGCCGCACCCGCACCGGTCGACGCCCCCGCTCCGACCGACAGCCCCTCCGCCGCCCCGGCCGACAGCCCGGCCGACAGCCCGACCGACAGTGCGAGCGCCGACCCCGGCAGCGCCCCGGCGGCCACCCCGACGCCCTCCGCGCCGGCCACCCCCGACACCCGCGGCGCCGTCCTCGGCACCACCGCCACCGCCGCCGCCACCCCCGAAGCGGCCACCGTGGGCGCGCTGTTCAGCGGCACCGTGGCGGCCGGAAACCACTTCTGCACCGCCAGCGTGCTGCACAGCCCCGGCGGCAACCTGCTGCTGACCGCCGCGCACTGCCTCAGCAGCGCCGGCGGCGTCACCTTCGTCCCCGGCTACCGCGACGGCTCCGCCCCGTACGGCAGCTGGCAGGTCACCGCGGTCCACACCACCACCGGCTGGTCCCAGAAGGGCGACCAGGACGAGGACTTCGCCGTCCTGGAGACGGCCCCGAGCAACGGCCGCAACGTCGAGGACGTGGTCGGCGGCAACCGGCTCGGCGCCGACGAGCCCTTCGGCGCGACCGTCCGCCTCTACGGCTACCCCGGCGACGCCGAGGAGCCCATCCTGTGCACCAACACCACCGGCCGGCAGAGCACCTACCAGCGCGTCATCGACTGCCCCGCCTACCCGTCCGGCACCAGCGGCGGCCCCTGGATCAACGTCGCCACCGGCGACGTGGTCGGCGCCATCGGCGGCTACCAGCAGGGCGGCGACACCGACGACGTGTCCTACAGCGCCTACTTCGACCACACCATCGCCGGGCTGGTCTCCCAGGTCGAGGGCACCTCGTCCTGAGCCCGGCCGGGCCGGCACCGCGCGCCGCCAACCGGGCCCGGACATGACGAAGGCCCAGATCCGTGGATCAACTCCACTGATCTGGGCCTCAGTTGCACTCCTTGCGAAGTGCCCCCGGTAGGATTCGAACCTACGCACCCGCCTCCGGAGGGCGGTGCTCTATCCCCTGAGCTACGGGGGCCTGCTCGGTGTCGTCGGCGTTTCGGCCTCCGACGTGAAGAACACTACCAGGCTCCGGGCGTGGTCCGTGCACGGGTTTGCGGCGGGGGTGCCGGAGCGGGTGCGGGGTGCGCCGGCGGCGGGCGGCGGGGGTCGGTGGAAGTGCCCAAAGGCCGGACGGGGCGGCGGGGGCGCCGATACCCTCGGTGAGGTGTCGGGAGTGTCCGGGCGGGTCCTCGTGGTGGACGACAGCGAGGTGATCCGCCAGCTGATCAGGGTCAACCTGGAGCTCGAGGGCTTCGAGGTGGTGACCGCCGCCGACGGCGCCGAGTGCCTGGAGGTGGTCCGCCGGGTGAAGCCGGACGTGGTGACGCTGGACGTGATGATGCCGCGCCTGGACGGCCTGCGGACGGCGGCCCGGCTGCGCGCGACCCCGGGGACCAGCCGGCTGCCGATCGCGATCGTGAGTGCCTGCACCCCGGCCGATCTGGACCTGGGGGAGGCCGTCGGGGTGGACGGCTACCTCGGCAAGCCCTTCGACCCGGCCGATCTGGTGGCGCTGGTGCGGCGGCTGATGGCCCTGGGAGGACAGCCGGGCGGGTTTCGCCCTGAGCGAACAGAGCGGACCGATCGAGGCTGACACCGCTGACGGGAGGGCTCGCGGGCGTCCCGACCGGCAAACCGGGTGGCGGGCGGGCACCCCGTCTCGCCTACGCTTGGCGTCGTGACACCCGCAGAGCTTTCCCAGGCAGTCCAGGCCGCAGTGAGCGCCGCCGTCGAGGCGGGCGAGCTGACCGTCGCCGTGCCCGAGCACGTGACGGTCGAGCGACCCAAGAACAGGGACCACGGCGACTACGCGATCAACGTGGCCCTCCAGCTCGCCAAGGCGGCCGGCCGCCCGCCGCGAGCCGTGGCGGAACTGCTGGCCGACCGCCTGCGAGGGATCACCGGCGTCGCCAAGGTCGACATCGCCGGGCCGGGCTTCCTGAACATCACCATGGACGCCGCGACCCAGGGCGCGCTGGCGCGCACCATCGTCGAGACGGGCGAGGCCTACGGGCGCAACGAGGCGCTCAAGGGCCTGAAGATCAACCTGGAGTTCGTCTCCGCCAACCCGACCGGCCCGATCCACATCGGCGGCGTCCGCTGGGCCGCCGTCGGCGACTCGCTGGCGCGCGTGCTGCGGGCCAGCGGCGCCGACGTCACCACCGAGTACTACCTGAACGACGCCGGCGTGCAGATCTCCAAGTTCGCCGGCTCGCTGAAGGCCGCCGCGAACGGTCAGCCCGTCCCCGCCGACGGCTACGTGGGCGAGTACATCGGCGACATCGCCAAGGCGATCACCGACGGCGTCCCGGGCGTGCTCGACCTGCCCGACGCCGAGCAGCTGGAGGCCTTCCGCACCGAGGGCCTCAAGCTCATGGTGGCCGAGATCCAGCGCTCGATGCAGGAGTTCGGCACCCACTTCGACGTCTGGTTCTCCGAGAAGACGCTGCACGAATCCGGCGCGGTCGAGAAGGCCATGGACCGGCTGCGCGAGCAGGGCCACGTCTTCGAGCAGGACGGCGCGGTCTTCCTGCGCACCACCGACTTCGGCGACGACAAGGACCGCGTCCTGGTCAAGGCCGACGGCGAGACCACCTACTTCGCCGCCGACGCCGCGTACTACCTGTCGAAGCGGGACCGCGGTGCCGAGGTCTCCGTCTACATGCTGGGCGCCGACCACCACGGCTACGTCAACCGGCTGAAGGCCATCGTGGCCTGCGCGGGCGACGACATGAACCGCAACATCGAGGTCAAGATCGGCCAGTTCGTGAAGATGCTTCGCGACGGCGAAGAGGTCCGCATGTCCAAGCGGGCCGGCAACATCATCACGATCGACGACGTGATCGAGTGGATCGGCGTGGACGCCGCCCGCTACACCCTGACGCGGTCCCCCACGGACTCCACCATCACGCTCGACATCAACGTGCTGACCAGCCAGTCCAACGAGAACCCGGTCTACTACGTCCAGTACGCGCACACCCGGATGTGCGGCGTGGCCCGCAAGGCCGCGCAGCTCGGCGTCGACAAGGGCGCGGCGGAGGACTTCAAGCCCGAGCTGCTCGCCACCGTGTGGGAGAACGACATCCTCGGTGCCCTCGGCGAGTTCCCGCGGATCCTGGCCACGGCCGGCGAGCTGCGCGAGCCGCACCGGGTCGCCCGCTACCTGGAGGACCTGGCGGGCAAGTACCACCGCCTGTACGAGAACTGCATGTTCCTGCCCAAGGGCGACGAGGAGCTCACGGACACGCACCGCGCCCGGCTCTGGCTGGTCGAGGCCACGCGAACGGTGATGGCCAACGGCCTGACGCTCCTGGGCGTCACGGCGCCCGAGCGGATGTAGGCACCACCCCCAAGTGCGCAGCGGGGGCGGCTGACGGTCAACGGAGACCGTCGCCGCCCCTCGCCATAGGTCAAGGAAGCAGGACATGTCTCGCTCCGCACACCCCGCAGGCCCCCGTCACGGTGACGTGCTGCCCGAGGGCCACTACGCCGCCCCGCCGGCCGACCTGAACGCGCTCGACCCCAAGGTCTGGTCGCGCACCGTCGCCCGCGACGCCGAGGGCGTGGCCACCGTCGGCGGGATCGACGTCAAGTCCCTGGCGGCCGAGTTCGGCACGCCGGCCTACGTGCTCGACGAGGACGACTTCCGGGCCCGGGCGCGGGCCTGGCGCGACGCCTTCGGCACCGAGGCGGACGTCTTCTACGCCGGCAAGGCGTTCCTCTCCAAGGCGATCGTGCGCTGGCTGCACGAGGAGGGCCTGAACCTCGACGTGTGCAGCTCCGGCGAGCTGACGGTGGCGCTGGCCGCCGGGATGCCGCCGCAGCGGATCGCGCTGCACGGCAACAACAAGACGGCGGACGAGCTCGAACACGCGGTGAAGACCGGCGTCGGGCGCATCGTGGTCGACTCCTACGAGGAGATCGAGCGGCTGGCCGCGATCACGGCCCGCCAGGGCGTCCGCCAGCAGGTGCTGATCCGGATCACCGTCGGCGTCGAGGCGCACACCCACGAGTTCATCGCCACGGCGCACGAGGACCAGAAGTTCGGGCTGTCCCTGAGTCTGGCCGCGCCGCGAAGCGGCTCGGTCGAGGGTGGTGGTGGGCGACGGGAGGGCGGCTCGGCCGCCGAGGCGGTGCGCCGGGTGCTCGGGCACGAGGGCCTGGAGCTGCGCGGCATCCACTCGCACATCGGCTCGCAGATCTTCGACACCGCCGGTTTCGAGGTGGCCGCCCGCCGGGTGGTCGGCCTGCTGGCCGAGATCCGCGACGAGCACGGCGTCGAGCTGCCCGAGATCGACCTGGGCGGCGGCCTGGGCATCGCGTACACCAGCGAGGACGACCCGCGCGAGCCGGCCGAGATCGCGGCCGCGCTGGCCGACATCGTGCGCCGCGAGTGCGCCGCCGCGAACCTGAACACCCCCCGGCTGAGCGTGGAGCCGGGCCGGGCGATCGTCGGCCCGACGGCGTTCACGCTGTACGAGGTCGGCACCGTCAAGCCGCTGGAGGGCCTGCGCACCTACGTCAGCGTGGACGGCGGGATGTCCGACAACATCCGGACCGCGCTGTACGACGCCGAGTACTCGGTGGCCCTGGTGTCGCGCCGCAGCGACGCCGAGCCGATGCTGGTGCGGGTGGTCGGCAAGCACTGCGAGTCAGGCGACATCGTGGTCCGGGACGCCTTCCTGCCGGCCGACCTGGCCCCGGGCGACCTGATCGCGGTGCCCGCAACCGGCGCGTACTGCCGCTCGATGGCGAGCAATTACAACCACGCCCTGAAGCCTCCCGTGCTGGCCGTCAAGGACGGCGCCGCGCGGGTGATCGTCCGGCGCGAGACGGAGGAGGATCTCCTGCGTCTCGATATCGGATGACGAAATCCTTGTCTCAGATCATGGAACGACCGTAGATCCGTGCGGGAAGTCCCCGAGACTGGTACGGACCGAAGTTCCCGGCGGCCCCCAGAATCCCGCCGGAATTACCGAAGCACGAAGAATGCAGAGCGGAGTCGGATGATGCGTACGCGCCCGCTGAAGGTGGCGTTGCTGGGTTGTGGTGTGGTGGGCTCCGAGGTGGCGCGCATCATGACGACGACGGCCGACGACCTCGCCGCGCGCATCGGTGCCCCGGTCGAGCTCGCGGGGATCGCGGTCCGCCGGGCCGGCCGGGTGCGCCCGGGCGTGCCCGAGCACCTGATCACCACCGACGCCGAGGCCCTGGTCAACCGGGGCGACATCGACGTGGTGGTCGAGGTCGTGGGCGGCATCGAGCCGTCCAAACACCTCATCCTGTCGGCGTTCCAGCGGGGCGCCTCGGTGGTCAGCGCCAACAAGGCGCTGCTCGCCAAGGACGGCACCGAACTGCACGCCGCGGCCGCCGCGGCCGGGGTGGACCTGTACTACGAGGCCGCGGTGGCGGGCGCGATCCCGCTGCTGCGCCCGCTGCGCGAGTCCCTCGCGGGGGACAAGGTCAACCGGGTGCTGGGCATCGTCAACGGCACCACCAACTTCATCCTCGACAAGATGGACACCACCGGCGCCGGCTACTCGGAGGCGCTGGAGGAGGCCACCGCGCTGGGCTACGCCGAGGCCGACCCGACGGCCGACGTCGAGGGCTTCGACGCCGCCGCCAAGGCCGCGATCCTGGCCGGCATCGCCTTCCACACCAAGGTCACCGCGGCGGACGTCTACCGCGAGGGCATCACCGAGGTGACGGCCGCCGACATCGCCTCCGCCAAGGAGATGGGCTGCGTGGTCAAGCTGCTCGCGATCTGCGAGCGGGCGGCGGACGGCGAGTCCGTCACCGCGCGGGTCCACCCGGCGATGATCCCGCTGTCGCACCCGCTGGCCTCCGTCCGCGAGGCGTACAACGCGGTGTTCGTCGAGGCCGAGGCGGCCGGCCGGCTGATGTTCTACGGCCCGGGCGCGGGCGGCTCGCCGACCGCCTCCGCGGTGCTCGGCGACCTGGTCGCGGTCTGTCGCAACAAGCTGGCCGGTGCCACCGGTCCCGGTGACTCGGTGTACACGCAGCTGCCCGCCAAGCCGATGGACGAGGTGGTCACCCGCTACCACGTCAGCCTGGACGTGGACGACCGTGCGGGTGTCCTCGCCCAGGTCGCGTCCGTCTTCGCGGAGCACGGCGTCTCCATCGACACCGTGCGCCAGCAGGGCCGCGACGGCGACGCCTCGCTCGTCGTGGTCACTCACCGTGCCACCGACGCCGCGCTGTCGGCGACGGTCGACAAGCTCCGCGCGCTGGACAGCGTGCGGGACGTGGCCAGCATCATGCGGGTCGAAGGGGAGTAAGGAACAGCCATGAACGCCGTTGCCGAGAACGTCGTCCGAGGCGCGCACACCCACCAGTGGCGCGGCCTGATCGAGGAGTACCGGGACCGCCTGCCGGTCACCGCGGCCACCCCGGTGGTCACCCTGCTGGAGGGCGGCACGCCGCTGGTCCCCGCCCAGGTGCTGTCCGAGCGCACCGGCTGCGAGGTCTACCTCAAGGTCGAGGGTGCCAACCCGACCGGCTCCTTCAAGGACCGCGGGATGACGATGGCCATCTCCAAGGCCAAGGAGGAGGGGGCGCAGGCCGTCATCTGCGCCTCCACCGGCAACACCTCGGCCTCCGCCGCCGCGTACGCGGTGCGGGCCGGGATGGTCTGCGCGGTGCTCGTCCCGCAGGGCAAGATCGCCCTCGGCAAGATGGGCCAGGCGCTGGTGCACGGCGCCAAGATCCTCCAGGTGGACGGGAACTTCGACGACTGCCTCACCCTCGCGCGTGAGCTGTCCGAGAAGTACCCGGTGGCGCTGGTCAACTCGGTGAACCCGGTGCGGATCGAGGGCCAGAAGACCGCGGCCTTCGAGATCGTCGACATGCTCGGCGACGCCCCGGACATCCACGTCCTGCCGGTCGGCAACGCGGGCAACATCACCGCGTACTGGAAGGGCTACCGCGAGTACTCCGCCGACGGCCTGGCCACGCGCACCCCGCGGATGTGGGGCTTCCAGGCCTCCGGCTCGGCCCCGATCGTGGACGGCGCGCCGGTGCTCAAGCCGCAGACCATCGCCACCGCGATCCGGATCGGCAACCCGGCCTCCTGGGACTTCGCGCTCGCCGCGCGGGACGAGTCGGGCGGCCTCATCGACAAGGTGACGGACCGTCAGATCCTTTCCGCCTACCGGCTGTTGGCCGCGCAGGAGGGCGTCTTCGTGGAGCCCGCCTCGGCCGCCTCGGTGGCCGGCCTGCTGGCCAAGGCGGAGGCCGGCCTGGTCGACCCGGGCCAGCGCATCGTCTGCACCGTGACCGGCAACGGCCTCAAGGACCCGGACTGGGCGGTGGCCGGCGCGCCGCAGCCGCAGATCGTCCCGATCGACCCGGAGGCGGCGGCGCAGCGCCTGGGCCTGCTCGACTGACCTGCCGTCGGGCTCCACGGGCGCCCGACGCCTCGACGGGCCGACCCTTTCGGGGGTCGGCCCGTCGATGTTCTCCGGTGACACTTTTGTGTCAATTACGCCGCGCATTCCGATCCGATTCCGGTACGCATTCCGGCCAGAAGCGGCAACACACCAGATCGGAGGACCACGGGGTGTACCACTGGGGAACCTCTCTTCGATACTCTGGGTTCGGCCGTGTGGCACATGCCCCGGGTCCGGCCTTCTCCAGGCCGCGCCAACGACCGTGACCGCCCGCCCCGCCGGGGCCTGTGGTCCATTCCCCGCCTTCGCACCGACGACGCGATCCGCGCCGCCCGATTTCCCCAGGAGAGTCCACCGCATGGCCGGTCCCGCGTTCCGTGCCGCCGCCGTCCGGGTCCGGGTTCCCGCGACCAGTGCCAACCTCGGCCCGGGCTTCGACGCCTTCGGCCTCGCGCTGGGCCTGTACGACGACGTGGTCGTCCGGGTCGCCGACTCCGGGCTCTCCATCGACATCGCCGGCGAGGGTGCCGACACGCTGCCCCGCGACGAGCGCCACCTGCTGGTCCGCTCGATGCGCGCCGCCTTCGACCGCCTCGGCGGCCAGCCGCGCGGCCTCGAAGTGGTCTGTGCCAACCGGATACCGCACGGCCGCGGCCTCGGCTCCTCCTCGGCCGCGATCTGCGCCGGCATCGTGGCCGCCCGCGCGGTCACCATCGGAGGCCCGTCCGCGCTGGACGACGACGCGCTGCTGGCCCTCGCCTCCGAGCTGGAGGGCCACCCCGACAACGTCGCGGCCTGCCTGCGCGGCAACTTCACCATCGCCTGGACCGACGAGGAGTCGGCCAAGGCGGTCAGCCTGGAGCCCTCCGACCAGGTCGTCCCGGTGGTGTTCGTCCCCGCTGACGAGGTGCTCACCGAGACCGCCCGCGGCCTGCTGCCGAAGACCGTGCCGCTGACCGACGCCGCCGTCAACGCCGGCCGCGCCGCGCTGCTGGTCGAGGCGCTGACCAGGCGGCCCGAGCTGCTGCTCGCCGCCACCGAGGACCGCCTGCACCAGGACTACCGCTCCTCCGCCATGCCCGACAGCGCCGCCCTGGTGGGCGCGCTGCGCGCGGAGGGCGTCCCCGCGGTGATCTCCGGGGCCGGCCCGACCGTCCTCGCGCTCACCGACGAGGCGGGCGCCGACAAGGTGCTCTCCTTCGCCGGGCACCACGGCCACGGCGGCGACCCGGCGTTCGCCGCGCACCGCCTGGAGCTCGACCGGATCGGGGTCACCGTGCTCCCGCTGGACGGCTGAACGGCCCGTCCGGGCTGCTCGTCCGGCCCGGCCCGGCCACCTGAGAGCCGGGCCGTCCGGACACGATTGGCAAGCGCAAGGCTGGGGAATGTCTGAGGGGGTCGGTAGTGTTAACCTCATTGCTGCACCAGGTGCCCTCCGGGGCTCGGTGCGCCGCGTCCCGATCCCAGCACTCCACTGCCGTGGAGTCGCGGCGATGCACGGGGCGACGATTCTCCGGGAGCCCACCGCAGCGCGTACGCAGCCTGCCTGCGCGACACGCGGCCGCATCCCGAAGCCGTGACGGCACCTGACTCCCACCCGCGGCCTCCCACCTTGAGGCCAGGACGGGCGGAGCGCGGTCCACCGTCACGCGACGGGGGCCCGGGATTCGCAGGCAAGCGTGGGGGTACGCCCGGTCGGCACACGACCGACCGGCCCGCCGCGCCACTCAGCACCACCGTGCTTCACGCACCGCACCTCGCAGCTCTCCCTCGACCGGCTTCCGCCTTTCGGGGGATCACCGCCTCGGACCGACGCAGTCGAGCGTCGGTCAGGACAGCACAACCGGTCGCCGAGCCAGACAGGCCGACGTCCGCTCCAGGGAAGGACCCTTAGTGAGCGACTCCACCGATCTGATGGGCGCGCGCCCGGACGCCGAGGCGTCGGACGCAGCCGCCGCCCCCGCGGCCCCGGCGCGGCGCCGCCGTACCGCCGCCGCCGGCCTGGACGGCATGGTCCTGGCCGAGCTGCAGAAGCTCGCCGGGGACCTGGGCATCACCGGTACCGGACGCATGCGCAAGAGCCAGCTGATCGAGACCATCAAGGAGAAGAGCGGCGGAGACCCGCTGCTCGCCGCCGGTGGTGCTCCGGCCGCCGCCAAGCGCACCGCCGCCAAGGCGGACGCCGCCGAGGCGCCGGCCGAGAAGCCGGCCCGCCGCACCAAGGCCGCCGCCGCTGCCGCTACCGCCGCCGCGGCCCCGGCCGCCGCCGAGTCGCAGGCCCAGATCGAGATCCCGGTCCAGGCCGCCGCCGAGACCGCCGCGCCCGCCCGTGCCGAGCGCACCCGCCGCCGCGCCACCTCGGCCGCCGGTGCCCCGACCGCCGACGCCACGGCCGACGCCGCCGTTGCGGTGGCCGAGCCCAAGCAGGCCGAGACCCGCCAGGCCGAGACCCGCGCCTTCGAGGGCCGCGAGGAGGGCCGCACCGAGACCCGTCGCGACCGCCGGGACCGCCGGGACCGCGGCGACCGCCCGGAGCGGGCCGACCGCCCCGAGCGCGCCGAGCGCCAGGACGGCGGCGAGGCCCAGGACGGCGACTCCCGCGAGTCGCGCCGCGACCGCCGCAACCGCCGCGAGCGCACCGACCGCCAGCCCCAGCAGGGCGGCGGCCAGCAGCAGGCCGGTCAGGGCGACGGCCAGCAGGCCCGCCAGGGCGGCCAGCAGACCCAGCAGCCGCAGGTCCAGCAGGGCGGCTACGACGACGACGAGTTCGGTGACGGCCGCCGTGGCCGCCGTGGCCGCTACCGCGACCGCCGGGGCCGTGGCGCCCGCCGCGAGGGCTTCGAGGCCGGCCCCGCCGAGCCGCAGGTCGGCGAGGACGACGTCCTGATCCCGGTCGCGGGCATCCTCGACATCCTCGACAACTACGCGTTCGTGCGCACCTCCGGCTACCTGCCGGGCCAGAACGACGTCTACGTCTCGCTCGCCCAGGTCCGCAAGAACGGCCTGCGCAAGGGCGACGCCATCACCGGCGCGGTGCGTCAGCCCAAGGACGGCGAGCGCCGCGAGAAGTTCAACGCCATGGTGCGGCTGGACTCCGTCAACGGCATGGACCCGGAGAGCGGCCGCGGCCGCCCCGAGTTCAACAAGCTCACCCCGCTCTACCCGCAGGACCGGCTGCGTCTGGAGACCGACGCGGGCATCCTGACCACCCGGATCATCGACCTGGTGTCGCCGATCGGCAAGGGCCAGCGCGGTCTGATCGTCGCGCCGCCGAAGACCGGCAAGACGATGGTGCTGCAGGCGGTCGCCAACGCGATCACCCACAACAACCCCGAGTGCCACCTGATGGTCGTCCTGGTCGACGAGCGTCCGGAAGAGGTCACCGACATGCAGCGGTCGGTGAAGGGCGAGGTCATCTCCTCGACCTTCGACCGCCCGGCCGAGGACCACACCACCGTCGCCGAGCTGGCCATCGAGCGCGCCAAGCGCCTGGTGGAGCTGGGCCACGACGTGGTCATCCTGCTGGACTCGATCACCCGCCTCGGCCGCGCCTACAACCTGGCGGCGCCGGCCTCCGGCCGCATCCTGTCCGGTGGTGTCGACTCGACCGCGCTGTACCCGCCGAAGAAGTTCTTCGGCGCCGCGCGCAACATCGAGAACGGCGGCTCGCTGACCATCCTGGCCACCGCGCTGGTCGAGACCGGCTCGCGCATGGACGAGGTGATCTTCGAGGAGTTCAAGGGCACCGGCAACATGGAGCTCAAGCTCGACCGGAAGCTCTCGGACAAGCGCATCTTCCCGGCCGTCGACGTGGACGCCTCCAGCACCCGCAAGGAGGAGATCCTGCTCGGCAGCGAGGAGTTGGCCATCGTCTGGAAGCTGCGCCGGGTGCTGCACGCGCTCGACTCGCAGCAGGCGATCGAGCTGCTCCTGGACAAGATGAAGCAGACCAAGAGCAACGCCGAGTTCCTGATGCAGATCGCCAAGACCACCCCCGGCTCCAACGACTGACCGTAGCCGGACGGTTGTCGCCCACCGAACCCCGGACCGCGCGAGCGGTCCGGGGTTCGGTGCGTCCACTCGGCTTTGTTCCAGAGTTGGGACATCATGAGGCTTTTTGATCATCTTGTCCGTTTTACTCTGGACCGTATGGCCGAGCACAAGAGGGTCCTGACCCGCCGCCGCAAGATCCTGCGGGCGGCCGCCTGCACGTTCGCCGCGCTCGTCGTCCTCGGCGCCGGAGCGGCCGGGTACGCGTACGTCGAACTCAACGGCAACATCAAGAGCGTCGACATCAACGCCCGCCTCGGCGACGCCCGCCCGCCGGCCGCCACCGACGGCTCGTTCAACGTCCTGGTGCTGGGCTCCGACTCGCGCAACGGCGAGAACGGCGACCTGGCCGGCGGCGACACCGGCGACACCGCCCGCTCGGACACCGCGATGGTGCTGCACGTCAACCAGGACCACTCGCACGCCGAGGTCGTCTCGATCCCGCGCGACACCCTGGTCACCCGGCCCGACTGCACCGACGCCGCCGGCAAGGCGGTGGCCGGCGCCAAGCGCGCGATGTACAACAGCGCCTTCGAGGCCGGCGGCGCGGCCTGCGCGGTCAAGACCACCGAGCAGCTCACCGGGCTGCGGATGGACCACTACGTGCAGATCGACTTCGCCGGCTTCGCCCGCGTCGTGGACGCGATAGGCGGGGCCACCGTGAGCACCGCGGTGGCCATCCACGACAAGGACAGCGGGCTCGACCTGCCGCCGGGAGAGCACCACCTCGACGGGCAGCAGTCGCTGGCCTTCGTCCGCACCCGGCACGGCGTCGGCGACGGCAGCGACCTCGGCCGGATCGAACTCCAGAAGCAGATGGTGAAGTCGCTGCTCCAGCAGGCCGGCGGGATCGGGCTGTTCTCCAACCCGGTCAAGCTCTGGTCGATCGGCGACACCATGACCCGCAGCATCACCACCGACTCCGCGCTGGGTTCGGTGAACGCCCTGGTGGGGCTCGTCCAGGAGCTCAAGGGGATCGGGCCGGACCAGCTCGGCATGGTGACCCTGCCGGTGATGACCGCCCCCGGTGACCCCAACCGGGTGGTCGAGCAGCAGCCGCAGGCGGACCAGCTCTGGGCGGCCCTCAAGGCCGACCAGCCGGTCCCGCAGGCGATCGTCTCGGCGCAGCCCGAGAACCCCGCCCAGGCCGCCCCCACGGCCGCCCCCACGGCCGCCCCCACGGCCCCGGCGAAGGCTCCCGCCAGGCGCTGAGCGGTGCCCGGAATATCCCGGAACACGACCCGGTTTGGGAAGATGCGGCCGGTCCTGGCAGACTGGTCCGTCGGTCCCGGTTCACGTGCGGCGCTCCAGCCGCCGACCCGGTGCCCTCCCGAAACCTAGGAGAACCCCTTGAAGCCCAACGTTCACCCCGAGTACGTGGTCACCCGTGTGACCTGCACCTGCGGCGCCGAGTTCACGACCCGCTCGACCGAGACCAGTGGCGAGATCCGCGCCGAGGTCTGCTCGCAGTGCCACCCGTTCTACACCGGCAAGCAGAAGATCCTCGACACCGGTGGCCGCGTGGCCCGCTTCGAGGCCCGCTTCGGCAAGCAGCACAGCGCGAAGGCCTAGCGCTCCCACGGCGCCGGTTCCCGGTGCCCCCGTACTCGTTCCGGGGGCGCTGGGGGCCGGCGCCGTTCGCATCCCCCAGCACCCCCTCCAGCGGTTCGCACGACCGGCCGGTCCTCACCGGCTTCCAACGGTTCTCACGGGAAGAAGGCCCACTCCATGTTCGAGGCAGTCGAAGAGCTCCTCGTCGAGCACGCCGACCTCGAGAAGAGGCTGGCCGACCCGTCCGTCCACGCCGACCAGGCCAACGCTCGCAAGCTGGCCAAGCGGTACGCCGAGCTGACCCCGATCACCCGGGTCTACCGGCAGTGGCGACAGGCCGGCGAGGACATCGAGGCCGCGCGCGAACTCGCCGCCGAGGAACCGGAGTTCCTCGCCGAGGTGAAGGAGGGCGAGCAGCGCCGCGAGGGGCTGACCGAGGAGCTGCGGCTGCTGCTCGTGCCGCGCGACCCGAGCGACGACAAGGACGTCATCCTGGAGATCAAGGCGGGTGAGGGCGGCGAGGAGTCCGCGCTGTTCGCCGGCGACCTGCTCCGGATGTACCTGCGCTTCGCCGAGCGGATCGGCTGGAAGACCGAGATCATCGACGCCAACGAGTCCGACCTCGGCGGCTACAAGGACGTCTCGGTGGCCGTGAAGACCAAGGGCAACGCCGAGCCCGGGCAGGGCGTCTGGGCCCGGCTGAAGTACGAGGGCGGCGTGCACCGCGTGCAGCGCGTCCCCGCCACCGAGTCCCAGGGCCGCATCCACACCTCCGCGGCGGGCGTGCTGGTCACCCCCGAGGCGGAGGAGGTCGAGGTCGAGATCGTCGCCAACGACCTGCGGATCGACGTCTACCGCTCGTCCGGCCCCGGCGGCCAGTCGGTCAACACCACCGACTCCGCGGTCCGGATCACCCACCTGCCGACCGGTATCGTGGCGTCCTGCCAGAACGAGAAGAGCCAGCTGCAGAACAAGGAGCAGGCGATGCGCATCCTGCGGTCGCGCCTGTTGGCCGCCGCGCAGGAGGAGGCCGAGCGCGAGGCCTCGGACGCGCGTCGCAGCCAGGTCCGTACGGTGGACCGCTCCGAGCGGATCCGGACGTACAACTACCCGGAGAACCGCATCTCGGACCACCGCACGGGGTTCAAGTCGTACAACCTGGACCAGGTCCTGGACGGCGAACTGAACGCGGTGATCCAGTCCTGCGTCGACGCGGACGCGGCGGCCAAGCTCGCCTCGGCCCAACAGAACTGAGACCGGCGCGCCCAGCCCGAGCGACGGCGCGAGCCGGAGCGCAGAAACAAGAGGTCGTACGGATGAACCTGCTGCTCGCCGAGGTGGCCCAGGCCACCCAGCGGTTGGCCGCGGCCGGCGTGCCGTCGCCGCGCTTCGACGCGGAGGAACTCGCCGCCTACGTCCACAACGTCAAGCGCAGCCAGCTGCACTCGGTGAAGGACGCCGACTTCGACGCCCGCTACTGGGAGGCCGTCTCCCGCCGCGAGGCGCGCGAACCGCTCCAGCACATCACCGGGCGGGCGTTCTTCCGCTACCTCGAACTGGAGGTCGGCCCCGGGGTGTTCGTACCCCGGCCGGAGACCGAGACGGTCGTCGAGTGGGCCATAGACGCCGTCCGCGACATGGACGTGGCCGAGCCGCTGGTCGTCGACCTGTGCTCCGGCTCCGGCGCCATCGCGCTCGCCCTGGCCCAGGAGCTGCCGCGCTCGACCGTGCACGCCTTCGAACTCGACGAGGGCGCGCTGCAGTACACCCGGCGCAACATCGAGGCCAGCCCCGACCGCGCCCGGGTCACCCTGCACGCCGGTGACGCCACCCGGGCCTTCGCCGACGACCGCTCCTGGGACGGCCGCTTCGACCTGGTGATCTCCAACCCGCCGTACATCCCGCTCACCGAGTGGGAGTACGTCGCCCCGGAGGCCCGCGACCACGACCCGCAGATGTCGTTGTTCTCCGGCGAGGACGGCCTGGACACCATCCGCGGCATCGAGCGGGTGGCCGCCCGGCTGCTGCGCCCCGGCGGCGCGGTGGTGATCGAGCACGCCGACCAGCAGGGCGGGCAGGTCCCGTGGATCTTCAACGAGGAACGCGGCTGGACGGACACCGCCGACCACCGCGACCTGAACAACCGACCGCGCTTCACAACAGCCCGCAGGGCGTCGTTGTGAAGGGTCGAGCACAGTACGACAGCCCGCAGGGCGTCGTTGTGAACGATCGAGCACAGTACGACAGCCCGCAGGGCGTCGTTGTGAGCGGTCGAGTGCCGTACGCCCACCCGAGGGGCGTCGTCGTGACCGGCCGGGCCGCGGTACCGCCGCTCGCCCGGCCGCGCCGTGAAGACCGTGCTGTGAACGCTGTGATGAGCCATTCCGGAAGGGGACCGCACCGATGAGCCGCCGTTACGACTGTGCCGACGCCGGGGACCGCGCCACCGGCCTGCGCGAGGCCGCCTCGGCCATTCGCCGGGGCGAACTCGTCGTGCTGCCCACCGACACCCTGTACGGGGTCGGCGCGGACGCCTTCTCGCCGGAGGCCGTCGGCGACCTGCTGGCCGCCAAGGGCCGCGGCCGCAACATGCCCTCGCCCGTGCTGGTCGGCTCGCCGACCACCCTGCACGGCCTGGTCACCGACTTCTCCGAGCAGGCCTGGGAGCTGGTCGACGCGTTCTGGCCGGGCGGGCTCACCCTGGTCGCCAAGCACCAGCCCTCGCTGCGCTGGGACCTCGGCGAGACCCGCGGCACCGTCGCCGTCCGGATGCCGCTGCACCCGGTCGCCATCGAGCTGCTGAACGCCACCGGCCCGCTCGCCGTCTCCAGCGCCAACAAGACCGGCGGCCCGTCCCCGGCCACCTGCGACGAGGCGCAGGCGCAGCTCGGCGACGCCATCTCGGTCTACCTGGACGGCGGACAGGCGGACCACGCGACCGCCTCGTCCATCGTCGACGTCACGGGCAAGGTCCCGGTCCTGCTGCGGGCGGGCGCGATCAGCGTCGAGCAGCTGAGGGAGGTCGTCCCCGACCTGGAGGCCGGCAGTTGACGCCCATCGCCTCGCTCCATGCCGGGCCCGGCATAGCGCCGTACCTGAGCGTGGGTCCCAGGCCGCTGGACCACTTCCGGATCCTGTTCGTCTGTACCGGCAACATCTGCCGCTCGCCGATCGCCGAGCGGCTCACCCGGCGTGAGCTGGACACCCGGCTCAGCCCCCGGGTGGCCGGCCGGATCCTGGTGGAGAGCGCCGGCACCTGGGGCCACGTGGGCGCGCCGATGGAGGACCACGCCGCGACCGTCCTGGACGAGTACGGCGCCGACAGCGGCGGCTTCACCGGCCGCGAGCTGCTGGACGAGCACGTGGTCGAGGCCGACCTGGTGCTCACCGCGACCCTGGACCACCGCGCCCAGGTCATCTCGATGGGCCACGAGGCGGGGCTGCGCACCTTCACCCTGAAGGAGTTCACCCGCCTGGTGCGGACGATAGACCCGGGCACCCTGCCCGACCCGCGCCGCGGCGCCGACGTCACCGAGCGCGCCCGCGCCCTGGTCCGGGCGGCCGCCGCGCTGCGCGGCTGGCTGCTCGCCGCCACCCCGGAGTCCGACGAACTGGACGACCCGTACGGGGCCCCGATCGGCATGTTCCGCAACTGCGGCGAGGAGATATTCCACGCGGTCGACCCGGTGGTCACCGCGCTCACCGGCGTGCCCGCGCTGCGCTGACCGCCCGCGCCGCGAGCGGCCCGAAGGCCCCCCGGCGGCCCGGGGACGGCCCGCGGCGGCCGAGCGCCGAATGGCCCCGCGCCGACGAGCCGCCCGGCCCGGCCGGTCCTACGCTGGAGGAACCCACCCTTCCCGGCCCCCATGCCGGGAGGCGCCCCCACGCCGCCCCGGAGCCCCGCCATGACCGTCACCGACGCCCCGACCGGCCCGACCGCGACCAGAGGGCGCCCGTGGGCCTCCGAGGCACTGCACCGGGCCGATCCGCAGGTGGCCGACCTGCTGGCGGCCGAGGCCGAGCGGCGGGCCGAGACGGTCCAGCTGCTGGCGGGGGAGAACCTGACCTCCCCGGCCGTCCTGGCGGCGCTGACCGGGCCGCTGATCGACAAGTACGCCGAGGGCTACCCGGGCCGCCGGCACCACACCGGCTGCGCCCTCGCGGACGCCGCCGAGCTGCTGGCGATCGACCGGGCCCGTGAGCTGTTCGCCGCCCCGCACGCCAACGTCCAGCCCCGGTCGGCGACTTCGGCGATGCTGGCGGCGTACGCGGCGCTGCTGCGGCCCGGCGACGGGGTGCTGGCGATGTCGCTGGAGCACGGCGGCCACCTCAGCTGCGGCTCGCGGGCGAACTTCTCCGGCCGCTGGTTCGCCTTCACGGGGTACGGGGTGCGCGAGGCCGACGGCCTGATCGACCTCGACCAGGTGCGCGACCTGGCCCGCGAGCACCGCCCGAAGGCGATCGTGGCGGGCTCGATCTCGCACCCCCGGCACCCGGACTGGGCCGCCTTCCGGGAGATCGCCGACGAGGTGGACGCCTACCTGATCGCCTCGGTCGCCCAGACCGCCGGCCTGGTCGCCGCCGGGGTGGCGCCCTCCCCGGTGCCGTACGCGGACGTCACCGTGGCGGCCACCCACAAGCTGCTGCGCGGCCCGCGCGGGGGCCTGCTGCTGTCCACCGCGGAGCTGGCCGAGCGGATCGACCGGGCGGTGTTCCCGTTCAGTCAGGGCGGGGCGGCGATGAACGAGGTGGCCGGCAAGGCGGTGGCGCTGGCCGAGGCGGCGACGCCCGGCTACCGGGCGTACGCGCAGCGGACGGTGGACGGGGCGCGGGTGCTGGCGACAGGGCTCGCGGCGGCCGGGATGCGCCCGCTGACCGGCGGCACCGACACCCACCTGGTGACGGCGGACGTGAGCCCGCTGGGCGTCACCGGCGCGGAGGCCGAGCGGCGCTGCGCCGTGGCCGGACTGCTGCTCGGCAAGTGCGCGCTGCCCTACGACCCGGCGCCGGCGGCCGAGGCCTCCGGGATCAGGCTGGGCACCGGCACGGTGACCAGCCAGGGGATGGGCGAGGCGGAACTCGCCGAGCTCGCCGGGTTGATCGCCCAGGTGCTCGCCGGGGGCACGGGCGCGCGGGTGGCGAACCGGGTCCGGGAGCTGGCCCTGTCCTTCGCCGACCGGCGGTGAACAAGAGCGTCGTCGACGGATATTCGGATCTCCTACCCGGGAGAGCGAACCGCGATGCGTGCCTTGAGCGTCCGACTCAATAAGGTGTGGGGCGTGGCGACGCACCTCGAACCCCGGGAACGCAGGGGAGTACCTTCGGTACCTCCCCGTTGGACAGTGACGCAGGAGGCCGGTGGTGCGTGAGTATCTGCTGGTGCTGTTCTGCACCGCCGCCGTCACCTACCTGTTGACCGGCCCGGTCCGGAAGTTCGCCATCGCGGCGGGCGCCATGCCGCCGGTCCGCGCCCGGGACGTGCACCGCGAGCCGACGCCGCGGCTCGGCGGGATCGCCATGTTCGGCGGGCTGTGCGCGGGCATCCTGGTCGCCTCCCAGCTGGACAACCTGAGCAAGGTGTTCTCCCAGGGCACCGACATCCGCGCGCTGCTGTCCGGCGCCGGGATCATGTGGCTGCTCGGGGTGCTCGACGACAAGTGGGGCGTGGACGCGCTGGTGAAGCTCGGCGGCCAGATGATCGCCGCCGGTGTGATGGTCTGGCAGGGCGTCACGGTGATCACCCTCCCGGTGCCCGGTGTCGGCGCGGTCGCGGTGAGCCCCACCCAGGGCATGGTCATCTCGGTCACCCTGGTCGTCGTCATGGTCAACGCGGTGAACTTCATCGACGGCCTGGACGGCCTGGCGGGCGGCATGGTCTGCATCGCCGCGATGGCGTTCTTCCTGTACAGCTACCGGCTCTGGTACGGCTACACGATCACCGACGCGGCGCCCGCGGTGCTGTTCAGCGTGCTGCTGATCGGCATGTGCCTGGGCTTCCTGGCGCACAACATGCACCCCGCGCGGATCTTCATGGGCGACTCCGGCTCGATGATGCTGGGCCTGATGCTGGCCGTGGCCGCGATCTCCATCACCGGCCGCGTCGACCCGGACCTGATCAGCAGCGAGACCGGTTCGCAGACCGCGACCGTGCACGCCCTGGTGCCGATCTACATCCCGCTGCTGCTGCCGCTGACGGTCATCGCGCTGCCGCTGGCGGACCTGCTGCTCGCGGTGGTGCGCCGCACCTGGGCCGGCCAGTCGCCGTTCGCCGCGGACAAGCGCCACCTGCACCACCGGCTGCTCCAGGTCGGGCACTCGCACAGCCGCGCGGTGCTGATCATGTACTTCTGGGCCGCGCTGATCGCCTTCGGCACGGTGGCCTTCTCGGTCACCAACACCGGCCGCACGGTGGTGCTGACGCTCGCCGGGCTCTGCCTGGTCGGCCTGGTGGTGCTGCTGACGCCGCAGTTCCGGCCGCGCGCGCCGAAGGCGGTGCAGGCCTTCGTCCCGCCGCGCTACCGGCGCCGTCCGTCCGCCCCCATGGCTGAACTGTCGGCAAAGGACAAGCAACTTCTTGGTGAAGCCGACCGGGGAGCCTCCGCGCTCGACGACCACGGCCGGGCCACCGGCCGCCGCTAGCAAGGCAGTTGATGTTCCGTCAAATGGCCTCACCCGTTCGGCTGCACCGTTGCGCCGTCGGTGTGACAGGTGCCACACATTCATGGTAAAGCTCTCATCAAATAGTTTGTGATACCGTTCACGAGTACCGAGAACACGCCGAAAGACCTGACAGGTGGAGGACTTCCGTCCCTGGTCGGTCTCCCTCGACGGGCCCGCCGCTCCAGCGGGCGGCCCGGGCGGCGGCCTCTCGGTCCGGTGTCACCCACCACCTTCTGTGCCCCGTCCCCCGTCACATCGACATGCCGCCGGAGCTGCCGACATGCCGTCCACCGACGCCCGGATCCTCCGAGGCGCCGCGATTCCCACTGCGGCCGCCGGGATCATCGCCATGGCGATCTCGTTCGCCGTCGCCGGTGGGAAGGGGCTGCTCGGCGCCCTCTTCGGCGCACTCCTGGTGATGGCCTTCTTCAGCTTCGGCCAGGTCGCGCTCGACCGGCTGACCAGGTCGAACCCGCACATCATGATGGCCGCGGCGCTGCTCGTGTACACCACGCAGATCCTGCTGGTCGGCATCGTGCTGGCGGTCTTCAAGAACACCGGGCTCTTCAACCGGCAGGCCTTCGCCTTCACCCTGCTCGGCTGCGCGCTGATCTGGACGGGGTTCCAGGTGCGCGGTGCGCTGAAGGCCAAGACCTTCTACGTCGACCCCGACGCCTCCGAAAACAAGGGCGACAAGCCCTCCGACTCGGGGCGTCAACAGTGACGAGCCCTGGCTGTCCCCCCAACGAGGGGGGCGGTGTTTATGCCGCACTGACGGACTGCTATCGTCCGTCGCAACAACGGAGTACGGGAAGCGGCCAGGTCTGTCCGAACAGCGGACGGATCGCCCCCCGGATCCGCGCAGTCTTCGATGATCCCGCTGTGGTGCGGCGCACCGGCGCGCGGGATCCGCGAGAAACCCATCAAGTTCCAGTGCCGCTCCGTGGCCGCAGGCCACGCCGACACACCGAGGTTGCCGTAACCATGCGTCACGACGAAGGAGTCCGTGGTGAGTGCTGATCAGCTCACGTTCCTCGCCTCAGGCAGTTGCCACTTCGGGGACGCTGGCTGCGGCTTCCCGGCCCCGGGTCTGAACGAGTTCCAGTTCAAGCCGATCTTCTCGATCGGCAGTATCGAGTTCAACAAGCCGATGCTGCTGTCGGTCATCGTTGCGCTGCTGGTCGTCGTCTTCTTCTGGGCCGCCTTCGCCAAGCCGCGCCTGGTCCCCGGCAAGCTGCAGCTCGTCGGCGAGATCGGCTACGACTTCGTCAAGCGCTCCATCGTGCTGGAGACGATCGGCAAGAAGGGCGAGAAGTACGTCCCGATGCTCGTCTCGATGTTCTTCTTCATCTGGCTGATGAACATCATGTCGATCATCCCCTTCGCGCAGTTCCCCGTCTCGGCGGCGATCGCGTTCCCGGCCGGCCTCGCTGCGGTCGTGTGGATCACCTACATGACGCTGACCTTCAAGAAGCACGGCTTCGTCGGCGGTCTGAAGAACCTCTGCTGGCCCTCGGGCATCCCCGGCTGGGTCATGTTCATCCTGGTGCCGATCGAGTTCTTCTCGAACATCTTCGTGCGCCCCTTCACGCTCGCGGTCCGAGCCTTCGCGAACATGTTCGCCGGCCACCTGCTGATCGTGATGTTCTCCATCGCCTCCTGGTACCTGCTCAGCCCGACCCTGGGTGCGCTCTACGGCTCGGCCTCGTTCATCGTCGCCGTCGCGCTGACCGCCTTCGAGCTGCTGGTCCAGTTCCTGCAGGCCTACATCTTCGTGATGCTGGCCAGCAGCTACATCGCCGGTGCCCTCGAAGAGGCGCACTGAGCCAGGGGGCCTTCGGCCCTCCCTGAACCAACCTCTCCGGATTGCCCGGTGGCCAATCACCACCGGTTCACCACCCCTGCAAAGGACAACGTCAATGAGCATCCTCGCTGAGGGCAACGTCTACGGTTCCGTCGCCTCCATCGGCTACGGCCTCGCCGCGATCGGCCCCGGCATCGGCGTCGGTCTGATCTTCGGCAACGGTGTCCAGGCCATGGCCCGTCAGCCCGAGGCTGCCGGCCTGATCCGCTCCAACATGTTCATCGGCTTCGCGCTGACCGAGGCGCTCGCCCTCATCGGCATCGTCATGCCGTTCGTCTTCGGCAACAAGTAATCCTGCCGCAGACCCATTCGAGGAAGGTCCAGATATGAGCATCGCGGTTACGCTCGCGGCCGAGGAGAAGATGAACCCTCTCCTCCCCGCGTGGCCCGAGATCATCATCGGCCTGCTCTGCTTCTTCATCGTCTTCGGTCTCCTCGGCAAGAAGCTCCTCCCCAGCATCGAGAAGGTGCTGTCGGAGCGTCGGGACGCCATCGAGGGCGGCATGGAGCGCGCCGAGGCCGCTCAGGCGGAGGCCCAGGCCCTGCTTGAGCAGTACCGCGCCGAGCTCGCCGAGGCGCGTCACGAGGCTGCCCGCATCGTCGAGCAGGCTCGCGAGCAGGGCGCTGCCCAGCTCACCGAGATGCGCGAGGAGGGCCAGCGTCAGCGCGAGGCCATCGTCGCCGCCGGCCACGCGCAGATCGAGGCCGACAAGAAGCAGGCGACTGCCGTCCTGCGCCAGGACGTGGGTTCGCTGGCCTCCCAGCTGGCTTCCCGCATCGTGGGCGAGTCCCTCGAGGACAGCGCTCGGCAGAGCGGCGTGATCGACCGTTTCCTGGACGAGCTGGAGGCCAAGGCCGCCGTTGCTCAGGGTGCGGCCAAGTGATCGGCGCCAGCCGCGAGGCCCTCGCCGCCGGCCGGCAGAACCTGGAGAGCCTGACCGACTCCACCTCGGTGGACGCGGCCAAGCTCGCCGAGGAGCTCACCGCCGTCACGGCCGTGCTGGACCGTGAGGTGTCGCTGCGCCGTGTCCTGACCGACCCGTCCCGGTCGGGTCAGGACAAGGCCCAGCTGGTCTCCTCGCTGCTGACCGGTCAGGTCTCCGGCGAGACCGTCGACCTCGTCTCCGGTCTGGTCCGCTCCCGCTGGTCGGGCTCGCGCGACCTGGTGGACGGGACCGAGGAGCTGGCCGCGTACGCCGAGGTCATCGCGGCGGACAGGGCAGGCGCCCTGGACGACGTCGAGGACGAGCTGTTCCGGTTCAGCCGGGTGGTGGGCGGCTCGCACGAGCTGCGCGCCGCGCTGACCGAGCCGAAGGCCGGCACCGCCGCGAAGGCCGCGCTGATCAAGAAGCTGCTCGGTGGCCGCGCCCACGCGGGCACCGTCCGGCTGGTCACGGCCATCGTCAACGCGCCGCGTGGCCGTAGCCTGGAGCAGGGCCTGGAGTCCTACTCGAAGCTCGCCGCCGCGCGCCGCGGCCGCGTGGTGGCCCTGGTCACCACCGCGGTGCCGCTGTCGGACACCCAGAAGGAGCGCCTGTCCGGTGCTCTGGGCCGGATGTACGGCCGCCAGGTCCACCTGAACATCGACGTCGACCCCGAGGTCGTCGGCGGTGTCCGGGTGCAGGTCGGCGACGAGATCATCGACGGCACCGTGTCGAGCCGCCTCGAAGGCGCTCGCCAGTCGCTCGAAGGCTGAGCACACCGAAGCAGCAGCACATCCGACCCTCGGTCGGGAAACCGGCTCCCCAAGGAGCCGGCACATCGGACGGCCGGTTCGGCAGACCCGGCCGAGAGTCGAATACTTGCGGCCCTCAATGGCGGGCCGAGGATCGCAAACTAGGAGAGCAGGGAAGCCTGATGGCGGAGCTTACGATCCGTCCGGAGGAGATCCGGGACGCGCTGGCCGACTTTGTCCAGTCGTACCAGCCGGACGCCGCTTCTGTGGAAGAGGTCGGCACGGTCACTGACGCGGCGGACGGCATCGCGCATGTCGAGGGCCTGCCCTCGGTCATGGCGAACGAGCTGCTGAGGTTCGAGGACGGCACGCTCGGCCTCGCGCTGAACCTCGACACCCGCGAGATCGGTGTCGTCATCCTCGGTGAGTTCGGTGGCATCGAAGAGGGCCAGACCGTGCGCCGCACCGGCGAGGTCCTCTCGGTTCCGGTCGGCGACGGCTACCTCGGCCGCGTCGTGGACCCGCTGGGCAACCCGATCGACGGTCTGGGCGACATCGCCTCCAGCGGCCGCCGCGCCCTGGAGCTGCAGGCCCCCGGCGTCATGGCCCGCAAGTCGGTCAAGCAGCCGCTGCAGACCGGCATCAAGGCCATCGACTCGATGACCCCGATCGGCCGTGGCCAGCGTCAGCTGATCATCGGTGACCGCCAGACCGGCAAGACCGCGGTGGCCGTCGACACGATCATCAACCAGCGCGACAACTGGCGCTCGGGCGACCCGGAGAAGCAGGTCCGCTGCATCTACGTCGCCGTGGGCCAGAAGGGCTCCACCATCGCGTCCGTCCGCGGCGCCCTGGAGGAGGCCGGCGCGCTGGAGTACACCACCATCGTGGCTGCTCCCGCCTCCGACCCGGCCGGCTTCAAGTACCTCGCCCCGTACACCGGTTCGGCCATCGGCCAGGAGTGGATGTACGACGGCAAGCACGTCCTGATCATCTTCGACGACCTGTCGAAGCAGGCCGAGGCCTACCGCTCCGTGTCGCTGCTGCTGCGCCGTCCGCCGGGCCGCGAGGCCTACCCGGGCGACGTCTTCTACCTGCACTCCCGCCTGCTGGAGCGTTGCGCCAAGCTGAACGACGCCCTGGGCGGCGGCTCGATGACCGGTCTGCCGATCATCGAGACCAAGGCCAACGACGTCTCGGCGTACATCCCGACCAACGTCATCTCCATCACCGACGGCCAGTGCTTCCTGGAGTCCGACCTGTTCAACGCCGGCATCCGCCCGGCCGTGAACGTCGGTATCTCGGTCTCCCGCGTCGGTGGCTCCGCCCAGATCAAGGCCATGCGCTCGGTCGCCGGCCGTCTGCGTCTGGACCTCGCCCAGTACCGCGAGCTGGAGGCCTTCGCCGCCTTCGGTTCCGACCTGGACGCGGCCTCCAAGGCCCAGCTGGAGCGCGGTGCGCGCATGGTCGAGCTGCTGAAGCAGGGCCAGTACCAGCCGTTCCCGGTCGAGGAGCAGGTCGTCTCCATCTGGGCCGGCACCACCGGCAAGCTGGACGACGTCCCGGTCGCCGAGATCCGCCGCTTCGAGCGCGAGTTCCTGGACCACGTGCGCCTCCAGCACAAGGACCTGCTCGCGGGCATCGTCGAGACCGGTCTGCTCGCCGAGGGCACCGTCGACGCGCTGACCAGCGCCATCGACGCGTTCAAGCAGGGCTACCAGACCGCTGACGGCAAGCTGCTCTCCGAGCAGGCCTGAGTCCGGTAGCGAGGGAAAGGACGTAACGACCCATGGGAGCACAGCTTCGGGTCTACAAGCGCCGGATCCGCTCTGTCACCGCGACGAAGAAGATCACCAAGGCGATGGAGATGATCTCCGCGTCGCGCATCGTCAAGGCGCAGCGCGCGGTGGCCGCCTCCACTCCGTACGCCGATGAGCTCACCCGTGCGGTGACGGCGGTGGCCACCCGGTCCAACGCCAAGCACCCGCTCACCACCGAGAACCCGAGCGCCTCGCGCGCCGCCGTCCTGCTGATCACGGCGGACCGCGGCCTGGCGGGCGGTTACTCGACCAACGCCATCAAGGCCGCGCAGTCGCTCAGCGAGCGTCTGCGGGCCGAGGGCAAGGACGTGGTGACGTACATCGTCGGTCGCAAGGGCGTCTCGTACTACACGTTCCGCGGCTTCGAGATCGCGGAGTCGTGGACGGGCTTCTCGGACAAGCCGACCTACGGGGACGCGAAGACCGTGGCGGCCGACCTGATCGAGGCCTTCACGGCCGAGACGGGCGGCGTGGACGAGCTCCACCTGATCTCGACCAAGTTCGTGTCGATGCTGACGCAGAACGCGGTCGGGGCCCGGCTGCTGCCGCTGAAGCTGGACGAGGTCCAGCTCAGCGACGACCAGCCGGCCAAGGCGGAGATCTTCCCGCTGTACGACTTCGAGCCGTCGGCGGAGGGCGTGCTGGACGCGCTGCTGCCGCGGTACGTCGAGAGCCGGATCTACAACGCGCTGCTGCAGTCGGCCGCCTCCGAGCACGCCGCCCGCCGACGCGCGATGAAGAGCGCGACGGACAACGCCGGCGAGCTCATCAAGTCGCTCACGCGGCTTGCCAACTCGGCCCGTCAGGCCGAGATCACCCAGGAAATCAGCGAGATCGTCGGCGGTGCCAACGCCCTCGCCGACGCTAGCCGCGGGAGCGAATGAGAATGACCACCACTGTTGAGCCGACCACGGCGACGGGCCGCGTCGCGCGGGTCATCGGCCCGGTCGTCGACGTGGAGTTCCCCGTCGACGCTATTCCGAACATGTTCAACGCCCTGCACGTCGAGGCGGAGAACCCCGACGGCTCGGGCAAGAAGACCCTGACCCTCGAGGTCGCCCAGCACCTGGGCGACGGCATGGTCCGCGGCATCTCGATGCAGCCGACCGACGGTCTGGTCCGTGGCACCCAGGTCACCGACACCGGTGCCGCCATCTCGGTGCCCGTCGGCCAGATCACCAAGGGCAAGGTCTTCAACGCCCTCGGCGACGTGCTGAACGTGGACCAGAAGGAGTTCGACCAGCAGGTCGAGGTCCGCTGGCCGATCCACCGCAAGGCGCCGGAGTTCAAGGACCTCGAGTCCAAGACCGAGATGTTCGAGACCGGCATCAAGGTCATCGACCTCCTCACCCCGTACGTCCAGGGTGGCAAGATCGGTCTGTTCGGTGGTGCCGGTGTCGGCAAGACCGTTCTGATCCAGGAGATGATCTACCGCGTCGCCGAGAACTTCGGTGGTGTGTCGGTGTTCGCCGGCGTCGGCGAGCGCACCCGTGAGGGCAACGACCTCATCGACGAGATGGTCGACTCGGGCGTTCTGGACAAGACCGCGCTGGTCTTCGGCCAGATGGACGAGCCGCCGGGCACCCGTCTGCGCGTCGCGCTCTCCGCGCTGACCATGGCGGAGTACTTCCGTGACGTCGAGAAGCAGGACGTGCTCCTCTTCATCGACAACATCTTCCGGTTCACCCAGGCCGGTTCCGAGGTGTCGACCCTGCTCGGCCGCATGCCCTCCGCGGTGGGCTACCAGCCGAACCTGGCCGACGAGATGGGCCTCCTCCAGGAGCGCATCACCTCGACCCGCGGTCACTCGATCACCTCGATGCAGGCGATCTACGTCCCCGCGGACGACCTGACCGACCCGGCCCCGGCCACCACCTTCGCCCACCTGGACGCGACGACCGTTCTGTCGCGCCCGATCTCGGAGAAGGGCATCTACCCGGCCGTCGACCCGCTGGACTCCACGTCCCGCATCCTCGACCCGCGGTACATCGCGCAGACCCACTACGACACGGCCCTCCGTATCAAGGGGATCCTGCAGAAGTACAAGGACCTCCAGGACATCATCGCGATCCTCGGTATCGACGAGCTGTCCGAGGAGGACAAGGTCACGGTCCACCGTGCCCGTCGCATCGAGCGCTTCCTCTCGCAGAACACCTACGTGGCGAAGCAGTTCACCGGTGTCGAGGGTTCGACCGTGCCGCTGTCGGAGACCATCGAGGCCTTCAACGCGATCGCGGACGGCAAGTACGACTCCATCCCGGAGCAGGCCTTCTTCATGTGCGGTGGCATCGAGGACCTCGAGAAGAACGCCGCCGAGCTGGCGAAGAAGTAGTCGCGGCCGGTAGCAGCTGAGTGACCGTGAGGGGTGGCCCCGAGCCCGGGACCACCCCTCGCGTCGCATCGGCTGTGATTCCGGTCAAATCCGTGCCGCCGGTTTCATGCCGGAGGCGCGCGGCCGTTATTCTTACCGAAACTCCCGAGTAATCGGGGGTTGCATGAGCCTAGGAGCCCACGTTGGCTGAGCTGCACGTCGAGCTGGTCGCAGCCGACCGCAAGGTGTGGTCCGGTGCGGCCACCATCGTCGTCGCCCGTACGGCCTCCGGCGACACCGGCATCATGCCGGGTCACACCCCGGTGCTGAGCGTGCTGGAGACCGGTCCGGTCACCATTCGCACGGCGGACGGCGGCACCGTGATCGCCGCGGTGCACGGCGGCTTCATCTCCTTCGCCGACAACAAGCTGTCTCTGCTCGCGGAGATCGCCGAGCTGGCGGACGAGATCGACGTCGCCCGTGCCGAGCGCGCGCTGGAGAAGGCCAAGTCGGGCCTGGACGAGCACGCCGAGCGGCGCGCCGAGGTCCGCCTGTTCGCGGCGCGCGGCCTCAAGGCCCACGTCTGAGTGCGCCAAGACCCTGGTTCAGCGGGGTCGACCGACGGTCCCGGGGACGCGTGAGCGTGACCCCGGGACTGTCGTCGTAGTTGGTAGGTCAACGCGGTCGCTTGATACGACCGATACGGGGAACGCGGGTAGCGAGGAGGTAGGTGAGCATGGTCCTCGCGCTTGTGGTGTGTGCGGCGGTCGTGGCGCTGGGTGTGATCGGCCTGGTGGCGTTCGCGGTACGACGCCGCCTGATCCAGCGGGTCGGCGGCACGTTCGACTGCAGTTACCGACTCAAAATGCCCGCCGACGCCTCGACGCAGCCCGACCTCGACGAGAACGGCAAACCCACCTCGGCCCCGGTCCCCCAGACCGACGGCAAGGGGTGGGTTTTTGGTATCGGCCGCTACAGCGGTGACTCGATCGAGTGGTTCCGGGTCTTCTCGTACGCCCCGCGCCCGCGCAGGGTGCTGCCGCGCCGGGAGATCGAGGTGCTCGGCCGGCGCTACCCGGAGGGCCAGGAGGAGCTCGCCCTGCTCTCCGGCTCGGTGGTGCTGCGCTGCCTGCACAACGGGGAGCCGCTGGAGCTGGCGATGAGCGAGGACGCGCTCACCGGCTTCCTCGCCTGGCTGGAGGCCGCCCCGCCCGGGCAGAGGGTCAACGTCGCGTAGCGGCGGGACCCTCGGGGTGGGGGTACCCCCGGCCGGAGGCTGGGGGAGGTCAACGTCGCGTAGCGGCGAGACCCTCGGGGTGGGGGTACCCCCGGCCGGAGGCTGGGGGAGGTCAACGTCGCGTAGCGGCGATCGCCGGGCTCGGGGTTAACGCCGCCTAACCTGTCCGGCTACGCTGGCCGCATGGTGAATCTGACGCGCATCTACACCCGCACCGGCGACGACGGCACCACCGCGCTAGGTGACATGAGCCGGACCACCAAGACCGATCCCCGCCTGGTCGCGTACGCCGACACCAACGAGGCGAACGCGGCGATCGGCGTGGCCGTCGCCGCCGGATCGCTGCCCGAGGACATCGTCACGGTGCTCGTCCGGATCCAGAACGACCTGTTCGACGTCGGCGCGGACCTGTCCACGCCGGTGGTCGAGGACCCGAAGTACCCGCCGCTGCGGGTGCTGCCGTCGTACGTCGACCGGCTGGAGGGGGACTGCGACCACTACCTGGAGCAGTTGGAGAAGCTGCGCAGCTTCATCCTGCCCGGCGGTACGCCCGGCGCGGCCTACCTGCACCTGGCCTGCACGGTGGTGCGGCGGGCCGAGCGGGCCACCTGGGCGGCGATCGCGGAGTACGGGGACAGCGTCAACCCGCTGACCGCGAAGTACCTCAACCGGCTCTCCGACCTGCTGTTCATCCTGGCCCGGGCGGCCAACAAGGAGCGCGGCGACGTGCTCTGGGTGCCGGGCGAGAACCGCTAGCGGTCCCTCAGAACCGCCGGCAAGCCCCTCAGAGCCGCTTCTCCGGGACGCCGGCGACGGGCTGCTCGGCGATCGGGTCGTCCGCGTCCTGCTCGCCGGCCGGCGGCTGCTTCGGCCAGAGCGTGTAGCTGACGGCGATGACCACGTTGACCACGGCGGCGATGCCCAGCTTGAGGTACCACTGGAGGAAGGTGCCGAAGTGTGCGGAGCCTCCCGACAGCGGCACCAGCAGGGTGATCAGGCTCAGTGTGATCGCGGCCGAGACCACCGTGCGGCGGCAGATCTGCCACTCGTACCGGGACCGCGCCAGGCCGTACTTCGGTGAGCGCGGCGGCTTGGGGCCGCCGGCGAAGCGGTACATGAAGTGCCGGTCGGCCCAGCGGACCAGGGAGGGCCCGTACCCGATCGAGAAGCCCGCGTAGCTCGCCGCGAGGGCGTGCGTCCAGCTCGCGGCGGCGCCGCCGCGCAGGTCGAGCACGGTGAGCACGTACAGGGTGAGGTCCACCGCCGGCAGGCCGACCAGCAGGGCGGTGCTGGTGCGGCGCCACCGCAGCAGGTAGCGGGCGGTGAGACCGAGGCCGAGCAGGATCCAGAAGGAGATCTCGGCCGCGACGATGAGGGTGACGATCACGTTGTGCTCCCGGGCGGTCGGCGGTGCCTCCAGCCTGGCGCGCGGGCGTGGCCGCGTCGTCGTCGCCGGGTGCCGTCCCGGCCTGCACCTTTCGATGTACGGCGGCTCCTCCGGGGACCGGAGCCGGGCGGCGCCCGGGGATGGTGAGATGGAGGTGTGCTGAGACCGACCCTCACCCCGCGCCAGGAGGACCGGGGGATCGCCCTGCTCGGTCTGCTCGGCGGAGCGCTGCTGATCGCGCTCCAGGTCTACGACAACTCCTCGCGGATCCCGCGCGGGGCGGTGGTGCCGGCGCTGCTGGTCATGGCGGTGCTGGAGCTGTTCCGCCGGACCAGGCCGGTGCTCACCACGACGCTGGGCGGGCTCGCCTTCGGGTACAGCATCTTCACCGGCGCCCTGCTGGCGACCAGCCTGATGTACACCGACCTGCTCTACGCGGCGGTGCTCTACGGGACCCCGAGGATGTCCCGGATCCTGCACCTGACCGGCACGGGTTCGGTGCTGGTGCTGTCCACCCTGGTGCTGATCTACAGCGACGCCTCGAACGCGGTGGCGGTGGTGGTGCTCACCGTCCTGATCTACCTGGCGCCGGTCTGGACCGGGGACGTGGTCCGCAAGCACCGCGACCGGGCGGTGAGCGAGCGGCTGCGGGCCGAACAGACCGCGCTGCTCTCGGAGATGGACCGGCGTGAGGCCGTCGTCGCCGAACGCGCGAGGATGGCACGGGAGTTGCACGACGTGGTGGCCAACCACCTGTCGGCGATCGCGATCCACGCGACCGGCGCGCAGTCCGTCGCCCGGCGCCGTCGGCTGGCCGGGGACGACCCGCTGGTGGAGGTGCTGGCGGTGATCCGGGAGAGCAGCGTCCAGGGTTTGGCCGAAATGCGCCGCATGATCGGACTGCTGCGCGACAGCGGCGGGGGAGAGGCGGACGAGTCGTACGCGGCGCCCGACCTGGCCGCCGTGGACGCCCTGCTGGCCAAGGCCCGGGCGGCCGGCCATGACGTCGGGCTGGACTTCGAACTCGCCGAGCGGGGCGAGCGCGGGGAGGTCCCGGTGCCGGTCCGGCTGGCCGCGTACCGGATCGTCCAGGAGTCGCTGACCAACGCGCTCAAGCACGCCGGGCCCGGACTGGTCAGCGTGCGGATGGAGTTCGGCCCCGAGGAACTGCGGATCGCCGTCGACAGCCCGTACCGGCACGGACCGGGCCGCGAACTGCCCGGCGCCCGGGCCGGGCTGGTCGGCATGGCGGAGCGGGCCGGGCTGCTCGGCGGCAGCTTCGAGGCGGGGCCGCGGAACGACTACTGGAGCGTGCGCGCGGTACTGCCGCGCGGGCGGGAGAGCGGGGCAGGGGCATGACGATCCGGGTGCTGGTGGCCGAGGACCAGGCGGCGGTACGGGCGGCGCTGGTGATGATCCTGCGGGCCGAGCCGGACATCGAGGTGGTCGGGCAGGCCGCCGACGGCGAGGAGGCCGTCCGGCTGGCGCTGGAGCTGCGGCCCGACGTGGTGCTGATGGACGTGCAGATGCCCCGGCTGGACGGCGTCTCGGCGACCCGGCAGGTGGTCGCCGCCGGGGCCGGCCAGGTGCTGGTGCTGACCACCTTCGACCTGGACGAGTACGTCTACGGCGCGCTGCGGGCCGGCGCGGCCGGGTTCCTGCTCAAGGATCTGGAGGCGGACACCCTGGTCGAGGGCGTCCGGACGGTGGCGCGCGGGGACGGCATGCTGGCGCCCTCGGTGACCAGGCGGCTGATCGGCGCCTTCGCCCGGCCGGACCGGGCGGTCGGGCCGGAAGCCAGGGAGGCGGTGGCCGGACTGACCCCGCGTGAGCGGGAGGTGCTGGCCTGCATCGGGGCCGGGCTGTCCAACGGGGAGATCGCGGCCCGGCTGGAGATGGCGGAGGCGACCACCAAGACGCACGTCAGCCGGATCCTGGCGAAGCTGCGGCTGCGCAACCGGGTGCAGGCGGCGATCCTGGCGCAGGACCTCGGGCTGACCGTCTGACCGTCTGATGGTCCGGTCGGCCGGTCCGGTCAGATGGTCCGATCGGCCGGTCTGATCGGCTGGTCACGGTGGGTCTGGGTCGCCCGACCAGGTCGGGCGCAGATCACACTCCCGATTGACACCACGGGGCCGGATTGGGCATTAGAGTCCCGGCAACGAGCGACGCGGCTCTCCGGCGGTGACCCCTGCCCTGAGCCGCCTTCAGGGCCCGCCCCAGGGCGGCGACGGCATCGGGAGACCCAGCCATGAGCAATGCGTCCAGCAAGCAGATCGCCGTGATCGGTGCCGGCCTGATGGGCGCCGGCATCGCCCAGGTGTCCGCGCAGGCCGGCCACCCGGTGGTGCTGCGGGACGTCACCGAGGAGGCCCTGCAGCGCGGTCTCGCGGGCATCCGCGCCTCCTACGCGAAGTTCGTCGCCAAGGGCCGGCTGAGCGCCGAGGACGCCGAGGCCGCGCTGGGCCGGATCACCACCACCACCGACCTGGGCGCCGTCGCCGAGGCCGACATCGTGGTCGAGGCCGTGTTCGAGCAGTTCGAGGTCAAGGAGGGCGTCTTCCGGGAGCTCGACAAGCTCGCCAAGGACGGCGCGGTGCTGGCCTCCAACACCTCCGCCATCCCGATCACCCGGATCGCCGCCGCCACCCGGCGCCCCGAGTCGGTCGTCGGCGTGCACTTCTTCTCGCCGGTGCCGCTGATGAAGCTCGTCGAGCTGGTCCGCGGCTACAAGACCAGCGACGAGACCCTGGCCGCCGCCCGCGCCTTCGCCGAGGGCGTCGGCAAGGACGTCGTGGTGGTCAACCGGGACGTGGCCGGCTTCGTCACCACCCGCCTGATCACCGCGCTGGTCGTCGAGGCCGCCAAGCTGTACGAGTCGGGCGTCGCCACCGCCGAGGACATCGACACCGCCTGCCGCCTCGGCTTCGGCCACCCGATGGGCCCGCTGGAGACCGCCGACCTGACCGGCGTGGACATCCTGCTGCACGCCGCCCGCAACATCTACGACGAGACCCAGGACGAGAAGTTCGCCGCCCCGGAGATCATGGCGCGCATGGTCACCGCCGGCGACCTCGGCCGCAAGAGCGGCCGCGGCTTCTACCCGTACGAGGGCAAGTGAGCCCCCGCCGGAACGGGTGAACGACGACGCCCGGCGACCGGGCGGGCCGTGCGGCGGAACACCGTACGGCCCGCCCGCTCGGGGGCGGGTGAGTTTCCTCACGCCAGGTGCCGCAGACGGGTGATTTGGGCGGTAATCGAGCGTAGGTGTGGAGACTGACTGCGTATATTCCCTCGGACGAGTGAAGTTGCTTCAGATCTGGCCGGAACCAGCAACCTGCGCTGCTGGTTCGCCGTCAGAAGAGGGAGACCCGGCCCAGCACGACGAGGCTGCGACCGGACCCGGGCGAGGGGCCACGGCCCGCCCGGATGGACACCCCCACCCCCCGCCCCGGCACGGCCGGGTCGGACCACCCCCGTACCGGACCGGTCAGGCGAAGGAGGAGAGCATGCGCATCACCGGCGACCACAGGGCGCTGGCCATCGAAGGCCGCCTCGACGTGCGCACCGCCGCCGATGCGCGCGCCCGGCTGCACCAGGCCGTGGACGGCGGCCTCGGCGACCTCGTGCTCGACCTCGCCCGGCTGGAGTTCTGGGACGCCACCGGCCTCGGCGTGATCATGGGCACCCACCGCAGGGCCGGCCGGATCGGCCGGCGGCTGGTGCTGCGCTCCGTCCCGGCCCAGCTCCAGCGGCTGCTGGTGGCCACCAAGCTGCACCGCATCCTGGCCGTGGACGGCGTCACCGAGGCCCACGGGATCGCCCTCTAGGGCCTGGCCGCTCCTGCCCCCGTCCGGCCCCGGTGCTCGTTCGTTCCCTGCCTTCGTTCGTTCCCCGCCCGCTCTTCGTCCGGCCCCCGACCTGGCTCTGATCAGCCGTCGTCCGGGCCCCGACCTGGCTCTGATCGGCCGTCGCCCGGCCCCCGACCGGGCCGCCCCTGCGCGGGCGGGCCCGGATGTGCAAGAGTCTGCCCGTCAGATGACGGCCGCCCCAGCCAGCTGCCCCCAGCCCGCGCGCGGCCGCGACCGAGACGTCAGCCGGCCGGCGCGGGACGCCGGCGGCCGAGCAGGATGCGGAGCAGAACGTGGCACAGCCAACCGGGGAGTTCCGGCAGGAGGCCGCCCGCACCCGAGGCGGCGAACTCGTCTCCGGCGCCCTGCTGGTCGGCGTCGGCGCCCCGGACGGCTCCGAGGTCAGGCCCTGTCCCGAGGAGTGGCGGCCCCGCCCGCGCCGGATCGAGCGCAGCGAGCCCGCCCGGGGCCCGGTCGGCGGCGTCGGCCGCGCGGTCGGCCCGCTCGCCCTCGGTGCCGGGCCCGCCGACCTGCCGCTGCTCGACCGCGAGGCCGACGTCGCCGAACTCCTCGGCCTGCTCGCCGAGGGCCGCTCGATACGCCTGGTCGGCCAGGCCGGCTCGGGCCGCAGCGCGCTGCTGTCGGCCGTCGCCGAGGCCGCCGCCGACCTCGCCCCCGGCGGCGTCGTCCAGCTCTGCGGGCACCGCCGCACCGCCGCCGACCTGCTCCAGGACCTCTTCGCGGCCACCCACCACGCCCCCGGCTACCGGCCCGACCCGGGCCAGCTGGCCGTGCACCTCGCCGAGGTCGGCGCGATCGTGGTCGTCGACGGCGCGGAGCAGTCCGGCGCCGAGCTGGAGGACCTGCTCGCCCTCGCCCCCGGCTGCGCCTTCCTGATCTCCGCCGCCCCCGGGAGCCCGGCGCTGTCACCCGGCTCCCGCTTGCAGGACCACCTGGTCGCCGGGCTCTCCCGCTCCGCCTGCCTCGCCCTCGCCGCCCGCCAGGCCGGGCGGCCGCTGGACGTCGAGGAGAAGGCCTGGGCGGTCGACCTCTGGTTCGAGTCCGAGGGGCTGCCGCTGCGCTTCGTCCAGGCCGCCGCGCTGCTGCGCCAGCGGGACGTGGCGGTGGACGCGCTGGTCGCCGCCGAGGAGGACCGGATGGGGGTCTTCGGCGCGGTCGAGGAGCCCGTCCACGACCCCGATCCGGCCGTCCGCGAGAACGCGCTGCGCCGCACCGTCCCGCTGCCGTCCGTCGCCGAGACCGCCTCACCCGCCGTCCGGCTCGCGGAGGGGCTGAGCGAGCCCGCCCAGGCCGTCCTGAGGCTCGCCGTCGCGCTCGGCGGCGAGTGTCCCACCGCGCCGCACCTGCCCGCGCTGATCGACGTCGGCCAGGGCGAGAGCGCCCTCGCCGAACTCGCCGACGCCGGGCTGGCGGTGTCCATCGGCGGGCACCACCGGCTGACCGCCGGGGTGCTGGACCTGCTCGCCCCGCACTGGCCGGCCCGCGGCTGCCTGGACGGCGCCGCCCAGCACTTCGCCTGGTGGGTCGGGCACAGCTCGGTGTCGCTGGAACAGGTCGCGGCCGAGGCGGAGGTGGTGGTCGGCGTGCTGGTCGCGGACCGGGCGGCCGGCCGGCACGACGCCGTCGTGCGCCTGGCCCGGGCGGCCGCGCCCGCGCTGGCGCTGGCGCTGCGCTGGGGCGCCTGGGAGAGGGTCCTGGAGCTGGGGCTGGAGGCGGCCCGCCGGACGGGCTCCGGCACCGACCAGGCCTGGTTCCACCACGAGGCGGGCGTGCACGCGTTCTGCGTCCGGGAGCCGTCCCGGGCGATGGCCGAGCTGGAGACGGCGCTCACCCTGCGGTCCGCCGCCGGCGAGCAGCGCGGCGTCGCGGCAGCCGGCCGGATGCTGGACCTGCTGCGCGCCGACGGGCGGCAGCTGCCGCCCGCGGCGTCCCCCGGGCCGGCGCCCGTGCGGCGGCCCGTCATCCGCGCGATAGCCAAGGTGCCGTCCAGCCTGCGCTCCGGGACCAGGCGTCGGGTGATCGCCGCGTCGGCGGCCGTCCTCGCGCTCGGGGCGCTCGGGACGGCGGTGGCGATGAGCGCCACCGGTCCGGAGCAGCACCCGGGCAACGACCCGCACACCCGGCTCGACGACCCCGACGGCGGGCAGGGCGGGCCGCTCCCGTCCCCGCACGTCGGTGGCCCGACCGCCGGGGCCGGTGCCACCGGTACGGGGGTGTCAGGGACGGGAGCGCCGGGGACGGACGCGGGGGGCGGTGCGGCGGCGGGCGGGACCAGCCCGGAGCCGTCGGCGAGCGGCACCTCGCACTCGCCGAGCGCGTCGAAGAAGCCGAGCCGTGGGCCGAGCGAGACCGCGGGGACCACCGAGCAGGCGCAGCAGCCGCAGCCGCCCGCACCGGGACAGTCGCAGCCGCCGGCCCAGCAGTCCGGCCCGCCGCAGGGTGGCAGCGGCGGCGGCACCGGCGGCGGCAGCGGTGGCAACTCCGGGGGCACTCAGCCCGGCGGAGGCGCCAGCACGCCGCCCCCGCCGAAGCCGTCGACCACGTCGCCCTCGGCGACCGCGACCACACCGCCGCCCGCCACGACGGGCCCCACGACCGGGACGTCCAGTCCTCCGCCGACGACGCCCTCGCCGTCCGCGAGCTGACCGGTCAGAACAGCTTGAGCTTGTCGTCGTCGATGCCGCGCAGCTCGTCGTAGTCCAGCACCACGCAGCCGATGCCCCGGTCGGTGGCCAGCACGCGGGCCTGGGGCTTGATCTCCTGGGCGGCGAAGATGCCCTTGACCGGGGCCAACAGTGGGTCCCGGTTGAGGAGTTCGAGGTAGCGGGTGAGCTGCTCGACGCCGTCGATCTCACCGCGGCGCTTGATCTCGACGGCCACCGTGGCACCGTCCGAGTCGCGGCAGAGGATGTCGACCGGGCCGATCGCGGTGGGGTACTCGCGGCGGATCAGGGACCAGCCGGCGCCGAGCACCTCCATCCGGTCCGCGAGCAGCTCTTGGAGGTGTGCCTCGACGCCGTCCTTGATCAGGCCCGGGTCCACCCCGAGTTCGTGGGAGGAGTCGTGCAGCACCTCCTCCAGCGTGATGATGAGCTTCTCGCCGGCCTTGTTCTCCACCGTCCAGACCCCGTCCGCCTCCTTGAGCGCGCACGGCGGGGACATCCAGTTGAGCGGCTTGTAGGCGCGGTCGTCGGCGTGGATGCTGACGCTGCCGTCGGCCTTGACCAGGATGAGCCTGGTGGCGGAGGGCAGATGGGCGGAGAGCCGACCGGCATAGTCGACTGAGCAGCGGGCAATTACGAGACGCACGGTCGACCACGCTAGCCCACCGGGGCCAGTTGATGCGATTCCACGACGACCGGGTGAAGAAACCGGGAACCCCGCGAACATGGAGGCTCGGCAATTCCGCTCACCTCCCGTCGCGGTCTGGCGCCCACGTCCTGGGGTCGCTACCGTACGTGACGGCACGCGTGCGGGATCGCTGTCAACGGGGACGGAGACTTCAGATGAACGATCCGACGGGATCCGGCCAATGTGGTGCACCGCCGCGTATTTCCGAAGCAATCCACAGGAATGACCGGCCCGTCCCGCCGTTGACTGCCACGCTGTTCCGAGCGCGGTCGGTGTCCGGGACGTCACGTCCCGTGGTGCCGCCGCCTTCGCGGGGTGTCAAAAACGCCCGTTCCACGGCGTTCCGGACACCACGCGCGATCCGCCCACCCTCACTGTGAGCTTGGACTACGCACGACCACCCGGGCGCCGCGCGGGTGGACCGCGAGAGGAGAATCCATGTCGCTCGACGTCTCACCGGCCCTGCTGGAAAAGGCCGAGCGGGGCGAGGTCGACGAGCGGGAATTCGTCGACTGCGTCCGCGTCTCGCTGCCGTACGCCTGGGACCTGATCAGCTCGCTGGTCGCCCAGGCAAAGGTCGACGGTACCGACTTCGCCGACAACCAGGTACCGCCGCCCAGCGAGCAGGCCCGCGGCCAGCTCCTGCGGGCCCTCGCCAGCGACGCCATCCGGGGGGCCCTGCAGCGGCACTTCGGGGTGCGGCTGGCCTTCCAGAACTGTCACCGGGTGGCGGTCTTCCTGCCGTCGGACGCCAACGAGGCACGGCACGCACGCTTCACCTCGGTCCGGGAGCAGCTGCTCAACCAGTCCGAGGAACTGCGGGACTGCTGACCCGGCAGCACCGCCGATGCCGGGCCCTAGGTCCTGTCCGGCCGACCTTGCCGGGCCCGATCGACCGGATAGGACCTAGCGGCCCGGAAGGTCGTCGGGCCGCCCCCGTCCCCCGGTGCGGGGGGAGGGGCGGCGGCCCGGACCGGGCCCGGCCGCTCCACCCCCGGGCTCACCCCAGCTGCGGCAGCACCTCGGAGCCGAGCCGGGCGATGTTGTGCAGGGTCGCTTCGCGGTCGCCGCTGCCCTCCGCGAGCAGCGCGAAGCGGCGGATGCCGGTCCGCTCGGCGGTGGCCAGCAGCCGGTCGGCGCACTGCCGCGGCGTGCCCACCGCGTGCAGGTCGCAGAGGAGTTCGGTGTACTCGCGCGGGTCGCGCATCTTGCGCTCCCGGCCGTCCACGGTGCGGTGGGCGCCGAGCCCGTACTCGAACCAGCCCGGCATGGCGTTCAGCAGGGTGGCGCGGGCCGCCGAGGTGCGGTCGTCGACCTGGGCCACCCCGGCCGCGACGTGCCGGCGGTTCACCCGGCGCAGCTGCTCCTCGCCGCGCCCGGCGGCCAGCCAGGCGCTGCGGTACAGCTCCAGCATGCGCAGCTTGTCGTCGTCGCCGGAGTGCATGCCGAGCAGCATCGGCAGGCCGCGTTCGGCGGCCAGCCGCACCCCGCTCGGAGAGGTGCACGCGACCACCATCGGCGGTCCGGCCACCGGCCGCCCGGACGGATCGAGTTCCTCACCGAAGCCCTCGCCGAGGCCCTCGACGTCCTGGCGCTGGCGCGGGAAGCGCACCGGGCCGGACCGCTCGCCGAGACCGAGCCAGCTGCCCAGTCCGGACCGGCGCACCGGTTCGGTGGCGCGCGGCACCACCGCCACCTCGGGGAAGGCGAACTGCGGGCCGTCCGCGCCGACCCGGGAGCCGCGCAGCCAGCGCAGCAGCAGGTCCAGCCGCTCCGGGAAGCCGTTCTCGAAGGCGTCCACGCCGCCGCCGAACACGTCCAGGTCGATCCAGGGGCCGCCGCGGCCCACCCCGAGCGTGAAGCGCCCGTCCGAGGTGAGGTGCAGCAGCGCGGCCTGCTCGCCGAGCGCCACCGGGTGGGCGGTGGAGAGCACGCTGACCGCCGTGCCGACGCCGATCCGGCGGGTGCGGCCGAGCAGCAGCGCGGCCAGCGTGGCGGCGTTGGGGCAGACCCCGTACGGGACGAAGTGGTGCTCGGCCAGCCAGACGCTGTCCAGGCCCGCGCGTTCGGCCTCGACGGCGGCCCGGACGGTGCGGTCCAGCGCCTCGCGGTGGCTCTGCCCGGGGAACTGCGCGGACAGCAGGAACGCGCCGACCCGCACCGGCGCGGTGTCCGGCGGGAGCGCGCCCGCCCGCTGCGGCACGGGCAGCGGCTCGCCCGCCGCGGCCGTGACCGGGATGGGCGAGGTCAGCACCGGCCCGGGGGCGGGCGGCCGGACTCCGACGGGCCGACGGGTCTCGGCGCGGGCGCTGGTCTTGGTCATGGTGGGGCCTCCTCGGGTGCGCGCAGGGTCTGCGGGCCCCGCCTGTTCCCCTTGTGGGTATCCGATGTCATGTGCCAATGGCACGCGGAAACCCGGATTTCGTCGAAGATCGGGTGGATCTCGGCAAAAACGCGGGAGCGTCGGACGATGCCGTGATAGTGGCCTGCCGGAGGGGCGGCCGGCCGTAGGCTGGAACGACCCGAAATCCCGGAAGAGAGGTAGTCCGACGTGTCGCCGCGCCGCAACCGGATCAAGAGCGCCGACCCGGGCGGGAGCGCCGAGCAGGCCTCCCCGCTCGGCGGATCGCTGCGCCGCACCGAGAGCCACCAGGGCGACGACTGGGTGGTCCAGACGGTCGCCGGGACGGCCGGGCGGCACTACCGGTGCCCGGGCTGCGACCAGGAGATCCCGCCCGGGATGGGCCACGTGGTGGCCTGGCCGATGTACGGCGCGGGCGTGGACGACCGGCGGCACTGGCACCGCGCCTGCTGGGGCGCGCGGGAGCGCCGGGCCTCCAACGTCCTGCGGGGCCGCGGCGCTCCGCGGTACTGAGCCGGTCAGGCGTCCCGGTTCTTGAGCACCAGCGCGCCGCCGAGCAGGGCGGCGAGCGTCCAGGCCAGGCAGATCACGAAGCCCTCCCACGGCCCGTACGGCTGGCCGTGCTGCTCGTACACCAGCAGCATCCGCGAGCCCGCGTAGTCCGGGAAGTAGTGGGCCAGGGTCTTGACCTTCGGCACCGCCGAGAGGATCGGCGAGAGCAGGAAGAAGAACGGGACCAGTACGCCCAGTGCCAGCGTCTGGCTGTGCAGCATCGTGGTGACGCCGGCCGAGAACAGGCAGAGCATCGTCAGGTACAGCGCGGCGCCGAACACCGCGCGCAGCACGTGCGGTTGGTCGAGGCTGGTGGAGTGCGAGCCGAGCAGCGCCTGGCCGGTGAAGAAGGTGACGAAGGCCGTCACCACCGAGACCGCCAGGGCCATCGCGCCGAGCACCACCGCCTTGCCGGTGAGCAGGGTGCCGCGCTGCGGGACGGCGGCCAGGGTGACCCGGATCATGCCGGTGCTGTACTCGTTGCCGATGGCCAGCACGCCGAACACGATGATGGCGAGCTCGCCGAGCATGATGCCGGAGAAGGCCGTGCCGGTGGCGTCGAAGACGGACTGGTCGCCCCGCCGGAACTCGCCGAAGTTGCTGTTGGTGAGCAGGGACAGCAGCGCGCCGATGCCGACGGTGACGACGAAGGTCAGCGCGAGCGTCCAGATCGTCGAGCGGACGCTGCGGATCTTCGTCCACTCGGAGCGCAGGATCGCCGGGAAGGACGTCATCTCAGTTCTCCTCCTGCCGGGCCGCCGCGGTCTGCGGGGCGCCGTCCGCCTTCCAGCCGGCGCCCCAGACGCCGGGTGCGCCGGCCGCGTCCCGGCCCGGGCCGTCGCCCGCGTGGTACTCCACCGAGTCGGCCGTCATCTGCATGAACGCCTCCTCCAACGAGGCCTGCTGCGGGCTGAGTTCGTGCAGGACGACGCCGTGGGCCGCGGCCAGGTCGCCGAGCCGGGCGAGATCGCCGTCGACCACTTCGTAGGAGCCGCCGGGCCCGGGTTCGGACCGGAGCCCGGCGCCGGACAGGGCGTCGAGCAGGCGCTCGGGGTGCGGGGTGCGCAGCCGGACGGCGGAGCGGGAGTTGCGCCGGATGAACTCCGGCATCGGCAGGTCGGCGAGCAGCCGGCCCTTGCCGATGACCACCAGGTGGTCGGCGGTGACGGCCATCTCGCTCATCAGGTGGGAGGAGACGAAGACGGTCCGGCCCTCGGTGGCGAGCCGCTTCATCAGGTTGCGGATCCAGAGGATGCCCTCCGGGTCCAGTCCGTTGACCGGCTCGTCGAACATGACGATCTCCGGGTCGCCGAGCAGTGCGGAGGCGATGCCCAGGCGCTGGCCCATGCCGAGCGAGAAGCCGCGGGCCCGCTTGCGGGCGACCGGGGTGAGGCCCACCAGGTTGAGCACCTCGTCCACCCGGCGGGTCGGGATGCGGTTGCTCTGGGCGAGCCAGAGCAGGTGGTCGCGGGCGGTGCGGCCGGGGTGGACGGCCTTGGCCTCCAGCAGCGCGCCGATGTACTTGAGCGGTTCGCTGAGCTGCCCGTAGCGCTTGCCGTCGATGGTGACCCGGCCGCTGGTGGGGCGGTCGAGGTCGAGGATCATGCGCATGGTGGTGGACTTGCCTGCGCCGTTGGGGCCGAGGAAGCCGGTGACCACGCCCTGGGGGACCTGGAAGCTGAGCCGGTCCACCGCGAGGGTCCTGCCGTAACGTTTTGTCAGGTCGTGCAACTCGATCATTCGCGCTCCCTTACTCCTGGTAAGGCTAGGACAAAGCGGATATCACGGCCCGCTGAGTGGGCCCGCCGGGCGTGCCGGAATACGGTGGGCCCATGACCCAGCCCCCCTCCGCAGTGTCGGTCCGCGAGAGCGGCACCGGAACACCCCTCGTGCTGCTGCACGCCTTTCCGTTGAACGCCTCGATGTGGTCCGCCCAACTGGACGCGCTGCCCGGTCTGACCGGCGACGAGGCCCGGGTGCTCGCCCCGGACCAGCGCGGCTTCGGCGGCACCGAGCTGGGGGCCGACGAACCCTCGCTGGACCTGGTCGCCGACGACCTCGCCCTGCTGCTGGACGCGGCCGGGATCGAGCGCGCGGTGGTCGGCGGGCTCTCCATGGGCGGCTACGTGGCGCTGGCCTTCGCCCGCCGCCACCCGGACCGGCTGGCCGGACTGCTGCTGGCCAGCACCCGCGCCACCGCCGACACCGACGCCGTCCGGGCCAACCGGGAGCGGATCGCGGCCGCCGTCACCGCCCGGGGCAGCGTCCAACTGCTGCTCGACGAGGAGGTCGCCGCCGGGCAGCTCGGGCCGGACTCGCTGCACCTGGTGGAGCGGGTGCGGTCGCTGGTCGCGGCCGCGTCGCCGGCCGCCGTCGCCTGGGCCCAGCGGGCCATGGCGGCCCGGCCGGACGCGCTGGACGTGCTGGCCGGGCTGCGGGTGCCCACCGCCGTCGTCGCGGGCGCGCAGGACGGCCTGGTGGCGCCGGAGGAGGCCGAACCGATGCTCCGGGCCCGGCCGGACGCCGAACTGACCGTCATTCCCGGGGCGGGCCATCTGAGCGCCCTGGAGGCACCGGAGGCGTTCAACACCGCCGTCCGCGACCTGCTGGCCCGGGTGACGGCGGGATGAGGGAGGAAGCGACCGGCTGGGACTTCTCGGCGCTGGAGGTGACCGGCCGGATGCCCGTGACCAACCGCGGCGAGGGCCTGGTCGAACTGACCCTGGAACCGCTCGGCGAGGACTACTGGCTGCGCCCCGGCGAGACCTTCATCGTCACCTCGTACGGCGACCACGGCTCCGGCCACCCGTTCGAGGTGCAGTACTGGCCGGACTCGGTGTCGGTCTGGTGCACCTCGTGGTTCGGCACCGTCTCCGACGACGAGGGCAACCAGCTCAGCAGCGGGCACCAGCGGCCCGACGGGGCCTACCCCAGGTGACGCCCGCTCACCCAGGTCACCCGAGATGATGACGGTGGAAAGACGGCAGGCCCTCACCCTGGTGGGTGAGGGCCTGTCCGCTGTTCCGCACGTGCCGTCCGTTCCGCACGTACCGCCGGGCGCCGGCGCCCGGCGGCGGCGTCAGCGCGACTGCTGGGCGGGCACGCCCATGGTGTCGTCGCCCGGCAGCGAGGCGGCGGCCACGGCCGCGCCGGTCAGCGTCGCCAGCATCTCGCGGACGTTGGTCAGCTGGGCGTTGATGCTGTCGCGGCGGTTGGTGAGCGCCGCCAGCTCGCGCTCGGACTCGCTGCGGATCCGGTCGGCCTTGGCGTTGGCGTCCGCCACGATGTCCTCGGACTGGCGCTGCGCCGTCTCGACGGTCTGGCGGGCGCGGCGCTCGGCGTCGGTGCGCAGCTTCTCGGCCTCCAGGCGCAGCTGCTCGGCCCGGTGCTCGATCTCGGCCAGGCGCTTCTCGGCCTTGGCCTGACGGGCGGCCAGGTCACGCTCGGACTGCTCGCGGCGCTTGGCCAGGTTGGTCTCGAACTCCAGCGCGGCCTGGGCGGCCTTGGTGCGGGTCTCCTCGAAGAGGGCGTCCGCCTCCTCGCGCTTGTTCTGGGCGTCCTTGTTGGCCTCGGCGCGCAGCTGGGCGCTGTCGCTCTTGGCCTTGTCGACGATCCGCAGACCCTCGTCCTCCGCCTTGGCCTTGCGGTCCTTGGCGTAGTTCTCGGCCTCGGTGCGGACCTGCTGGGCAGCGGCCTCGGCGAGCTCGCGGTGCTGCTCGGAGGCGCGGTGCGCCTCGTCGCGCAGGTCCTTGGCCTCCTCCTCGGCCAGTCGCAGGATCTTCTCGACCCGGGCGCCGAGACCGGCGTACGAGGGCTCCGCCTCGGTGACCGCCGCCTGCGCGGTCTGGGTCTCCAGGTGGAGTTCCTCGATGCGCTTCTCGAGCGCGCTGATCCGGGTCAGGGCACTGTCACGGTCGGCCACCAGCTTGGTGATCCGCTCGTCGACCTGGGCGCGCTCGTACCCACGGCGCACCAGGTCGAAGCCGTGAGGGGAGTGACTGTCGCTCATGGGGTTCTGGGCTTCCTGTCGTCAAACCGCTGAGGTGGTTGAGGGAATCCTGACACGGTACCGGAGTGTCGACGGCGAGATGCCGTCGTCCCGCGGACAATGTCCGCTCAATCGGGTGGTGCGTTCTTGGAACGATTGCCGCCCGACCGGGGGGAACCAATTCCGGCACCCGCCTTGGCACCCCCGTCCTTCTTGGTGCTGCTTCCCCCGTTGGTCTGGGCGACCGGTGCCGGTGCCTCGAACGCCTCCAGCGCGGACAGCACGTCCTGCACCCTGGAGATCTCGGTGTTGATGTCCTTGCGCCGCCGCACCAGTTCGTCCAGCTCGCGACGGCCCTCGTCGGTGACCCGCTTCGCCTCGGCCTGCGCTTCGGCGAGCAGCCGTTCGGCCTCCGCCTTCGCCAGTTCGACCTGCTCGTCCGCGCTGCGGTCGGCGTCCCGCAGCCGCTTCTCCGCCTCGGTGGCGGCGGTCTCCAGCCGCTCCTCGGCCTCGGCCTCGGCCGACTGGAGCTTGGCCTCGGCCTTGACGATCAGCGCCTCGGCGCGGCTGGTGGAGTCGGCGAGCTTGGTCTCCGCCTCCTTCAGCAGCCCCTCGGCCTTGCGGACGGCCGAGATCCGGACCTTGCTGGCCTCCGCGGACGCCTCCGAGGTGAGCTCGCCCGCGCGGTCCTCGGCGGCCGCGACCAGCGCCGCCGCCCGGTCCTCGGCCTCGGCGACGGTGGCCACCGCCTGCTCCTCGGCCTCGGTCAGCTGCTCCTGAGCGGCCGTCACCAGGGCGTCGACCCGCTCGCCGGCCGACTTCATGGCCGCCGCGTTCTCCTTGCGGGCGCGCTCGTGCAGCGCCTCCACCTCGGCGTCGGTGCGCTCGCGCAACTCCTCGGCGCGCTCGCGGATCGCGGTGGAGTCCCGGCGGGCCTCGGCGAGCAGCGTGTCGGCGTCGGACCGGCCCTTCTCCACCTCGGCCTGGCCGGCCGCCTCGCCGGCGGCGACCAGCCGGTCGGCCTCCTTGCGGGCGGCGGCGACCATCGCGTCCGCCTGCTCCTCGGCGGCGGCGGTGGTGGCCAGTGCGGTGGTCTGGGCGTCCTCGCCGAGCGACTCGGCGTCCGCGAAGGCCTTCTCCAGGACGGAGTTGGCCTGCTCGCGGGTGGCCTTGTCGAACTGCTCGGCGGCCTCCCGGGTCTCCGCGTCGTACGCGTCGGCGCGGCCGTGGGCGGCGGCGTCGTACTCGTCGGCGAGGGTCCGGGTGGCGAACGCGTACTCCTCGGCCTCGGCGCGCAGGGCGGCGGCCAGCTCCTCGGCGTCGGCGGCCAGGCCGGCCGAGCGCTCGTCGGCGGCGGCCAGCGTCCGGGCGGCCTGGGCCTCGGCGTCCGCGCGCAACTGCCCGGCGGCCTCCCGGGCCGCGTGCAGTACGGCGTCGGCCTCCGCCCGCAGGTGCTCGTCGTAGGCCTGGGCCTCGGCGCGCTGACGGCCCAACTCGGCCTCGTGGGCCTCGCGTTCGGCGGCCAGCTCGCGGTCGGTCAGGTCGCGCAGGGCGGTGGTCTCGGCGTCGGTACGGGCGCGCAGTTCGGCGGTCTCGTGGTCGGCGAGGGCCCGCTGCTCGGCGGTCTCGGCGTCGGCGAGTTCGCGCAGGGCGGTGGTCTCGGCGACGGCGAGGGCCCGCTGCTCGGCGGTCTCGCGCTCGGCCAGCTCGCGCAGTTCGGCGGCGGCCTGTTCGGCCCGGTCGCGGACCTCGGCGGCCTCCCGCTCGGCGGCGGCCTTCCGCTCGGCGATCTGCTCGGCGGCGGCCTCGTGCATGCCGGCCACCGACTGGCGGACCTCGGCGGCCTCCTCCTCGGCGGCCTCGACCAGGGCGGCGCCCTCGACACCGGCGGCGGCGACCAGCTCCTCGCCGTCGACCCGGGCCTGCTCCAGGACGGCGGTGGCCTCGGCCCGGATGCTGTCGGCGGTGGCGCGGGCCTCGGACAGCTCGCGGCCGGCCTCGGCGCGGACCGTCTCGGCCTGCTCGGCGGCGAACGCCAGCTCGGCGGCGGCCTTCTCCCGGACGGCCTTGGCGTCCCGGGCGGCCTCGGCCTGGCGCTGCTCGGCGGCGCTCCGGGCGCCCTCCAGCAGTTCCTCGGCTTCGGCACGCTGGGCGGCGACGTGCTGTTCGGTCGCCTCGCGCTGTTCGGTCGTCTCGGCGGTGGTGCGTTCGGTGAGTTCGGTGGCGGCCTGTTCGGCCTTGGCCCGGACGTCGGCGGCGTACGCCTCGGCGGCGGTGCGCTGCTCGGTGGTCTCCCGCTCGGCGAGCTCGCGCAGTTCGGCGCTCTCCCGCTCGGCGAGCTCGCGCAGTTCGGTGGTCTCGCGTTCGGCGAGGGCGCGCAGCTCGGCGACGTGCTGTTCGGTCGCCTCGCGCTGTTCGGTCGTCTCGGCGGTGGTGCGTTCGGTGAGTTCGGTGGCGGCCTGTTCGGCCTTGGCCCGGACGTCGGCGGCGTACGCCTCGGCGGCGGTGCGCTGCTCGGTGGTCTCCCGCTCGGCGAGCTCGCGCAGTTCGGCGCTCTCCCGCTCGGCGAGGGCCCGCAGCTCGGTCGCCGTCTGTTCGGCCTGCTCGTGGGCGGCCTGGGCGGCGGCCAGCTGCTCGGCGGTCTCCTCGCGTTCGCGGTGCAGCCCGGCGGCGGCCTCCTCGTACTCGCGCCGGCTCTCCTCGCGCAGCGCGTTCGCGGCGGCCTCGGCCTCGCTGCGGGCACGGGCGGCCTCGGCGTCGGCCTCGGTGCGGACGCGCTCGGCGTCGGCCACCGCGGCGTCCCGGACGGCGTTCGCCTCGGACTGCGCCTCGGCGCTGAGGGCGGTCGCGGCGGCGTTCGCCTCGGCCCGGACCCGCTGGTCGAACTCGGTCGCGTCCCGGCGGAGTTCGGCGGTCTCGCGCTCGGCGGCGGCGCGGTTCTCGGCGGCTGCGGCCTTGGCGGCGGCGAGGGCGTCCTGGCCCTGCTGCTCGGCGGCGGTGGTGGTCTTCTCGGCCTCGGTGCGGGCCCGGGCGAGGGTCTGCTCGGCCCGGCCCTGGGTCTCGGCGGCCTGTTCCTGGGCCTGCGCGCGCAGCCGCTCGATCTCCCCGGCGGCGCCCGCGCGCAGCTCGTCGGCGTCGGCCTTGGCCCTGGTGAGCAGTTCCTCGGCGTTCTTCGCCGACTCCTCGATCTGCACGACGGCCTGGCGGCGGGCCTCGCCGCGCACCCGGTCGGCCTCGGCGGCGGCCTGGGCGCGCAGCTCCTCGGCCTCGGCCCGCAGGCGGGCCGCCTCGTCCTGCATCTGCTCGATCCGCTCGCGGATCGCGGCGGCGTCGTCGAGCGCGGCGTTCTGGGCCTGCTCGACGGCGGCCTGGGCCTGCTCGCGCAGGCGCTGCGCCTCGGCGGCGGCCTCGGTGCGGATCCGCTCGGCCTCGGTGGCGGCCTCGGTGCGGGCGGTCTCGGCGTCCTGGTCGGCCTGGCCGAGCACCTCCTCGGCGGTCTTGGCGGCCTTGGCGAGGTGGACGGTGGCTTCCTTGGCGCCGGCCGCCCGGCCCTCCTCCTCGGCCGCGTGGCGCAGCCGCTGGGCCTCGGCCTCGGCGTGGGCGCGGAGTTCGGCGACCTCCCGGTCGGCCTGGGCGCGCAGTTCGGCGATCGCGGCCTCGGCCTCGGCGCGCAGCTCGCCGGCCACCGATTCGGCGGTGGCCCGCAGCCGTTCGCTCTCCTCGGCGGCGGCGGCCTTGGCGGCCTCCGCCTCGGCCTGCTTGGTGGTGGCCTCGGCGCGGATCGCCTCGGCCTCCTTGGTGGCGTGGGCGACCATCCGGGCGACCTCGGCACGGGCGGTCTGCGAGCGCTGCTCGTTGGCGGCCTCGCCGTCGGCGGCCTTGCGTTCGGCGGCGGCCTCGGCGTCGGCCTGGAGCTGTTCGGCGGCCTGTTCGGCCTGGGCCCGCAGCTCGGCGGACTCGCGGCGGGTGCGTTCGGCCTCGGCGATCGCCTCGGCACGCAGCCGCTCTATCTCGGCCTGGGCGTGGGCGAGCTGCTGCTCGGCCCGGATCTGCTCGGCGGAGGCCTGCTCCTTGAGCCGGCCGATCTCGGCCTTCGCGACGGCGAGCTGCTGCTCGGCGGCGGCGTGCGCGGCGGCCAGCTGCTGCTGGGCCTCGCCGCGGGCGGCGTCCACGTCGGCGGCGGCCTGGGCGCCGGCCTGCTGGGCGTGCTCGGAGGCGGCGCGCAGCAGGCGCTCGGCGTCGCTCTGGGCCCGCTGGAGGGCGGCCTCGGCGGCGGCCTGGGCCTCGCCGCGGGCGGCGTCGACGTCGGCGGCGGTCTGGGCGCGGGCCTGGTCGGAGAGCGCGACGGCCTCCGCGCGGGCGGCGGCGACCATGCGCTCGGCCTCGGCGCGGGCGTCCTGGAGCAGGCGCTGGGCCTCCTGCTCGGAGCCGGTCCTGGTCTGCTCGGCCCAGCCGTTGACGTGCTGCTCGGCGGTGCGGCGCAGCTCGGTGAGCTCGTCCTCCAGCTGGCGGCGGCGGGCGGTGAGCTCGGCCTCCAGTCGGGCGGTGCGCTCGGCGGCCTCGGCCATGATCCGCTGGGTGGCGGCCTGGGAGTCGCGCAGCTGGCGCTCGGCGTCGGCGCGCAGCTGCTGGGCCTGCATCTCGGCAGTGCGGAGCATCTGCTCGGCCTGGCCGGAGACGGCGTCGAAGGCGCGCGGCTGGGCGAGCATGCGGCGGGACTCGTGCAGCTTGGCCCGGAGCACCTCCACCTGGTAGGCGAGGTCCTCGGCATGCTCGACTGCCTTGTCCCGCTCCTTTCGAGTCCGACCCATCTCGGCCTCGAACTGGGAGAGGTGATCGTCAACCTCGTAGCGGTCGTTGCCCCGCACTCCGCGGTCCCATCCATCTCCTGGTCGCGTCCTCGACCCGGCCGGTCCAGGGCACCCGTTGTCCGGGTACTGGTCCGACTGGCTCCTTGCATCCGCAGCCGGTGGACGGCCCGCCGGTCAATCCGGGGCCGCCCGCCGCGGTCGTCGGAGCCCTGGGCGTGGAAGCGCGGTGATGCCGCGTTCCCCCGTCCGGGTGGACTCCTGGGCGAACTCTTGCCTTGTGGAGAATGGTGACAGATCAGTGTTGCGACTGTTCAGCCGTGCCCGCGTTGTGGACTCCCCTGCGACGGGCCGGCCACCGCTGGGCGGACGGGCCTGTCATCGGCCGTGCCCGTCGCCTCCGTCCCCCGGAGCCTTCGCGCACCTGGGCATTGTAGTGGGAGCGCACCGCGGGGGAATGGCCGCGTGGTGGTTTTCCGGCTGTCGGACGAGGTTACTGACGGGTCATGACCGGCGATTCGGGGGTGCCGCCCGGTCGTGGGCGGCACCTGGCGGGGGTCAGTGGGCGTCGTGGACGCCCGGTTCGGCGGAGGTGACCAGCTCGGTCAGGACGCCGCCGCAGTCCTTGGGGTGCAGGAAGGTGATCCGCGAACCCATCGAGCCGATCCGGGGCTCGTCGTAGAGGACCCGCACGCCCTTGGCCCGGACGGCCTCGGCGTCGCCGTCCACGTCGGCGGTGCCGAAGGCGATGTGGTGCACGCCCTCGCCGTTCTTCTCCAGCCACTTGGCGACGGTCGAGTCGGGCCGGGTGGGCTCCAGCAGCTGGAGGTAGGAGGCGCCGCCGTCGCCGGTGTCGTTGATCTTGAGCATGGCCTCGCGGACGCCCTGCTCCTCGTTGACCTCGGTGTGGAACACCTCGAAGCCGTAGGTGGCGCGGTAGAACTCGACCGTCTTGTCGAGGTCGCGGCAGGCGATGCCGATGTGGTCGATACGGGTCAGCACGGCGACCTCCGGGGGCGGGTTGGGTACCTCGGGAACCAGGTGGCACCAGTGCAGCGCATCGCCGCTGACCGGCGCCAGCGCCGGACGTGCGAGTCTGCTCACACGCCGGGGGTCCACCCGGGCCGCACACCGGGGGCTCACCCGGGGCGGACGCCGGGGTTCACCCGGGCCGCGTTGACACGGTGTTGACTGGAAGGTGCCAGTGCGCTCGATCACACCGTCGCTCCGGTGACGGGCGGGTAACGGGTCAGTACATTGAGCGCATCCTCACCTGGCCACGACGTGCGAAGGGGCTCGTCCCATGACCAACACCACCTCTGTGATCGTTGCCGGTGCGCGGACCCCGATGGGTCGCCTGCTCGGTTCCCTCAAGGGCTTCTCCGGTGCCGACCTCGGCGGCTTCGCGATCAAGGCCGCGCTGGAGCGGGCCGGCATCACGGGTGAGCAGGTCCAGTACGTGATCATGGGCCAGGTGCTGCAGGCCGGCGCCGGCCAGATCCCGGCCCGCCAGGCCGCCGTCCGGGCCGGCATCCCGATGAGCGTCCCGGCGCTCACCATCAACAAGGTCTGCCTCTCCGGCCTGGACGCCATCGCGCTGGCCGACCAGCTGATCCGGGCCGGCGAGTTCGACGTCGTGGTGGCCGGCGGCCAGGAGTCGATGACCAACGCCCCGCACCTGCTGCCGAAGTCCCGCGAGGGCTACAAGTACGGCGCGATCGGGATGCTCGACTCGATGGCCCACGACGGCCTCACCGACGCCTACGAGAACATCCCGATGGGCGAGTCGACCGAGAAGCACAACACCCGGCTGGGCATCGCCCGCGAGGTGCAGGACGAGATCGCCGCGGCCTCCCACCAGCGGGCCGCCAAGGCGCAGGCCGACGGCGTCTTCGACGCCGAGATCACCCCGGTCGCGATCCCGCAGCGCAAGGGCGAGCCGGTGCTGTTCGGCCAGGACGAGGGCATCCGCGCGGACACCACCGTCGAGGGCCTGGCCAAGCTGCGTCCGGCGTTCGCCAAGGACGGCACGATCACGGCCGGCACCTCCTCGCAGATCTCCGACGGCGCCGCCGCGGTGGTCGTGATGAGCAAGGCCAAGGCCGAGGAGCTGGGTCTGAGCTGGATCGCCGAGATCGGCGCGCACGGCAACGTGGCGGGCCCGGACAACTCGCTGCAGTCGCAGCCGTCCAACGCGATCAAGCACGCGCTGGCCAAGGAGGGCCTGGAGGTCTCCGACCTCGACCTGATCGAGATCAACGAGGCGTTCGCGGCCGTCGCCCACCAGTCGACCAAGGACCTGGGCGTCTCCTCGGACATCGTCAACGTCAACGGCGGCGCGATCGCGCTCGGCCACCCGATCGGGATGTCCGGCGCCCGCGTGGTGCTGCACCTGGCGCTGGAGCTCCAGCGGCGCGGCGGCGGGGTCGGCGCGGCCGCGCTGTGCGGCGGCGGCGGCCAGGGCGACGCCCTGATCGTGCGCGTCCCCAAGGACGCCAGCCCGAAGGCCTGATCAGCTGACATGCCTTCGGGGCTGCGGACCGCCACGAGCGGCGCCGCAGCCCCGAAGGCATCCGCGCGAGGAGCTCCCGATGATCGATGTCGCCACGCTGGTCGAACAGGCCCGGGCGGGCCGGCCGCGGGCGGTCGCCCGGCTGATCACGCTGGTCGAGAACGCCGCCCCGCAACTGCGCGAGGCGATGGCCGCGCTCGCGCCGTACACCGGTCAGGCCTACACGGTGGGCCTGACCGGCTCGCCCGGGGTCGGCAAGTCCACCTCCACCTCGGCGCTGGTCTCCGCCTACCGGCGGCTCGGCAAGCGGGTCGGGGTGCTGGCCGTCGATCCGTCCTCGCCGTTCTCCGGCGGGGCGCTGCTCGGCGACCGGGTCCGGATGCAGGACCACGCCACCGACCCCGAGGTGTTCATCCGCTCGATGGCCACCCGCGGCCACCTCGGCGGGCTGTCCTGGACGGCGCCGCAGGCCCTGCGGGTGCTGGACGCGGCCGGCTGCGACGTGATCCTGGTCGAGACCGTCGGGGTGGGCCAGTCCGAGGTGGAGATCGCCGCCCAGGCCGACACCACCGTGGTGCTGCTCGCCCCCGGCATGGGCGACGGCATCCAGGCCGCCAAGGCCGGGATCCTGGAGATCGGCGACGTCTTCGTGGTCAACAAGGCCGACCGGGACGGCGCCGACGCCACCGCGCGCGAGCTCAACCACATGCTCGGCCTCGGCGAGGCCCGCGGGGCGGGGGACTGGCGCCCGCCGATCGTCAAGACCGTCGCCGCCCGCGGCGAGGGCGTCGACGAGCTGGTCGAGGCGCTGGAGAAGCACCGCGCCTGGCTGGAGGAGCACGGCGAACTGGCGGCGCGCCGCCGCCGTCGGGCCTCCGACGAGATCGAGGCGATCGCGTTGGCCGAACTGCGCACCCGGATCGGCGACCTGCGCGGGGACCGCCACCTGGCCGGCCTGGCCGAGCGGGTGGTGGCGGGCGAACTGGACCCGTACGGCGCGGCCGACGAACTCGTGGCCGGCCTCACCCGGGGCTGAGGACGGCGCGGGGCCGGCCCCCGGTGGGGCCGGCCCCGGTGTGCCGGGGGGGCGGCGCGTCAGGCGCGGCCGCGGAGGCCGCGGAGGTGTTCGGCGACCGGGGCGAGGGCCTCGTACATGGCGTCGAGCTGCTCCTGGGTGAAGCGGTCGATGAAGTGGGCCCGGACGCTGCGCACGTGGTCGGGGGCGACCCGCTGCATGGTCTCCCAGCCGTGCTCGGTGAGGTGGGCGTAGAGGCCGCGGCGGTCGCCGGGACACTCCTGGCGCAGCACCAGGCCGGCGTTCTCCATCCGGGTGATCTGGTGCGAGAGCCGGCTCTTGGACTGGAGGGTGGCGGTGGCGAGGTCGGTCATCCGCATCCGGCGGTCGGGGGCCTCGGAGAGCACCACCAGGATCTCGTAGTCGTTGATCGCCAGGTTGTGCGGCTGGAGTTCACGGCTGAGCTGGTACTCCAGCAGTTTGGCGACCTCCAGATGGGCGCGCCACATCCGCTGCTCCCTGGCGGTCAGCCAGGGAGTCTCCTCCTCGGGCTGCGACGGAGGGGTGTCCGCAGTGTTGATCGTGTGCGTATCCATGGGCTCAGCATACCCTATTTAGTTCAATCTTGTACAAGTTTACAGGCCGAAACGTCGCCCCAGATCGCCCAGATTGCCGAGGCCCGGCACGTTGAGGTTGCCCCCGCCGTGGCCCGACGCCGCCGGCTGCGACGGCACCCCGCCCACCGGCACTCCCGCCTCGGCGTCCACCTGGCCCACCGACCGCTCGGCCATCAGTTTCTCGCTGGACTGCAGCAGCACCTGGCCGGCGCCGATGAACTCGAACTGGTGCTCCTCGCCGGAGGCCCCGCCCAGCCCGGTCAGCCGTCGGATGCCGCCGATCAGCCCGTGCATGTAGTCGTGGTCGTAGTGGTGGCACGGCGCCGGGCAGTCCGCCCAGCCCACCAGCGCCTGCGGGTCCACCCGGATCGGCGGCTCGACGAAGTGCACCGGCCCGTTGGAGGCGGCGACGAACTTCCCGGTGCCGATCAGGGTCAGGAAGCCCGGGATGATCGACTGCTTGAGCCGCAGCGACGGGTCGAAGGCCAGCAGGTTGCCCGAGCGGACGGTCAGGTTGCCGTCGTCCAGGTCGTAGGAGTTGAGGTCGAAGGCCCGGTCGGCCAGCAGCAGCTTGCCGCGGCCCTGGGCGACCACCCAGTCCGCCGCGTGCATCGGCGAGTTGAAGTGCTGGCCGATCGCCCGGTCCAGCATGCCGGCGCCGACGCCCTTGAAGGTGATGTCGCCGTAGTAGGCGACCATCTTGCCCTTCTGGAGGAAGTACGAGCCGTTCAGGTCGACCGAGAAGGCGTACGGGTTGACGTTGTCGTTCACCGGCAGGCTGTACGCGTCGTGCACCACCGGGCCGGAGCCGCCGTGCGCGCTCGGCAGCGGGGCCTGCGGGCCGCCGAACTGCTCCTGGGCGTAGGCCTGTTGGGGCTGCTGCGGGGGAGGCGGTGGCGGGTACCCGCCCTGCTGGGGGTAACCCTGCGCGGGCGGCGGCGCGTAGCCCGGCGGGGGAGGGGCGGCGAAGCCGGGCTGGGTCGGCTGGTCGTACGGCGACTGCCCGTGCGGCGGCTGCGGCGGGTAGGACATCAGAGCTTCTCCTCGCTCGCCTGGACGTACACCGCGCCCTGTCCGGACAGCTCCAGCTGGAAGGCCTCGCCGGAGCCGCGGCCGATCATGTCGCGCCAGCCCAGCGCCGTGGACAGCTTGTTCTGCACCTGGCCGCGGTGCGCCACGTACGCCTGCGGGTCGACGTGCACCGGCCGGCCCGGGACGATCGGCAGCTCGAAGACGCCGCCGTGCGCCATCACCGCGACCGAGCCCTTGCCGTCCAGCTGGGTGGTGAACAGGCCCTGGCCGGTGACCTGGCCGCGGACCATGCCCATCACCCCGCCCTGCGAGCCCATGAACATGGTGGACTGGCGCAGCGTGCCCTCGAAGGCCAGCAGCCGGTCCGCCTCGACGTACAGGGTGTCGCCGGCCAGGTCGATCACGTGCACGTGGTGGCCGCCGTGGCCGAACATCACCCGGCCCTGGCCCTCGACGGTCATCAGCGGGGTGTCCTCGTTGGCCACCCGGCGGCCGATCATCGACATCACGCCGCCCTGCCCGCCGGTGATGTTCGGCGTGAAGCGGACGTCCCCGGTGTACGCGAGCATCGCGCCGCGCTGGCTGAACAGCCGCTGCCCGGGCAGCACCACGGCCTCGACCATCTTGCCGTTGATCTTCGTGAAGCCCATCAGACGTCGCCCCCGATGGTGACCTTCTCCGACGGCTGCACGTACACCAGGCCCTCTCCGGTGAACTCCACCTGGACGGCCTCGCCGCCGCCCTCGCCGATCACCGTGGTCCAGCCCGCGCCCGACTTCAGGCTGCGGTGCAGGCTGCCGGTGTGCGCCACGTAGGCGCCCGGGTCCACCCGCAGCGGCTGGCCCTGGCCGACCCGCAGGATGATCGCGGGCCCGTTCGAGGTGACGGCGGCCCAGCCGTGGCCCTCCACCTTGGTGGTGAAGAGGCCGTTGCCGGAGGACATGCCGTTGAGTCCGGTGAAGGTGGTGCCGGTGCGCAGCGAGCCCTCCGTGCAGAGCAGGTTGTCCGCCTCGACGAACAGCGTCTCGCCGTTCAGCCGGACCAGGTTGATCTCGGTGGCCTTGTCGGCGAAGTAGCAGGTGCCCTGGCCCTTCACCTCCATGACGGTCATCTGCTCGCCGGTGAGCCGGCGGGCGACCATGCCGCGCAGGCCGTCCCCGCCGCCGGTCAGCTTCTTGAAGCTCATCTGGCCGGTGTAGGCGACCATCGAGCCGTGTCTGGCCTTGACGGCCTCGCCGGCCAACTCGACCGCGAGTACTCGGGATCCCTGAAGTCTGAACTGTGCCACGGCCGCAATCTAGCGGGCGCGGCCGGTGCGGGGGGAGGGGCGGGGGCGGAACTGGTACCGGTCTGCGACAAACGCGCCGGTCACGCCCGCGCGTGCGCCCCCCGAGCGGCGTGCGGGACGGCGCCGGCCGCCTCCTCGACCTCCAGCAGCGAGGCCGAGTGGCGCTCTGCCTCGAAGGCCACCACGCCGCCGCGCAGCCCGAACAGCCGCTTGGACAGCATGATCCAGAGCACCGCGGCGATGTTCAGCACCAGCGTGCCGATCTTCACGGCGCTGACGTGCTCGCTCAGCTCGTAGCCCTCCAACGGCAGGAAGGCGGCGGTGGCCACGACGGTGAGGTACTCGGCCCAGCGCCTGCCCAGCCAGAGGCCGACCGCCTCGACGATCTCGATCAGCGCGTAGGCCAGCAGCGCGCCCGCGACGATCAGCAGGGTGCTCTTCCTGTAGTCGAAGGTCTTGCGGATGGTGTCGACGATCGGGGAGTGTTCGAGGTCCCAGTGGAAGTGGTCGGTGACCGGCCGGAAGACCGACAGGTTCTCGTCGAAGACCCGGTGCACGGCGTCCTGGCTGTTGGAGAACTTCCAGACGGCCCAGGCCACGATGATGATCAGCAGGCCGCGCAGCACCCGCTCGACGGCGAGGAAGCGCAGGATGAAGAGGTCCCGCAGCGCCTTGCCGCGCGGCACCAGCGGGGCGTCCTGCGCCGGGCCGGAGCCGTGCGGGGCGCCGAGCGCGAAGTCGCCGCAGCGCAGGCAGCGCCAGGCGTCGCCGAGGGCGGTGGCGGCGTGCAGCCGGGCGGCCAGCTCGGGCTCGGTCGGCGCGTAGGTGGTGTGGCCGCGCTTGGCGCAGGTCCTTCGGTCCCAGTCCCGCTTGAACATGTGGTCGCTACCCCCGGTCGTCCGATGTCTACGGCGCCCGGTGCGTCGGGCGCGGGCAGCAGGATAGGGGCAGCGGGTGACGGGCCGGCGCGACGAGCCGGGTTCTGGCGCACAGCTGTGACACGGACACGACGGCCGTGGCGCTGGGGCGGGACACGGTGGTTGTGACGTCGGGCACGGTGACCACCCCGGCCGGGGCTTCGGACAGGTGCTCGGTGATAATGGCCGGAAGACTTGTGAGTCGCTTCACAAGCAGGTACGCCTCCGACCCCCGTATTGAGGTACCCATCGTGAACAGCAGCGCCGTCCACCGCCTGCGCCTGGTCTCCGGCCCCGAAGGGGTCTCGTTCATCCTGCTGCTGATCTGCTCCGTGCTGAAGCGGACCACGTCCTTCGACGGCGTCCCGGTGATGGGCATGGTCCACGGGATCCTGTTCATCCTGTACGTCGTCTTCTGGATCCAGGCCTGGCAGGCGCAGAAGTGGGACGCCAAGCGCGGCGTGCTGCTGTTCGTCCTCTCGGTGCTGCCCACCGGCGGCTTCTTCGCCGAGCGGATGCTCGCCAAGGAGGAGCGCGGCGAGCTGAAGCCGGCCACCGCGTAGGGACGCGCGCCCGCCACGCGACGGTCGACAGGCTGCCGCGGCCTCCTCTCCCAAAGGGCCGCGGCAGCCTGTCGCCGTTTCTTACCGGGGGTGGCTGGGGGGTGCTGGGGCGCGCACTAGTTGACGTTGACGCCGCTCCACGCGGCCGCCACGGTCTTGTACTCGGTGCTGGTGGCGCCGTACAGGTCGGTCGCGGCCTTCAGGGTCGCCGTGCGGGCGGCCTTGTAGTTGGTGGTGGAGGTCATGTAGACGGTCAGCGCGCGGTACCAGATCGCGGCCGCCTTGGTCCGGCCGATGCCGGTGACCGTCGAGCCGTTGGAGGTCGGGCTGTTGTAGCTGACCCCGTTGACCACCTTGGCGCCGCTGCCCTCGGACAGCAGGTAGAAGAAGTGGTTGGCGATGCCCGAGGAGTAGTGGACGTCGAGGTTGCCGACGCCCGAGTACCAGGAGTCCGCGGAGCTGCCGTCCTTGGAGGGCTTGTCCATGTAGCGCAGCGGCTTGCCGTTGCCGAAGATGTTGAGCTTCTCGCCGATCAGGTAGTCCGGCGGGTCCGCGGGCAGGTTGGCCGACCACTCGACCATGGTGCCGAAGATGTCGGAGGTGGCCTCGTTGAGGCCGCCGGACTCGCCGGAGTAGTTGAGGTTCGCCGTGGCGGAGGTGACGCCGTGGGTCATCTCGTGGCCGGAGACGTCGATCGCGGTCAGCGGGTTGGTGTTGCCGGAGCCGTCCCCGTACGTCATGCAGAAGCAGGAGTCGTCCCAGAACGCGTTGACGTAGTTGGAGCCGTAGTGGACGCGGCTGGCGGCGCCGACGCCGTTGTTCTTGATGCCGTTGCGGCCGAAGGTGTTCTTGTAGTAGTCCCAGGTGGCCGCGGCGCCGTACTGGGCGTCCACGGCGGCGGACTCGCGGTTGGAGGCCAGGCCGTTGCCCCAGGAGTTGCTGGTCTTGGCGAACAGCGTGCCGTTGCCCGAGGTGGCGCCCTTGAGGTCGGTGGTGGACTGGCCGCCGCGCGTGGCGTCCTTCAGCTGGTACGAGGTGCCGCTCTGGGTGGTGGTCAGCGTGACGGTGCCGACGTTGACGCCCTTGCCGGTGCCGGAGGCGGTCTGCACCTGCTCGCGGGTGGACAGCACCTCGCCGGTGGCGGCGTCGGTGACGACCTGCTGGCTGCTCGGGGTGCCGTCGGCCCGCTCGCCGCGGACCACCGTGCGGTGGGCCAGCCGCGGCGCGCCGTCGGCCGCCCACACCACCAGCTCGGCCGCGCCCGCGCCGTCGACCCGGCTGAGCGCCGCCTCGTCCTCGTCGGCGGCCGTCCCGACGGTCGCCCGCACCGCGGCGGTGGCCCGCTCGGCCGCCTGCCCGGCGGCGAGGCCCGGGGCCAGGCTCGGCAGCGACAGGCTGCCGTCGAAGGCCCGGTCGACCGAGTCCACCGAGCCGTCGGCGCGCTGGTGGACGACCAGGTCGCCGCCGAGCACCGGCAGGCCGGCGTAGGTCCGCTCGTAGCGCAGGTGGCGTTCGCCGTTGGCGTCCGCGACGACGTCCTTGACCACCAGCCGCTCCTGGCCGCCGAGGGCCAGGGCCTGGGCGACCGGGCTGCTCTGCCCGGCGGCCACCGCGAGCAGCGCGGCGCGCTGCTGCTCCGGCGACGGGGCGGCGGCCTGGGCGGCGGGGACGATGGCGATCTGGATCACGCCGGCGAGCAGGGCGGTGGCGGAGAGTATGGCGCCGGCTGTCAGCTTTCGCTTCACGTGCGGGGGTTCCTTCCACGAAACCGCGTGTGCGCGCGGTTGCGCCGCGTACCGGGGCGCCGGGGTTGGCGCCGTGGGGCGGTAGGGCGCGGACGTGCTGCTCCCGTGCGGTACCTGACGATCCGTCGACGGGTGGGGGTGACGGGCGTCGGACGGGGCTTGGGCAGAAGCATGACAATCGATGGCAGGAAATGACAGACCACGGACAGGGATTGGCCGGGATCCGCCAGTGTCGGTGCGGATGGTTCGGCTGCCGCCCAGTGCCCGCTACGGGCGGTTCGTCCGGCTGGCGGGACTTCGCCACCCCGGGAGCGGAGCGGAGCGGTCGGGCACGCGCGGGGGAGGGCGGGCGTGCAGGGGCGGGCGTGCGAGGGGGTGCGCGGACGCCCGGGGCCGCCCTCCACGGGGGCCCCGGACGTCCTGTCACCGTGCGCCGTGCGTCAGTTGACGTTGACGCCGCTCCACGCGGCCGCGACCGCCTTGTACTCGGCGCTGGTGGCGCCGTACAGGTCGGAGGCGGCCTTCAGGGTGCCGGTGCGGGCACTCGCGTAGTTGGTGGTGGAGGTGAAGTAGACGGTCAGCGCGCGGTACCAGATCTGCGCGGCCTTGTCCCGGCCGATGCCGGTGACGGCCGAGCCGTTGGAGGTCGGGCTGTTGTAGCTGAAGCCGTTGATGCTCTTCGCGCCGCTGCCCTCGGACAGCAGGTAGAAGAAGTGGTTGGCGATGCCCGAGGAGTAGTGGACGTCGAGGTTGCCGACGCCCGAGTACCAGGAGTCCGCCGAGGCGCCGTCCTTGCTGGGCTTGTCCATGTAGCGCAGCGGGGTGCCGTCGCCGTTCAGGTTGATCAACTCGCCGATCCAGTAGTTCGGCGGGTTGGAGGGCAGGTTGGCGTAGAACTCGACCATCGTGCCGAAGATGTCGGAGGTGGCCTCGTTGAGGCCGCCGGACTCGCCGGAGTAGTTGAGGTTCGCCGTGGCGGAGGTGACGCCGTGGCTCATCTCGTGGCCGGCCACGTCGATCTCGGTGAGCGGGTGGGTGTTGCCGCTGCCGTCGCCGTAGGACATGCAGAAGCAGGCGTCGCTCCAGAACGCGTTCACGTAGTTGGAGCCGTAGTGCACCCGGCTGGTCGCGCCGACACCGTTGTTCTTGATGCCGTTGCGGCCGAAGGTGTTCTTGTAGAAGTCCCAGGTGGCCGCGGCGCCGTACTGGGCGTCCACGGCGGCGGACTCGCTGTTGGAGGCCAGGCCGTTGCCGAAGGCGTTGGTCGAGTTGGCGACCAGCGTGCCGGTGCCGGAGGTCTTGTTCTTCAGGTTGACGGTCGACTGGCCGCCGCGCGTGGCGTCCTTCAGCTGGTACGAGGTGCCGCTCTGGGTGGTGGTCAGCGGGACGTTGCCGACGAAGACGCCCTTGCCGGTGCCGGAGGCGGTCTGCACCTGCTCGTGGGTGGACAGCACCTGGCCGGTGGCGGCGTCGGTGACCAGCAGCTGGCTGCTGGGGGTGCCGTCGGCGCGCACGCCCTCGACGGTGGTCCGGTACGCCAGGCGCGGGTTGCCGTCGCTCGCCCAGACCACCAGCTCGGCCTTGCCGGTCTGGTGCACGGCCGCCAGCGGGGACTCGTCCTTGTCCGCGGCGACGCCGACGGTGGCCTGGACGGCGCCGGTGGCCTGCGCGGCGGCCTTGTCGGCCGGGATCTGCGGGGCCAGGCTCGGCAGGCTCAGCTGCGCGGAGACCGCCTTGTCGACCGACTCCACCGCGCCGCGGGCGCTCTGGTGGACGACCAGGTCGCCGCCGAGCACCGGCAGGCCGGCGTAGGTGCGCTCGAAGCGCAGGTGCCGGGTGCCGTCCTGGTCCACCACGGCGTCCTTCGCCACCAGTTGCTCCTGGCCGCCGAGGGCGAGGGCCTTCGCCAGCGGGCCGGACTGGCCGCCCGCCAGGGCGAGCGCCGCCGCGTGCTGCTCGGCGGCCTGCGCCTGCGCCGCGGGGATCGGGCTGGCCTGGGCGGCGGTGCTCACCTGGACGACGCCGGTGAGCAGGGCGGTGGCGGAGAGTACGGCGACTGCTGCGAGCTTTCGCTTCACGGACGAGTCCTTCCGGGTAACCGCGTGTGGGCGGTCGCGCCGCGTCCCGGGGGCCGGGGTCGGCACCTGAGGGGCGGGACGGGCGCTGACGTGCGGACCCCGTGCGGTCGAGCGGCGGGCCACCGGTGGGTGGGGGTGGTGGCTACCGGACGGGGTTGGCGGAAAGCATGACAATCGAGCAAATCAAATGACAGGTCTTGCTCATGAATTGGCCAAGTCCCGCCAGCCGGAGGGATTGTGAACGGGCGGACAAAAGGTGTGAATCACCCGGCCTTTCAGCGGGTTACCATCCGAACCGAGGCCTGATAGTGCGGCTGCGGACCGATCGGCCGTCAACTCCGCCGCGCCCCGGTCCCGTTGCCCCGCATTCACACCGGCGCAATGTCCTGGTATGGACCTGGCCGCCCTTTTGGCGGGTTCCCGCCACGCGTCGCGCTTGTCCACCATCAGGACGGCTGGTAGCGCCCGCCCCCTCCGCCGGTACGGTAAGGAGGTGCCCAAGCCCCTAGCCCTCGACTTCGACCCGATCGCCCGCGCCGACGAGCTCTGGACCCGCCGCTGGGGCGGGGTCCCCTCGATGGCGGCGATCACCTCGATCATGCGAGCCCACCAGATCCTGCTCTCCCGGGTCGACGCGGTGCTCAAGCCGTACGGGCTGACCTTCGCCCGGTACGAGGCGCTGGTGCTGCTGACCTTCAGCCGGACCGGCGAGCTCTCGCTGTCCAAGATCGGCGAGCGGCTCATGGTCCACCCGACCAGCGTCACCAACACCGTCGACCGGCTGGAGCGGGCCGGCCTGGTCGCCCGCCGCCCCAACCCGCTGGACGGCCGCGGCGTGCTCGCCACGATCACCGGCCGCGGCCGCGAGACGGTCGAGGAGGCCACCCGGGAACTCATGGCGATGGAGTTCGGGCTGGAGGAGTACGACACCGAGCAGTGTCGGCAGGTGTTCGAACTGCTCAGGCCGCTGCGGATCGCCGCCGGCGACTTCACCGACGACCGCGGCGAGGGGGCTGCGCGGGAGCGGCCGTGAGGACGGTTACCCTCGTGGGAGCGGTGCGCGGATCCGGGCGTACCGGTCGATCCCTGCCGAACGAGGCGATGAAGAGTATGAAGGCGACCCCCCTGCTGGGCTGGTACCGGGCCCTGGCCATTGCGACCGGTGTGGCCCTGCTGGTGTTCTGCGGCTTCATGGTCGCGAAGTACGGCTTCGACGCGGCCGAGGACCTGACCACGTACGTCGCGATGCTGCACGGCTACCTGTACATCGGGTACTTCGTGGTGACCTTCCTGCTCGGGCAGAAGCTGAAGTGGCCGCTCGGCCGGATGATCCTGACCCTGGCCGCCGGCTGCATCCCGTTCGCGTCCTTCGTCTTCGAGCGCAAGGTGGTCCGCGAGGCCGCCGAGCGGCTCTCGACCGGCACGGACGCCCGCCAGCCCGCCGGCGTCTGATCCGACGCCCCGGCGAGTGCCCCTTCCCCCGCGGGGGAAGGGGCACTCGCGTGTTTCCGGGCCCCGGGAGGGCGGCCCGCGGCGTTTCGACCCGGGCATCCATCGACAGCTGCTAGGACGTCCGAGTAAATTAGTAGGACGTCCTAATAGCTGTGCCGCCCCGGTGCCGTGGCGGCCGTACGGAGCGGAGTTCGGGGTCATGGACGCCGAGGAGATCGAGCGCGGACGGCAGCGCTGGCAGCAGCGGTACGACAGCGCCCGCAAGCGGGACGCGGACTTCACCACCCTGTCCGGCGACGAGGTCGAGCCGGCGTACGGTCCCGCCCCCGGGCAGGCCGTCGAGGGCTTCGAGCGGATCGGCTGGCCGGGCGAGTACCCCTTCACCCGCGGGCTGCACCCCACCGGCTACCGGGGCCGCACCTGGACCATCCGCCAGTTCGCCGGCTTCGGCAACGCGCAGCAGACCAACGAGCGCTACCGGATGATCCTGGAGGCGGGCGGCGGGGGCCTCTCGGTCGCCTTCGACATGCCCACCCTGATGGGCTACGACTCCGACGACGCCAAGTCGCTCGGTGAGGTGGGCCACTGCGGCGTCGCCATCGACTCGGCCGCCGACATGGAGGTGCTGTTCAACGGCATCCCGCTCGGCGAGGTCACCACCTCGATGACGATCAGCGGCCCGGCCGTCCCGATCTTCTGCATGTACCTGGTCGCCGCCGAGCGCCAGGGCGTCGACCCGGCGGTGCTCAACGGCACCCTGCAGACGGACATCTTCAAGGAGTACATCGCCCAGAAGGAGTGGCTCTTCGCCCCCGAGCCGCACCTGCGGCTGATCGGCGACCTGATGGCGTACTGCGCCCAGGGCATTCCCGCGTACAAGCCGCTGTCCGTCTCCGGCTACCACATCCGCGAGGCCGGGGCGACGGCCGCGCAGGAGCTCGCGTACACCCTCGCCGACGGCTTCGCCTACGTCGAGCTGGGCCTGTCCCGGGGCCTGGACGTGGACGTCTTCGCGCCCGGCCTGTCCTTCTTCTTCGACGCGCACCTGGACTTCTTCGAGGAGATCGCCAAGTTCCGCGCCGCGCGCCGGATCTGGGCCCGCTGGATGCGCGACCGCTTCGGCGCCAAGACCGACAAGGCGCAGTGGCTGCGCTTCCACACCCAGACCGCTGGCGTCTCGCTGACCGCGCAGCAGCCGTACAACAACGTGGTCCGCACCGCCGTGGAGGCGCTGTCCGCGGTGCTCGGCGGCACCAACTCGCTGCACACCAACGCCCTGGACGAGACCCTGGCGCTGCCGTCCGAGCAGGCCGCCGAGATCGCCCTGCGCACCCAGCAGGTGCTGATGGAGGAGACCGGCGTCGCCAACGTGGCCGACCCGCTGGGCGGTTCCTGGTACGTCGAGGCGCTCACCGACCGGATCGAGCAGCAGGCCGAGGCGATCTTCCAGCAGATCTTGAACAAGAGCCGTCTCGACAAGGGCCGCGAGGACCACGGGATCGGCCCGATCACCTCCGGCATCCTGCGCGGGATCGAGGAGGGCTGGTTCACCGGCGAGATCGCCGAGGCGGCCTTCCAGTACCAGCAGTCGGTGGAGAAGGGGGACAAGCGCGTGGTCGGCGTCAACTGCCACCCGCGCAGCGTCACCCCCGAACTGGAGATCCTGCGGGTCAGCCACGAGGTCGAACGCGAGCAGGTGCGGGTGCTGCGCGAGCGCAAGGAGGCCCGGGACGAGGCGGCGGTGCGGGCCGGGCTGGACGCCATGCTGGCGGCCGCGCGCTCGGGCGAGTCGATGATCCCGCCGATGCTGGACGCGGTGCGCGCCGAGGCGACCCTGGGCGAGATCTGCAACGCGCTGCGCGAGGAGTGGGGGACGTACCGGGAGAACGCGTCCTTCTAGGACGTGCCGGTGGGCCGCCCCCTACGGAGCTTCTCCGTGCGGGGCGGCTTCGCCGTGCGTTCGGCCGGACAGGGCCTAGTCGGCCAGCAGGCTGGGGAAGGGGCCGAGCAGCAGGTTGGTGAAGCGGCGGGTCCAGTCGGCGGTGATCGGCTCGCCGCTGACCAGGACGCGGTGCTCTACCGTCCCGGCGATGGTGTCGAAGATGATGTCGATCTCCTCGTCGGCCGTCCGCGGGTCGGCGTCCGGGGCGAGTTCGCCGCGCGCCTGGGCGGCCGCCCGGCCCTGCCGGACCAGGCGCTTCTGCGGGTCGACGATGGCCTCCCGGATGCGGCGGTGCAGGTGCGGGTCACGGGTGCCCTCGGCGAACAGCGCGAGCAGCGCGGCCTGGGTCTCGGGGCGGGCCAGCAGGTCGGCGAACTGGGCGACCACCGCCTCGATGTCGGCCCGCAGGCTGCCGAGGTCGGGCATCACCAGGTCGTCGAAGAGGCTGGCGACGGCGTCCACCACGAGTTCGTTCTTGGACGGCCAGCGGCGATAGAGGGTGGTCTTGGCGACCTTGGCGCGGGTCGCGACGTGGCCCATGGTCAGCCCGCCCCAGCCGAGTTCGGCGAGGGCCTCGCGGGTGGCGTCGAGGATGGCGCGGTCGGCGGCGGCACTGCGCGGGCGCCCCTTGGCCCTGGTCGTGGCACCCGCCGAGGGGGCGGGGCCGTCCGCGGTCTCCGGGCCCGTGACGTCCGGGTTCGCGGGGGGCTGGGGGGCCGGCAACCGGGCCTCCTTGCGCTCTACTGGTGAGTAACATGGGTGGGGCTGGTAACGGTAGCGGCTGTTCGCCCGTTCGGGCAGCCGGGCCGCCCCGGAAAGTGGGGCAGGTCACGTCGCGGAACCGCCGATGGGGCTTGCGGCCGGGACCCCGGCTCCAGTTACGCTACGACTCGTAGCGAAAGCAGTGACAACCAGGCACCGCACCCGTGGGACGGGGCGGCGCGGGCGCGGGTGGGGATCCGCGCCGAATGGTTCAGGCTACCGGGGGAGGGCCACCGCGCCCGGGAATCCGCGCCGCGCGGCCCGTGCGGGGCGACTTTCCTGAGGTTGGTTGCCCGCAGGCGGCGCGGACGGGGGAGGATGGTGCCATGCAGCCACGGAATTCGCGTCTCAACAGCTCCGCCCTGCGCGGTGCGGTCGACCTCGCCGCAGTGAAGGCAGCCGGCGAGGCTGCCCAGAAGGCCGAGCAGGCCCGGGTCGAGCGGGCCCGCCAGGCGGCCGCCGACGAAGCGGCCGGGGTCGCCCCCGCGCAGTCCGCCTACGCGCTCGTCATCGACGTCACCGAGGACACCTTCGAGGCCGAGGTCGTCCAGCGCTCCACCGAAGTGCCGGTCGTCATCGACTTCTGGGCCGAGTGGTGCGGCCCCTGCAAGCAGCTCAGCCCGATCCTGGAGGGCCTGGCCGAGGAGTACGCCGGCCGGTTCGTGCTCGCCAAGATCGACGTGGACGCCAACCCGCTGATCTCCCAGCAGTTCGGCATCCAGGGCATCCCGGCCGTGATGGCCGTGGTGGCCGGCCAGTTGGTACCGCTGTTCCAGGGCGCCGAGAGCGCGGCCAACGTCCGCAAGGTGCTGGACCAGCTGATCCTGGTCGCCGAGCAGCGCTTCGGCGTGGTCGGCGGCGCCGGGGCCCCGGGCGAGGCGTCGGACGCCGCCCCGCAGCGGCCGGAGGACCCGGCCCTGGCCGCCGCGCACGACGCGCTGGACAGCGGCGACCTGGGCGGCGCCGTCCAGGCCTACCGGAACGTGCTGGCCGACCAGCCGGGCAACACCGAGGCCAGGCTGGGCCTCGCCCAGGCCGAACTGCTGCAGCGGATCGAGAGCGTGGACCCGCAGGCCGTCCGCGCCGCGGCCGCGGCCGACCCGAAGGACGTCGAGGCCCAGCTGCGGGCGGCCGACCTGGACCTGGTGGGCGGTCACGTCGAGGACGCCTTCGGCCGGCTGGTGGACACCGTCGGCCGGACCGCCGGTGAGGACCGGGACGCCGCCCGGCTGCGCCTGCTGGAGCTGTTCGAGGTGATCGGCCCGGACGACCCGCGGGTCACCGCGGCCCGCACCGCGCTGGCGCGCGTGCTGTTCTGACGCCGCCTCCGGTTCGGGCCCGGTCGGTCCCGGGCGGGTCCTGGCACGGCGGATGACCTGCGGTGTCGCCGGGTGATTTGGCGACAATCCGGTCAACCGGACAGAGGTTTACCAAATCTTGACAACACCCGTGGACAGTCACACCTGGTGACTGTCCACGGGTGTTTCGTTCGTGTTTCCGGCGGATTTCTTCGTCACGTTTCCTTCAAGACGTCACACACGGTGCATGTCGCGTCGATTTCATGATCAACGCTGTCGGGTGTTGCATTACCCGTCAGTAAGGAACCTCTTGTGCTTCGCCCGGGATTCGAGCACGATCGGCGACGCCCGGTCCCTGACTCCACACCCTCCGATCCGGTCGGCCACGTGGAGCACGGGATCCCCACCGGGTGATCCGTCGGCCCCGGTCGGCGGTAGGGAGGGCAGGGGGGTATCCGCGGTCCCACGGCGGTTCCTGTCCTTCGACCGGCCGCGCGGCCCTGCGCGGTCGCTGGTTGTCGCTCGGGGGTGATCGCCGATGTCGTCGGTCCTGCCCGCCGCCCCGCAAGGGCGGCCGGTGGAGGGACGGGAGTGCCGCTGTGTGCCGGCCGCTCCCGCGTCCGACGACGCCCAAGGCGCTCTCCGCTACCGAGGACGTAGCTCTCTCCCATCCCAGTCCCCCACCGGCGCGGGCGCGCCGCCGGGGAGCCGGAGATGTACGTCCTAGAAGGAGGACTCGCATGTCCCAGACCTACGGCAAGACCCGCTGGAAGCGCTTCGCCCTGGTGATGGTGCCGAGCATCGCGGCCACCGCGATGGTCGGCGCCGCCATGGCCAACAACGCGCTGGCGGCTTCGTTCAGCGTCTCCGGCCAGAGCTTCAAGGTCACCACGCCGGAGCTGCACGGCAAGAACTTCGCCCAGTTCGGCTCGATCGACGCCGAGGTGAACGGCACTCCGCACCCGGTCGCGGTCTCGGCCTTCGACGAGGCGACCATCAAGGGCCTCTGCCAGTCGGTGGTGACCGACCCCAACGTCATCCCCGGCCTGCCGTGGAAGCTGCCCAAGATCGTCCTTCGCCTGGAGGCGGGCAACAGCGACGACGTCAAGAAGCAGGTCTACGCCAAGAACCTGCTGATCGACCTCGACCAGCTGAACGCGGACGCCGAGTTCACCAACATCAACATCGGCCAGGACGCCTCGACCCTCAAGGGCGAGGCCACCCAGGGCTGGAAGTCCAAGCTCGGCGGCCTGCCGTCCGGCGCGACCGGCTTCGCCCAGGCCGCCGACAAGGCCGACCTGTACAACGTGCAGCAGACCGCCTGGGCCACCTCGGCCGGCACCTTCAAGCTCCCCGGCCTGAAGCTCGCGCTGCACACCGACGGCACCGGCGAGTGCTACTAGGCCGTTGACGGGCGGCGGACCGGGCCCGGTCCGCCGCCCCGACGGCACCTGTGGGACCGGTGGTGGCGCGTGCGCCGTCGCCGGATCCCGTGTCTCGTCCATCCCTCGTTCACACCATCGAGGAGCTGCACCGTGTCCAGCGCCCTTGCCTCATTCCGGCCCGCCGAGCACGAGAACCCCGTCCAGTGGCTGCGCCGGGTGTTCCGTACCTTCCGTCGGACGCGGCCGTACTACGGCGGCCTGCTGGCCATGATCGCCGGCGTCCCGATCATGTACTTCCCGTACGCCAAGCTCTCGTTGGGCGGCATGACGGTGGCCATGGCCACCACGGCGGGCGCCGGATCGCTGATCATCGGCGTGCTGCTGATCGTGCTCGGGCTGACCGCGTGGTTCCAGCCGACCGTGCGGGTCTTCGCGGGAGTCGCCACCACGCTGCTGACGCTGGTCTCGATCCCGGTCTCCAACCTGGCCGGGTTCGGCCTGGCGCTGCTGCCGGGGCTGATCGGCGGCGGCCTGATGGCGTCCTGGGCGCCACTGCCGGAGCCGAAGGCGGCCAAGACCGCCGTCGCCGCGAGCGTCGCCGCCGAGGCCCCTGCTCCTGAGGCCGCCGCACTTGGGACACCGGCCTCCGAGGCCGCCGTCGGCGAGAGCGCGGCCGTCGTCGAGAGCGTCGCCACCGAGCCCGCGGCGGCCGGAGCGCCCACCGCGAAGCTGCCCGCACAGGCCGCGTCGAACGAGCAGGCCGCCGCCGTGGACCCGAAGGAGGCGCGGTGAGCGCGTCGGAGGACCAACCGCAGCGCGCCGGTCGACACGCGGCGCCGCGCACGCCCGTCCGGGTCCGGCTGAGAGGCCGCGCGTTGGCGATGGCCGCGGTGCCGACGGCGCTGCTGATGGCCGCCGCGTACACCCCCAACCCGGCCGTCGCCGAGTCGACGGCGGGCAAGCCCTGTGGGACCGCGCCCGCCACCGTGCCGGACGTCGCACCGCTGGAGACGCCCGTCCCCAAGAGCGAGCTGCCCGAGCCGCCGCCCGGTCCGTCCACGGCGCCCCCCACCGTGCCCTCGACGGCGCCCTCGACGGGGCCGAGCGCGATCCCCACCCAGACGCCGACCACCGCGCCCACCCAGCAGCCCTCCGCGCCGACCGGTACGCCGAGCGCCGGCGCGACGCCGACCGGCGCCCCGACCGGCGCGGCCACCACCCCGGCGACCACGCCGCCGGCCGCCCGCTCCGCCGCTCCCGGCGGTTCGGACACGGTCCACCGGGCCGGGCTGATCGACGACGTCCTGGGCGGCGTCAACCACCTGCTGGACCCGGGTGGTTCACCGAGCCCGACGCCGAGCGCCAAGTCGACCGGCACCCCCGCGCCGGCCACCACCCAGGCCCCCGCGCCGGCCGTCCCGGCCCCGCGCGCCGGGACGCCGACCCAGCCGCAGGCCCCGACGGCCGGGGCCCCGGCCGACGCGCGGCCCGGCACCCCGCCGCCCGCCGCCGACAGCGGCGAGCAGACCCCGGCGGGCGACCAGGCCTCGCCCGCCGCGACGGCCTCCGCCGCCGGTGGCCCGGCCGGCGGCACGACGGGGAAGCCGAGCGGCAAGGCGAGCCCGAGTACGGCCCCCGCCACCCCGTCCGGGGCCGCCAGCGACACCCCGGCGTCCTCGCCGAGCGCGAACCCCAACTGCGCGGTGGACACCAGCGGCCTGACCGCCGGCGCGCCCGCCACCGGGGACGTCGTCCCGCAGCAGAACTGGACGCTGGCGACCAGCCGGCTGGCGCTGCACGGCGCGGCCTTCCACGGCGTCTACGACGTGCGGACCCCGACCGGCACCAAGCGGGTGCTGAAGTTCGTGGTGGACAGCGTCGACATCGACAACCTCGACATGTCGACGTTGCAGGGCAACGGCAAGACCTTCCACGTGAAGGGCGCCCCCGGCTCGACCTCGACCATGCGCAAGGGCCCGGTCACGATGTACGTGGAGCGACTGTCCGGCCACCTCTCCAAGGTGCTCGGCCTGCCGATCCCGATCGACCTGGGCGAGATCACCCTCACCCCGGACACCCTGCCGCGCTGGCTGTACGACCTGATCGGCTCGATCCCGATCCCGCTGGACCTGGAGCTGACCGGGGTCACCGCCAAGCAGGCCGGCCAGTTCGGCGGCACGCTGACCATTCCCGGCATGCGCCTGTTCAACGACGACGCGCCCTACAGCGACAAGTAGGCGACCGGTAGCCGCGCCACGGCGGCGGCGACGTCGCGAGAACGCCCGTGGGGCGGCCCTCCACCGGAGGACCGCCCCACGGGCGTCGGAACCACGGGGTGTTACTCGCCCCGGGTGCCCAGGTGGTGCACCTGGACCATGTTGGTGTTGCCGGGGATGCCGGGGGGCGAGCCGGCGGTGACGATGACGGTCGCGCCCTCGGCGAGCTGGCCCATGCTGAGCAGCTCGCGGTCGACCTGGGCGACCATCGCGTCGGTGGACCCGACCTGCTCGGTGACGTGCGCCTCGACGCCCCAGCTCAGCGAGAGCTGGTTGCGGGTGGCGACGTCCGGGGTGAACGCGATCACCGGGATCGGCGAACGGTAGCGGGACAGGCGGCGGGCGGTGTCACCGGACTTGGTGAACGCGACCAGCGCCTGGCCGTTCAGGAAGTCGCCCAGCTCGCACGCGGCGCGGGCGATCGAGCCGCCCTGGGTGCGCGGCTTGCGACCCGGGTTGAGCGGCTGGAGGCCCTGGGAAAGCAGCTCCTCCTCGGCCCTCTCGGCGATCCGGCTCATGGTGCGGACGGTCTCGATCGGGTACTTGCCGACGCTCGACTCGGCGGACAGCATGACCGCGTCGGTGCCGTCCAGGATGGCGTTGGCGACGTCGGAGACCTCGGCGCGGGTGGGGCGCGAGGCGTGGATCATCGACTCCATCATCTGGGTGGCGACGATGACGGGCTTGGCGTTGCGGCGGGCCAGCGTGATCAGCTGCTTCTGGACCAGCGGCACCCGCTCCAGCGGGTACTCGACGGCCAGGTCGCCGCGGGCGACCATGATGGCGTCGAAGGCGAGGACGATCTCCTCCATGGCCTCGACGGCCTGCGGCTTCTCGATCTTGGCGATGACCGGCACGCGGATGCCGACCTCGTCCATGACCTCGTGGACGTCCTTGACGTCGTCCGCGTTGCGGACGAAGGACAGGGCGACCATGTCGACGCCCAGGCGCAGCGAGAAGCGCAGGTCGTCCTTGTCCTTCTCGGACAGGGCGGGCACGTTCACGGCCGCGCCGGGCAGGTTGATGCCCTTGTTGTTCGAGAGCACGCCGCCCTCGATCACCACGGTCTTCACCCGCGGGCCGTCGACGCTGACGACCTCCAGGGCGATGACGCCGTCGTTGATCAGGATCGGGTCGCCGGGCTTGACGTCGCCGGGCAGGCCCTTGTAGGTGGTGCCGCAGATGTGCTGGTCACCGGGGACGTCCTCGGTGGTGATGGTGAACTCGTCGCCGTTGTCGACGGTCACCGGGCCGTTGGCGAAGGTCGCCAGACGGATCTTGGGACCCTGGAGGTCGGCCAGGACGCCGATGGCCTTGCCGGTGTCCTCCGAGACCTGGCGGACCTTGCGGTACCGCTCCTCGTGGTCCGCGTGGTTGCCGTGGCTCATGTTCAGTCGGGCGACGTTCATGCCCGCCTCGACGATGGCCTTCAGCTGTTCGTAGGAGTCCGTCGCCGGACCCAGGGTGCAGACAATTTTCGCTCGGCGCATATGGATCAGTCTATCCGTTCGTGTTATAGGTGCATTCGGCACGAATCGTGAGGAATCGCCAACGAAGGATCCCGAGGGGCGAGACGGCGTCCGGTCAGTCCCCGGACCGCCGGTGGACCAGGGCGAAGGCCTGTCGGGCGATCTCCAGTTCCTCGTCGGTGGGCACCACGGCGACCGCCACCCGGGCGTACGCGGGCGAGATGATCCGGGCCTCGCCGGAGCGCACCGAGTTCAGCTCGGGGTCGACCGCGATGCCCAGTTCGTCCAGCCCGGCGGTGGCCGCCGCGCGCACCGGCGCCGCGTTCTCCCCGACGCCCGCGGTGAACGCGATCGCGTCCACCCGGCCGAGCACGGCGTAGTAGCCGCCGATGTACTTGCGCAGCCGGTGGATGTACGCGTCGAAGGCGAGCTTCGCGTCGGCGTCCCCGGCCCCGGCCCGGCGCATGATCTCGCGCATGTCGTTGTCGCCGCACAGGCCGCGCAGACCGCTGCGGCGGTTGAGCAGGTCGTCGATCTCGTCGATCGACAGCCCGCCCACCCGGTGCAGGTGGAACACCACACCGGCGTCGATGTCGCCCGAGCGGGTGCCCATGACCAGGCCCTCCAGCGGGGTCAGGCCCATCGAGGTGTCCAGGCAGCGACCACCGGCGACCGCCGAGGCGGAGGCGCCGTTGCCCAGGTGCAGCACGATCACGTTCACCTCGGCCGGGTCCTTGCCGAGCAGCCGGGCGGTGGCCCGCGAGACGTACTGGTGCGAGGTGCCGTGGAAGCCGTAGCGGCGCACCCGGTGCTCGTCGGCCACGGCCTTGTCGATCGCGTACCGGGCCGAGAACTCGGGCATCGAGGCGTGGAAGGCGGTGTCGAAGACGGCCACCTGGGGGAGGTCCGGGCGCAGCGCGCGGGCCACCTCGATGCCGGTGATGTTGGCCGGGTTGTGCAGCGGCGCGACCGGGATCAGCCGGCGGATCTCCTTGAGCACGTCGTCGGTGACCACGGTCGGCTCGGTGAACCGCTTGCCGCCGTGCACCACCCGGTGGCCGATCGCGGCCAGCTCGGGGGAGTCCAGCCCGAGGCCGTCGGCGGCCAGCTCCTCGGCGACGGCCTTCAGGGCGGCGGAGTGGTCCGGGAAGAGCTGCGGCAGCTCGCGCGGCCCGCCCGAGTGCGGGGTGTGCACCAGCCGCCCGCCGGGCTCGCCGATCCGCTCCACCAGGCCGGAGGCCAGCCGGGCACCGTCCAGCATGTCGATCAGCTGGTACTTCACCGACGAGGAGCCGGCGTTCAGGACGAGAACGCGCGTTCCTTCGCTCATGCCTTCGGCTCCTTCTCGTCCTGGGCCTGGATGGCGGTGATCGCGACGGTGTTGACGATGTCCTGGACCAGCGCGCCGCGCGAGAGGTCGTTGACGGGCTTGCGCAGGCCCTGGAGGACGGGGCCGACCGCCACCGCGCCCGCCGAGCGCTGGACCGCCTTGTAGGTGTTGTTGCCGGTGTTGAGGTCCGGGAAGATCAGCACGGTCGCCCGGCCCGCCACCGCGGAGCCCGGCAGCTTGGTGGCCGCGACGTGGGCGTCCACCGCCGCGTCGTACTGGATCGGGCCCTCGACCAGGATGTCCGGCCGCAGCTCGCGGACCAGCTCGGTGGCCTTGCGGACCTTGTCGACGTCCGCGCCGGACCCGGAGGTGCCGGTCGAGTACGAGAGCATCGCGACCCGCGGCTCCACCCCGAACTGGGCGGCGGTGGCGGCGGACTGGATCGCGATGTCGGCCAGCTGCTGGGCGTCCGGGTCGGGGTTGACCGCGCAGTCGCCGTACACCAGCACCTTGTCGGCCAGGCACATGAAGAAGACGCTCGACACGATGGCCGCGCCCGGCGAGGTCTTGATCACCTCGAAGGCGGGCCGGATGGTCGCGGCGGTGGAGTGCACCGCGCCGGAGACCATGCCGTCGGCGATGCCCTCCTGGACCATCAGGGTGCCGAAGTACGAGACGTCGGTGACCACGTCCAGCGCCAGCTCGACGGTCATCCCCTTGTGGGCGCGCAGCCGGGCGTACAGCTCGGCGAACTGGCGGCGCAGCGGGCTGGTGGTCGGGTCGACGATCCGGACCTGGGCGCGGTCGGTGCCCGACTGCTCCTGCGGGAGGTCGATGCCGAGGCTCGCGGCCTTGCGGCGCACCGCGTCGGCCTCGCCGAGCAGGGTGAGGTCGCAGATGTTGCGGCGCAGCAGGATCTCGGCCGCGCGCAGCACCCGTTCCTCGGTGCCCTCCGGCAGGACGACGTGCCGCCGGCTCGCCCGGGCCCGCTCCAGCAGCTCGTGCTCGAACATCATCGGGGTGACGCGCTCGGACCGGCCGACCTCGATCAGGTTGGTCAACTCGGCCGTGTCGACGTGCAGTTCGAACAGCCCGAGGGCGATCTCGGCCTTCCGCGGACTGGCCGCGGTGAGCTTGCCCTCCAGGTGGGTGAGGGCCGCGGCGGTCGGCCAGCTGCCCTCCGGGACGACCGCGACCGGGGTGCCGGGGGCGAGTCGGGCGGCCAGCGCCATCACGTTCGGGCCGGGGTGCTGGCCGAGCGTCAGCAGCACGCCGGCGATCGGCGGGGCGCCGGCGGCGTGCGCGGCCAGCGAGCCGATCACCAGGTCGGCGCGGTCCCCGGGGGTGACGACCAGGGCGCCCTCGGTCAGGGCGTCCAGGAAGGTGGGCAGCATGGCGCCGCCGAAGACGAAGCCGCGGACGTCCCGGGCCAGGCCGGCGGCGTCCCCGAGCAGGACCTCGGCGCCGGTCGTCTCGACCAGCTGGGCGACGGTCGGCGCGGCCAGCGCCGGCTCCTCCGGGATGACGTAGGCGGGGATCGGCAGCTTCTCGGTGAGCTTGCGCTGGATCCGCTGCTTGGCGCCCGGGGCGACCCGGTTGGCGATCATCGCCAGGGTCTCGCAGCCCAGGTCGGTGAACGCCCGGTGGGCGTTGCGGACCTCGGCGATGACGGCCTCCGGGTCCTCGGCGTGCCCGCCGACGACCGGCAGCACGGCGGCGCCGAACTCGTTGGCCAGCCGGGCGTTGAAGGCCAGCTCGTCCGGGATGTTGGTGTCGGCGAAGTCGGTGCCGAGCACCAGCACCGCCTGGCAGCGCCGCTCCAGCGCGCGGAAGCGGTCGACCAGGGCGGAGACCAGCTCGTCCTGCCCCCGGGCGGCCTGCAGCGCGGCGGCCTCCTCGTAGCTGAGCCCGTACAGCTCGGAACTCGGCAGGTCGATCCGGTACCGGCCGCGCAGCAGCTCCACCACGTGGTCCGAGCCCGGCTCGGACCCGGCCCGGTGGCCGGCAGACGCCCCCGCGTGCGCGTGCACCAGCGGCCGGAACACCCCGACCCGGTCCACCTGGCGGGTGAGCAGTTCCATGACCCCGAGTTCGACCGCCTGCCGGCCGTCCCCCCGGTCGATACCGGTCACGTACACGCTGCGCGCCACGTGGGTGTCTCCGTCCCGTCGTCTCGGAATATGGCCATATCGACCATACCTTCGCACCACGAACGGGCGTCCGCGAGCAGAGCGGCCGAGTCGGGGCAAGGGCTGAACGTCCTGGGCGTGGGGTTTGCGCCGCCGCCCGCCCTTGATGTACCTACATGACGTAGTTACATTGGAGGGCATGGAGACCATGGGACTGCGTGAGCTGAACCAGAACCCGTCCAAGGCGGTCGCGCGGGTCCGGGCCGGCGCGACGATCGTCGTCACCGACCGCGGGCGGCCCGTGCTGAGACTCGTGCCGGAGGAACCCCCGGCGACGGTCCTCGAACGCATGGTCGCGGCCGGCGAGGTCACCCCGCCCGCCGAGGAGGGCATGCCCGAGCTGGCCCTCGACCTGTTGCCGGAGATCGGCAGCCTCTCGGACCTCCTGGTGGAGGACCGCGAACGGGAGCGGAACCGTTGATCTACCTCGACTCCTGCGCGCTGCTGAAGTTCATCAAGCCGGAGCCGGAGACGGCCGCAGTGCGGGCGTGGCGGCAGGCGCTGCCCGCCGGGACCGAGCTGATCACCAGCGCGCTGGCCCGGCTGGAGATCACCCGCGCCCTGCTCCGCGCGGGCCTGGCCCACCAGCAGGTCCCCTACTACGTGGACCAGGCGCTCCGGGGCAGCCACCAGGTCGACCTCAGCAGCGCGGTGCTCGCCCGGGCGCTCTCCTACCGCACTCCGCGCCTCGGCTCGCTGGACGCGTTGCACCTGGCCAGCGCGGACCCGTTCCGCACGGAGCTGACCGAGTTCATCACCTACGACCGCGAGCTGGGCAGGGCCGCGGAGGACCTCGGCTTCCCGGTGTCGGCGCCGAGCTGAGCGCCTGCCCGGCCGGGCAGGCGCTCAGACACTCTGGTGCTCAGGCCCTCAGCGGGCCGGGCGGAGCCAGAGGGTGGCGAGCGGGGGGAGGACCAGTTCGGCGGAGCGGGGCTGGTCGTGCCAGGGGGTCGGTTCGGCCTTGACCGGGTGGGAGTTGCCGATGCCGCCGCCGCCGTAGGCCTCGGCGTCGGTGTTGAGCAGTTCCTCCCACAGCTGGTCGCGGCCGTCCAGGTCGGGCAGACCGACCCGGTGGCCGTGCCGGACGACGGGGGAGAAGTTGCAGACCGCGACCAGCGGCGAGCCGTCGGCCCCGTACCGGACGAAGGAGAGCAGGTTGTCCTCGGCGGCGCCGCCGTCGAGCCAGCGGAAGCCGTCCGGGGTGGTGTCCCGCTCCCAGAGGGCGGGGGTGTCCAGGTAGTGCCGGTTGAGGTCGCGGACCAGCCGGCGGACGCCGCGGTGGTCCTGGTGGGCGGGCCACTGCTCGTCGAGCACCCACCACTGCGGGCCCTGCTCGTGGTCCCATTCAGCTCCCTGGGCGAACTCCTGTCCCATGAAGAGCAGTTGCTTGCCCGGGTGGGACCACATGAAGCCCAGGTAGGCGCGGTGGTTGGCGCGCTGCTGCCACCAGTCGCCGGGCATCTTGGAGACCAGCGCCTGCTTGCCGTGCACCACCTCGTCGTGCGAGATCGGCAGGACGTAGTTCTCCGAGTAGGCGTACACCATCGAGAAGGTGATCTCGTTGTGGTGGAACTTGCGGTGCACCGGCTCCTTGGACATGTAGACCAGCGAGTCGTGCATCCAGCCCATGTTCCACTTGAGCCCGAAGCCGAGGCCGCCGGCGTCGGTCGGGCGGGTGACGCCGTCCCAGGCGGTGGACTCCTCGGCGATGGTGACCACGCCGGGGCAGCGCCGGTAGACGGTGGCGTTCATCTCCTGGAGGAACGCGGCCGCGTCCGGGTTCTCCCGGCCGCCGTGCTGGTTGGGCGTCCAGGCGCCGCCCTCGCGGGAGTAGTCGAGGTAGAGCATCGAGGCGACGGCGTCCACCCGCAGGCCGTCGATGTGGAACTCCTCGCACCAGTAGACCGCGTTGGCGACGAGGAAGTTGCGCACCTCCGTGCGGCCGTAGTCGAACTCCAGGGTTCCCCAGTCGGGGTGCTCGGCGCGCAGCGGGTCGGCCGGCTCGTACAGCGGCTCGCCGTCGAAGCGGGCGAGCGCGAAGGCGTCCTTGGGGAAGTGGGCGGGCACCCAGTCGACGATCACGCCGATGCCGTGCCGGTGCAGGGTGTCGACCAGGTGGCGGAAGTCGTCGGGGCTGCCGAGCCGGGCGGTGGGGGCGTAGTAGCCGGACACCTGGTAGCCCCAGGAGCCGCCGAAGGGGTGCTCCATGACCGGCATGAACTCCACGTGGGTGAAGTTCAACTCCTTGAGGTAGCGCGGCAGTTCCTCGGCGATGGCGCGGTAGCTGGTGAGGTCGGGCCGCCAGGAGGCCAGGTGCAGCTCGTAGACGGACATCGGCGCCCGGTGGTGTGCGGCGCGGGCCCGGCGGGCCATCCAGTCGCCGTCCTGCCAGCGGTAGTCGGAGGAGGTGACCACCGAGGCGGTGGCGGGCGGGCACTGGGCGGCCCGGGCGAGCGGGTCGGCCTTGTCGAGCACCCAGCCCTGCCGGGTGTGGATCTCGTACTTGTACGCGGCGCCCTCGGCGAGGCCCGGGACGAAGAGCTCCCAGATGCCGGACGAGCCGAGCGAGCGCATCGGGTGCCCGGTGCCGTCCCAGTGGTTGAAGTCGCCGATCAGCCGGACGCCGACGGCGTTCGGCGCCCAGACCGCGAAGGCGGTGCCGGCGACGCCGTCGACGGTGCGCACGTGCGAGCCGAGGGCCTGCCATAGCTGCTCGTGCCGGCCTTCGGAGATCAGGTGCAGGTCGAGTTCGCCGAGGGTGGGCGGGGTGCGGTAGCCGTCGTGCTGGGCCAGCGGCTCGCCGCCGGGGTAGGTCACCAGCAGCCGGTAGTCCACGGCGTCGGCGCCGGCCACCAGCCCCGTGAACAACCCGCCCTGCTGATGGGTGAGTTCGGCCGGGCCCTGGGTGGTCTCGACGACCACCCGCTCGGCGAACGGGCGCAGCACCCGGATCGCGGTGCCGCCGTGCACCGGGTGCGCGCTGAGCAGGGCGTGCGGGTCGTGGTGCTGCCCGCCGACCAGCCGGTCCACCTCGGACGGCGGCAGCGGCGCCTCGGGCAGGCGCAGCGAGGCCGTGGGCGGGGCCGTGACCGGTGCGGACGCCGCGACTGGTGCGGACGCCGCGACTGGTACGGACTCCTCCGTCGGGGCGGGTTCGCCGGCCGGCCCGGACTCCTCGGCCGGGACGGGCTCGGGCCGGGGCGAGTCCGGGCCGGCCAGGAAGGTGGCCGGGACGGGGCGGGTGGTGCGGCCGGGCGGGTCGAGCGGCGTCACGGCTGGGTCCTCCTGCGACGGGGGGTGGGCTAACTCCAGGGCGGCGGAACCGGGGGTGCGGGTGGGGCAGGGGGCGGGCAGGGCAGGGGGTGCGGGCGGGCCGGAGCGGTCAGACGGTGAGGGCGAGCCGGTTGATCGCGGCGAGCGGGATCGGCAGCCAGCTCGGCCGGTGCCGGGCCTCGTACACGACCTCGTACACCGCCTTGTCGATCTCCAGGGCCCGCATCAGCTCCGGTGAGGCCGCCGGGTCGGCGCCGCCGCCGGCGGTGTAGCCGGCGCAGAAGGCGGTGCGGTTGCGCTGGGCCCAGGCGGCGGCGAGGTGGGCGAGTTCCGGATCGACCGGGCCGCCGGCGAGCAGGTGGGCGGCCGCGTAGTCGAAGGAGCGGAGCATGGCGGCGACGTCGCGCAGCGCGGGCTGGGGTTCGCGGCGTTCGTTGACGGACTTGGCGGGTTCGCCCTCGAAGTCCAGCAGCACCCAGCCGTGCGGGGTGCGCATGGCCTGTCCGAGGTGCAGGTCGCCGTGGATGCGCTGGACGGGCAGGCCGTCGGGGTGGGCGTCGGCGAGTTGCTGGAAGGCGGTGCGCAGTGCGGCCCGGTAGCGCAGCAGGCCGGGGACGGCGGCGACGGCGCTGTCCAGCCGGTCGGCCATGGTGGTGGCGAGCCGGCTGGTCTGGGCGCGGTCGAGCCGGGCGACCGGCATCGAGCGGGCCAGGACCCGGTGGACTTCGGCGGTGGCCCGGCCGAGCCGGTGGGCCTCGATGGCGAAGTTGCCGGGGGAGGGGTCGCCCTTGAGCCGGCCGACCTGGTCGAGGGCGAGCTCCCAGCCGTCCTCGGCGTCCGGCAGGTAGCGCTGGAGCAGCCCGAGGGTGGCGGGTTCGGCGCGTTCCAGCCGGCTCTCGAACCAGGCGGCGACCCGGGGGATCCGGGTGGAGCCGGCCCGGGAGAGGGCGAGGGAGAGTTCGAGGTCGGGGTTGGTGCCGGGGTGGATGCGGCGGAACAGCTTGAGGATGTACGAGGTGCCGTAGATGACCGAGCTGTTGGACTGCTCGGCGGTGGAGGCGCGGCCTGGGAGGTTGGCGGGGAGCCCGGAGCCGGGGGTCCGGCGGAAGGACAGCGAGCCGAACCGGTCGCCGGTGGCGAGGTGTTCCAGCAGCCGCCCGGTGAGTTCGGGGTCGTGGACGGCGTCGTAGAGCGCCGCGCCGTCGTACGGGCCCTGGTTGAGCCGGCCGAGCACGGCGCTGGGCTCGATGTCCGCGGGCCCCTCCGAGCGGATGCCGAGCAGGAGTTGGTAGATGTCGCCGTGCGGGGCGCCGGCCGTGGTGGCGTGCTCGACCCGCAGCAGCAGGTGCAGCAGGGCGGGGTCGCCGACCTGGAGCGGGGTTCCGACCATCGGGGTGAGGCCGGTGATGGGCCGTCCCTTTCCGGCGTACCACCGCTGGGTGGGGAGCCACTCGGCGATCAGCGGCAGCGCGGCCTGGACGAGTTCGCTGACCCCCAGGGCGGTTCTCCGGGCCCCGGTGCTCCGCGCGCCCGCCGGCGCGGCGGTGTCGGCGGGGGCGTCCTGCTGCACATGGGCTTGAGAACGGGAGGTTTCGGACATGACTCCCTTTCCCCGGAAGCGGGCGGACTGCCCGACGGGTCTGGCCGGGTCCGTCAGTCTTCCGGATTTCGGCGGCGCGGCGGCGGCGGCACGCGAGCGGGGCTCAGGTGTCACGCCTTCGTGTGGGTGGCCGTTGGGCTGTTCTCCGTACGCGGCGGTGCAGAGAACTCCGGGGGCGCAGGGGTTCAACTCGCGCCCCCGGAGGGTCTGGTGGTGCTGTGGGGCAGGGTGTGGCGGATCGTTACTTCGAGCGCCTGGTCCCGCTCAGCCGCGGCGGCTGCCGGAGCTGGAACCAGTAGAAGCCGTGGCCGGCCAGCGTGAGCAGGTAGGGCCACTCGCCGATGGAGGGGAAGCGCACCCCGCCGATCAGCTCGACCGGGTACCGTCCGCCGTACTGCCGCAGATCCAGCTCGGTCGGCTGCGCGAACCGCGAGAAGTTGTTCACGCACATGACCAGGTCCCCCTCGTGTTCGCGCACGAAGGCCAGCACGGCGGGGTTGCTGGAGGGCAGTTCGGTGTACGTACCGAGGCCGAACGCCGGATTGAGCTTGCGGATCTCGATCATGCGACGCGTCCAGTGCAGCAGCGAACTCGAACTGCTCTGCTGTGCCTCGACGTTGGTCACCTGGTAGCCGTACACCGGGTCCATGATGGGCGGCAGACTGAGCCTGCCCGGGTCGGCGGAGGAGAAACCCGCGTTGCGGTCCGGGGTCCACTGCATCGGTGTGCGCACGCCGTCCCGGTCGCCCAGCCAGATGTTGTCGCCCATGCCGATCTCGTCCCCGTAGTAGAGGACCGGCGAGCCGGGCAGCGAGAACAGCAGGGCGGTGAACAGCTCGATCTGGTTGCGGTCGTTCTCCAGCAGCGGGGCGAGCCGGCGGCGGATGCCCACGTTGGCGCGCATCCGGGGGTCCTTGGCGTACTCCGCGTACATGTAGTCGCGCTCCTCGTCGGTGACCATCTCCAGGGTCAGCTCGTCGTGGTTGCGCAGGAAGATGCCCCACTGGCAGCCGCCGGGGATCTGCGGGGTCTTGCTGAGGATCTCCGACACCGGGTAGCGGGACTCCCGCCGCACGGCCATGAAGATCCGGGGCATCACCGGGAAGTGGAACGCCATGTGGCACTCGTCGCCGCCCGCGGTGAAGTCGCCGAAGTAGTCGACGACGTCCTCGGGCCACTGGTTGGCCTCGGCCAGCAGGACGGTGTCGGGGTAGTCGGCGTCGATCTCCTTGCGGACCCGCTGGAGGAACTCGTGGGTCTCCGGCAGGTTCTCGCAGTTGGTGCCCTCGCGGGCGAACAGGTACGGCACCGCGTCCAGCCGGAAGCCGTCGATGCCGAGGTCGAGCCAGAACCGCAGTCCGGCGATCATCTCCTGCTGGACGCGGGGGTTGTCGTAGTTGAGGTCCGGCTGGTGGGAGAAGAACCGGTGCCAGAAGTACTGCTTGCGGACCGGGTCGTAGGTCCAGTTGGAGGTCTCGGTGTCGACGAAGATGATCCGGGCGTCCGGGTACTGCTTGTCGTCGTCGGCCCACATGTAGAAGTCGCCGTACGGGCCGTCCGGGTCCGTCCGGGAGGCCTGGAACCACGGGTGCTGGTCGCTGGTGTGGTTCATGACGAAGTCGATGATCACGCGCATGCCGCGGGCGTGCGCGGCGTCGACGAACTCCATGAAGTCGGCGAGGTCGCCGAACTCCGGCAGCACCGACTTGTAGTCGGCCACGTCGTACCCGCCGTCGCGCAGCGGCGAGGCGAAGAACGGCGGGAGCCAGAGGCAGTCGACCCCGAGCCACTGCAGGTAGTCGAGTTTGGTGGTGAGCCCCTTCAGGTCCCCGACCCCGTCGCCGTTGCTGTCCTGGAAGGACCGCACCAGCACCTCGTAGAAGACCGCACGCTTGAACCACTCCGGGTCCAGGTTCTTCTTCGAGGTCTCCGGGAAGGTGTCGGGGACGGGCTCGTTCACAGTCACGCTGGGTTCCTCCGAACCGTGAGGAGGTGAGCCGGCTCGGCTGAGGGATCGAGCCGGACGTAGTTGTGCCGGCCCCAGGTGTAGACGGCGCCGGTGAGCTCGTCGTGCACCGCGTACGGGCCGTCGCCGTCGAGGGTGACGGTGGCCTCCTGGACGTGGTGCGGGTCGAGGTTGACCACGGTGACGACCTGGTCGGTGAGGCCCTCGGGGGTGGTCGCGGTCTTGGAGTAGGCGAGCACCTGGTCGTTGTCGGTGGGGTGGAAGCGCAGGTTGCGCAGCTGCTGGAGGGCGGGGTGGCGCCGGCGCAGCCGGTTCAGCACGGTGAGCAGCGGGGCGAGGGAGTCGGTGCGGGTCCAGTCGCGCGGGCGCAGCTCGTACTTCTCCGAGTGCAGGTACTCCTCGGAGCCGGGGTGGGCCGGCTCGTCCTCGTACAGCTCGAAGCCGGCGTAGACGCCGTAGCTGGGGGCGAGGGTGGCGGCGAGCACGGCGCGGATCGCGAACGCGGCGCGGCCGCCGTGCTGGAGGTAGCCGTGCAGGATGTCCGGGGTGTTGGCGAAGAAGTTGGGCCGCATGTAGGCGGCGGCGTCACCGGTGAGTTCGGTGAGGTACTCGGTGAGTTCCGGCTTGGTGGTGCGCCAGGTGAAGTACGTGTACGACTGGTGGAAGCCGATCTTCCCCAGGGTGTGCATCATCGCGGGCCGGGTGAAGGCCTCCGCCAGGAACACGACGTCCGGGTCGGTGCGGGCGATGTCGGCGAGCACCTTCTCCCAGAACGCCACCGGTTTGGTGTGCGGGTTGTCGACCCGGAAGATCCGAACGCCGTGGGACATCCAGAACCGGAGGATCCGGATGGTTTCCTTGACGATTCCGTCCATGTCCTGGTCGAAGTTGATCGGATAGATGTCCTGGTACTTCTTCGGAGGGTTCTCGGCGTACGCGATGGTGCCGTCCGCGCGGTGGCTGAACCATTCCGGGTGCTTGTTCACCCACGGGTGGTCGGGGGAGCACTGGAGGGCGAAGTCCAGCGCCACCTCCAGGCGCAGGGCCTCGGCCTCGGCGACGAAGTGGTCGAAGTCCTCGATCGTGCCGAGGTCGGGGTGGACGGCGTCGTGGCCGCCCTCGGGGGAGCCGATCGCCCAGGGCGAGCCGACGTCGTGCGGACCGGCCGTCAGGGCGTTGTCCGGCCCCTTGCGGAAGGCTCGCCCGATCGGGTGCACCGGCGGCAGGTAGACCACGTCGAAGCCCATCGCGGCGACGGCCGGCAGCCGCTCGGCGGCGGTGCGCAGGGTGCCCGAACGCGGCGGCTCGACGCCGCTCGGATCCACCACCGCGCCCTCCGAGCGGGGGAAGAACTCGTACCAGGAGCCGTACAGCGCGCGCTCGCGGTCCACCTGGAGCGGCAGCGGGCGGGAGGCGCTGAGCAGTTCGCGCAGCGGGTACCGGGCCAGCAGGTCCAGCACCTCGGGGGCGAGCGCGGCGGCCAGCCGGGACAGCGGCGGCAGGCCGGGGTCGCGCAGCGCGTCGGCGGCCGCCAGCACGTGCGCGCGGCCCTCCTTCTTCGGCACGCCGACCGCGGCCTGCTCCAGCAGCCGGGCGCCGTCCTCCAGGACCAGCGCGGTGTCGATCCCGGCGGGCAGCTTCACGGCGGCGGTCCGGCGCCAGGTGGCGACCGGGTCGCTCCACGCCTCGACCAGGTACGACCAGCGGCCGGGCGCGGTCGGGGTGACGTGCGCGCCCCAGCGGTCGGTGCCCTCGGCCAGCTCGCGCATCGGCGTCCACGGGCCGCCGCGGCCGCGCGGGTCGCGCAGCACCACGTTGGCGTTGACGGCGTCGTGGCCCTCGCGGAACACGGTCGCGGTGACCAGGAAGGTCTCGCCGACGACGGCCTTGGCCGGGCGGCGGCCGGAGTCGACGAGGGGGCTGACGTCCAGGACGGGGATGCGGCCGATCACGGTGTCGCTCTCTGTCGTCTTGCGGGCGGCGGGCTTGCGGGCGGAGGCCTTGCGCGGCGCGGCGCCGGAGGCGCCCTCGGCGGTGGTCCCGGCGGTCCCGGCGGCGTCGGCGGGGGCCTTCGCGGTGGCGGCGGCGCGGCGCGTGGTGGTGGTGCGCCTGCGCGGTGCCGCGGTCCGGCCCTCCTCGGCCCCGGGTTGTCGGGCCGCTTCGGCCGGCTCGGTGCGGACCGCCCCGGCGGCCCGCGGTGCCGGCATCGCCGGATCCGTCCGAGTGTCAGAATCCATCCGTCCGGCGGATTCCGCGACCGCTGCGTCGTGGCTGTCGGCCACCGGTGTGGACTGGTCCCGCGTGTCGCCGTGCATGTCAAACTCCTGCCCGAGATCGGCGGCAGCTCCCGCGGGCCGGGGATGGGCCAGGGGAGTACCGGGAGGACTGCTGGGTGGGGAGGACGTGCGACCGGAAGCCTGCCCGCGCCGCCGTCCCCGGCAACCTGCCCGGCGCCCGCCGAGTCCTCGACGGGAGGCCCTGGAGCCGCGCGCGTCCCGGCGCGCGCCTCCAGGGGCACGCCCCTGGGCGACCCGGTCGACCCGTGAACGAGCAGGCCGAGTACGAGGACACGCGTCGGTGCGAGGTGAGCGCCGAATGGGCTAAGAAGAAGGGGAACGATCAACGCGAAAAGGATTCGGACGTGCTGCTTCAAGGCGGACGCCACCCGCCGCCGCACTCCCCGCAGCATCAACGACCTTGAGTCATCCTCGCACCGGGGACAAGACTTTTGCAGCGGTACGACAGTAGTTTCGGGCTTTGTCCTGAGCGGATGAGCCATCGGAAATGGACCTGTTCCGCAGTGTTCATGCATTGGTAGCGCAGGACCCCGGAAATGTGCGCCGCGCGCGCCCCCCGTGCAGACCAATGCGCCGAATGCGATCTCATCAATAGGCCGAACGGATGCCCAATAGCCCACTTGACGCACTGTCATGACGGACATCGCGGCTACGCTTCACGCCGTGAAGGCAATCCGCAGATTCACCGTCCGCACCGTCCTGCCCGAACAACTCCAGCCGCTGCACGAGCTGGCCCTCAACCTGCGCTGGTCCTGGCACCCCGAGACCAGGGACCTCTTCCGGTCCGTGGACCCGGAGGTCTGGGCCGCGACCGGCGAGGACCCGGTGCGGCTGCTCGGGGAGGTCCCGGCCGCCCGGCTCGCCGCCCTCGCCGCCGACCGGCGGTTCCTGCGCAGACTCGGCGACCTCGCCGACGACCTGCGCGAGTACCTCAGCGGCCCGCGCTGGTACCAGGCCCAGCAGGAGGCCGGCGCCACCCCGCTGCCCGCCGCCATCGCCTACTTCTCGCCCGAGTACGGCATCGCCGCCGCGCTGCCCCAGTACTCCGGCGGGCTCGGCATCCTGGCCGGCGACCACCTCAAGGCCGCCAGCGACCTCGGCGTCCCGATCATCGGCGTCGGCCTGTTCTACCGGCACGGCTACTTCCGGCAGTCCCTCAACCGGGACGGCTGGCAGCAGGAGCGCTACCCGCTGCTCGACCCGGACGAACTCGCGGTCAGCCTGCTCCGGGAGGACGACGGCACCCCCGGCCGGGTCGACCTCGCCCTGCCCGGCGGCCGCACCCTGGCCGCGCACATCTGGAAGGCCCAGGTCGGACGGGTCCCGCTGCTGCTCCTCGACTCCGACATCGAGGCCAACTCGCCCGCCGAGCGCGACGTCACCGACCGGCTCTACGGCGGCGGCAGCGAGCACCGGCTGCTCCAGGAGATGCTGCTCGGCATCGGCGGCGTCCGCGCCGTCCGCGCCTACTGCCGGCTCACCGGGCACCCCGCCCCCGAGGTGTTCCACACCAACGAGGGCCACGCGGGCTTCCTCGGCGTCGAACGGATCCGCGAGCTGGTCTCCACCGGCTCACCCGGCCCCGACAGCGTCGGCCTGGACTTCGCCGCCGCCCTGGAGTCCGTCCGGGCCGGCACCCTGTTCACCACCCACACACCCGTCCCGGCCGGCATCGACCGCTTCGACCGCGAGCTGGTCGCCCGCCACTTCAGCGGCGACGCCGCGCTGCCGGGCGTCCCGGTCGAGCCGGTGCTCGCGCTCGGCGCCGAGACCTGGCCCGGCGGGGACCCGAAGCTCTTCAACATGGCCGCCATGGGCCTGCGGCTCGCCCAGCGCGCCAACGGGGTCTCCACCCTGCACGGCGAGGTCAGCCGCTCCATGTTCAACGGCCTCTGGCCCGGCTTCGACGCCACCGAGGTGCCGATCACCTCCGTCACCAACGGCGTCCACGCCGCCACCTGGATCGACCCGGCGGTCGTGCGGCTCGGCGCCGCCGAGATCGGCGCCGACCGCGCCGAGGACGCCATGACCACCGGCGACGCCAAGCGCTGGACCGGCCTGGAGCGGATCGGCAACACCGAGATCTGGGACCTGCGCCGCAGCCTGCGCGCCCAACTGGTCGACGAGGCCCGCCGCCGACTGCGCGACTCCTGGCGCCAGCGCGGCGCCGGCGAGGCCGAACTCGGCTGGGTCTCCTCGGTGCTCGACCCCGACGTGCTCACCATCGGCTTCGCCCGCCGGGTGCCCTCGTACAAGCGGCTCACCCTGATGCTGCGCGACCCGGACCGGCTGCGCGCCCTGCTGCTGCACCCCGTCCGGCCGGTGCAGATCGTGGTCGCCGGCAAGGCCCACCCGGCCGACGACGGCGGCAAGCGGCTGATCCAGCAGATGGTCGCCTTCGCCGACGACCCGGCCGTCCGGCACCGGATCGTCTTCCTGCCGGACTACGACATGGCGATGGCCCGGCACCTCTACCCGGGCTGCGACGTCTGGCTGAACAACCCGCTGCGCCCGCTGGAGGCCTGCGGTACCTCCGGGATGAAGGCCGCGCTCAACGGCTGCCTCAACCTGTCCGTCCTGGACGGCTGGTGGGACGAGTGGTACGACGGCCAGAACGGCTGGGCGATCCCCACCGCCGACGAGACCGACGGCGTGCTCGACCCGGAGAGCAGCGAGGCCGAGCGCCGCGACGACATCGAGGCCGCCGCGCTGTACGACCTGATCGAGGACCAGGTCGCCGGCCGGTTCTACGACCGGGGCACGGACGGGCTGCCGCACCGCTGGATCGCCATGGTCCGGCACACCCTGGTCACCCTCGGCCCCAAGGTGCTGGCCGGGCGGATGGTCCGCGAGTACGTCGAACGGCTGTACACCCCGGCGGCGCTGGCCCAGCGGGAGCTGGCGGCGGCGGAGCACCACGGCGCCCTGGAGCTGGCGGCCTGGAAGGCGAAGGTCCGGGAGGCCTGGCCGGCCGTCCGGGTCGAGCACGTCGAGGCGGACTGTCCGGACGAGGCGCAGGAGCTGGGCAGCTCGCTGGCGCTGCGGGTGCAGGTCACGCTCGGGGCGCTGGAGCCGGGCGACGTCGAGGTGCAGGCGGTGTCCGGCCGGGTGGACGAGACGGACGGCATCTCGGACGGCTGCGTGCTCGCCCTCAAGCCGGTCGGCGGGTCCGACCTGGACGGCCGGACCCGCTACGAGGGCTCGCTGGAGCTGTGCCGGACCGGCCCGTTCGGCTACACCGTCCGGGTGCTGCCGGCCCACCCCCGGCTGGCCTCCCCGGCGGAGCTGGGGCTGGTGGCCCTGCCCGCCGAGTCGTCGGGGATGGACGCGGGGGTGCTGCGCTGAGGCCCTGCCGGGGGGAGCGCCGGCCCTAGACCAGGCTGTCCCGCCAGGCCTGGTGGAGGGCGGCGAAGCGGCCGGATCCGTCGATCAGCTCCTGCGGGGAGCCGTCCTCGACGATCCGGCCCTGGTCCATCACCAGGACGCGGTCGGCGATCTCCACGGTGGAGAGCCGGTGCGCGATGATCACCGCCGTCCGGCCGGCCAGCACCGTGCGCATGGCCCGCTGGACGGCCTGCTCGCCGGGGACGTCCAGCGAGCTGGTCGCCTCGTCGAGGATCAGCACCGCCGGGTCGGCGAGCAGGGCGCGGGCGAAGGCGACCAGCTGGCGCTGCCCGGCGGAGATCCGGCCGCCGCGCTTGCGCACGTCGGTGTCGAAGCCGTCCGGGAGCGCCGCGATGAACTCGTACGCGCCGATGTCCCGGGCGGCCTGCTCGACCTCCTCGCGGCCGGCGCCGGGGCGGCCGATCGCGATGTTCTCGGCGACGGTGCCGGAGAACAGGAAGGACTCCTGGGTCACCATCACCACGCCGCGCCGCAGCTCGGGGGTGGCGAGGTCGCGCAGGTCCACGCCGTCCAGCCGGATCCGGCCGTCGGTCGGGTCGTAGAAGCGGGCCAGCAGCTTGGCGACCGTCGACTTGCCGGCGCCGGTCGCGCCGACCACCGCCACCGTCTGCCCGGCCGGGATCACCAGGTCGAACGGCGGCAGCACCTGCTTGCCGGTGCGGTAGGCGAAACGGGTCTCCTCGAAGCGGACCTCGCGCCCCTTGCCGGCGGCCTGCGGCAGTTCGGCGGGCGCGGCCGGTTCGGCGACGGTCGGCTCGTGGGCGAGCAGGCCGGCGATCTTCTCCAGCGCGGCGGCGGCCGACTGGTAGCTGTTCAGGAACATCGCCAGCTGGTCGATCGGGTCGTAGAGCCGGCGCAGGTAGAGCACGAAGGCGGTGAGCACGCCCAGCTCGACCGTGCCGTCGGCGACCAGGTAGGCGCCGAGCAGCACCACGCCGGTGGTCCACAGGTTGGCGGTGACGCGGGAGAGGCCGACGTAGCGGGCGATCTCCAGCAGGCCGTCCGCCGTCGCGGTGGCGGACTGCCGGTTGACCACGGCGAAGGCCTCGTCGTTGGCCTTCTCGCGGCGGAAGGCCTGCACCGGGCGGATGCCGTTCATGGTCTCGGTGAAACGGACGATCAGTGAGGCGGCCGAGGTGCGGGAGCGGCGGTAGACCCGGCGCGAGCGGCTGCGGAAGGACCGGGCGATCAGCGCCAGCGGCAGGATCGACGCCAGCGAGACCAGTCCGAGCCGCCAGTCCAGCACCAGCAGCAGCACCGAGATGTAGCAAACCGACAGGAGGACGGTCAGCAGCTCCTGGAGGCCCTCGGAGAGCAGCTCGCGCAGCGCGTCCACGTCGCTGGTGGCGCGGGAGATGATCCGGCCCGAGGTGTAGCGCTCGTGGAAGTCCAGGCTCAGCCGCTGGGCGTGCCGGAAGATCCGGCCGCGCAGCTCCAGCAGGATGTCCTGGTTGACCCGGGCGCTGATCTTGATGAACGCCCACTGCAGCAGCAGGCTGAGCAGCGCGCAGCCCAGGTAGGCGCAGACCACCGCGATCAGCGGGCCGCTGTCGCTCTCGCGCAGTGCCGGGATGCCGCGGTCCATCGCGATGGCGACCAGCAGCGGGCCGGACTGCAGGGCCGCCTGCTGGATGAGGATCACCAGCATCGCGACGGCGATCCGGGCCCGGTGCGGGCCGAGCAGCGAGCGCAGCAGAGCCCGGGGCGCGCCGGGCGGGACGGGGATGTCCTCCTCGTCGGCCGGGGGCGGCGGCAGCTGTTCCTCGACCGGTTCGGCGGTCTCCCGTTCGGCGGGGCCGACGGGCGAGATGGTGGTGGTCATCGGGTGGTGCCCCCCTCGGAGACCAGGACGGCCTCGGGCATCGGGGCGGACTCGCCCGACATCAGTTCGCGGTAGTGCGCGCAGTCGCGCAGCAGGTCCTGGTGGGTGCCGACGGCCTCGATCCGGCCGTCGGAGAGCACCGCGACCCGGTCGGCGAGCAGCACGGTGCTCGGGCGGTGGGCGACCACCAGGGCGGTGGTGGCGCCGAGGACCTGGCGCAGCGCCCGTTCGACCAGGGCCTCGGTGTGCACGTCGAGGGCGGAGAGCGGGTCGTCCAGCACCAGGAAGGCCGGGTCGCCGACCACCGCACGGGCCAGGGCGAGGCGCTGGCGCTGGCCGCCGGACAGGCTCAGGCCCTGCTCGCCGACCTCGGTGTCCACGCCGTCCGGGAGCTTGTCCACGAAGGAGGCCTGGGCGGTGGCCAGGGCGGCGCGCAGCTGCTGGTCGTTCGCGCCCGGGGCGCCCATCAGGACGTTCTCCCGGACGGTGGCGGAGAACAGGGTGGGCTCCTCGAAGGCGACCGCGACCAGCTCGCGCAGCCGCTCCCGGGGGAGGTCGCGGATGTCCCGGCCGTCCAGGGTGATGGTGCCGGCGGTGGCCTCGTACAGGCGGGGGAGCAGCGCGGTGAGCGTGGTCTTGCCGCTGCCGGTGGCGCCGACCAGGGCCATCGTCTCGCCGCTGCGGATGTGCAGGTCGATGCCGGCCAGCAGGTCGGGGGTGTCGTCGGGGGCGTCGGGGTAGCGGAAGCGGACGCCGGTGAAGCGGATGCCGTCGGGGGCACCGCCGAGGCCGTCGGCGGTGCCCGGGTCGGCGGTCTCGGGCTCGTCCAGCACCTCGAAGAAGCGGTCGGTGGCGGTGGCGGCCTCGTTGGCGTAGGCGAGCAGCCAGCCCAGGGACTCGACCGGCCAGCGCAGCGCCAGCGCGGTGGAGAGGAAGGCGACCAGGGTGCCGGCGCTCAGCTCGTCGTGGGCGACCAGGTAGGCGCCGGCGGCGAGGGCGCAGCCGAGGGCGATCTCGGGCAGGCCGACGATGACCGCCCAGAGGTTGGCGAGCAGCCCGGCCTTGCGCAGTTCGGTGCGGCGCAGGTCGTGGGCCTGGGCGCGGAAGCGCTCGGCCATCGAGCGGTGGCGGCCGAAGGCCTTGAGGATGCGGATGCCGAGGACGGACTCCTCGATGACGGTGGCGAGGTCGCCGTTCTGGTCCTGGGCGCGGCGGGAGGCGCCGGAGTAGCCGGCCTCGAACCGCCGGGTGAGCACGAACAGCGGGACGGCGGGCAGCAGGATGATCAGGGCGAGCCGCCAGTCCTGGGTGAACATCACCGCCGTGCCGGCGAGGAACATCACCGAGTTGACGACCAGGAAGACCAGCGGGAAGGCCAGAAACAGCCGCATGGTGTACATGTCGGCGGTGGCCCGGGAGAGCAGCTGGCCGGATCCCCAGCGCTCGTGGAAGGAGATCGGCAGCCGCTGGAGCTTGGCGAAGAGGTCGCCGCGCATGGCCGTCTCCAGCCCGGCCAGCGGGCGGGCCAGGACCACCCGGCGGGTGTAGAACAGCGCGGCCTCGACCAGCCCGAGGACCAGCAGCAGGCCGATCAGCGGCCAGAGTCCGCTCAGGTCGTGTTCGGCGAGCGGACCGTCGACGATCCGGCCGAGGACCAGCGGGACGCCGAGGACGCTCAGCATGGCGACCAGGGCGGCGGCCACCGAGGTGGCCAACCGGCGGCGGACGGCTCGGGCGTAGGGCCACAGGCGCAGGAGGGAGCGGACCGTGGAGCGGTGCCCGGTCGCGGTGTCGTCGTGTTGTCGGTTCTCGGCCATCGTCGTGAGGGTAGGACGAGGTCGCGTCATTTCTCATCAGGTTTTTCACCCCTGACAGAACCCTTCGGCGAGAACCGGCCACCCGTACGGGTGGGGCGCGGGTGAACGGCGGGGCGCGTGGGGCCGGCCGTACGGGCCGGAGTGCGCCGCACGCGCGGCCGACGCCGCTCAGGCCGTGGCGGCGGGCGCGCGCAGCAGCCGCAGCGAGCGCCCGGCCAGCAGCGTCGCGCCCTGCGGACAGGGCTCGCCGCCGCCCTCGACGGCGGTGTCGACCACCGTCTCGTACGCCTCCTCCGGCGCGGCCCAGGGCTCGCCGGGGAGGGTGAACAACACCGGTTCGTGACCGGCGTTGAGCAGCAGCAGGAAGCTGTCGTCCAGCGTCGGCCGCCCGGCCTCGTCCCGTTCGGACATCGCGGTGCCGGACAGCAGCATGCCCAGGCAGGCGGTCGGGGCGAACCAGTCGGCCTCGGTCATCTCCTTGCCCAGCGGCGTGAACCAGGCGAGGTCCGGCTGGCCGCCCGGAGCGGCGGCCCGGCCGGAGAAGAACGCCCGCTGCCGCAGCACCGGGTGGGCCCGGCGCAGCCGGATCAGCCGGGCGGTCAGCTCGCACAGCCCGCGCCAGCGGGGATCCGCCAGGAGCGACCAGTCCAGCCAGCCGAGCTCGTTGTCCTGGCAGTAGGCGTTGTTGTTGCCGCCCTGGGTGCGGCCCAGCTCGTCCCCGGCGGTGAGCATGGGGACGCCGGTGGAGAGCAGCAGCGTGGCCAGCAGGTTGCGCAGTTGGCGCAGCCGCAGGGCGTTCACCTCCGGGTCGGTGGTCTCGCCCTCGACGCCGTGGTTCCAGGACCGGTTGTCGTCGGTGCCGTCCCGGTTGGCCTCGCCGTTGGCCTCGTTGTGCTTGCGGTCGTAGCTGACCAGGTCGCGCAGCGTGAAACCGTCGTGCGCGGTCACGTAGTTGACGGAGGCGTACGGGCGGCGGCCGCCGCGCTGGTAGAGGTCGGAGGAGCCGGACAGCCGGTAGCCCAGCTCGCGCACGTCCGGGCGGGCGCCGCGCCAGAAGTCCCGCACGGTGTCCCGGTACTTGTCGTTCCACTCGGCCCACAGCGGGGGGAAGCCGCCGACCTGGTAGCCGCCCGGGCCGACGTCCCAGGGCTCGGCGATCAGCTTCACCCGGCTGAGCAGCGGGTCCTGGGAGACGGCAGCGAGGAAGGGGTGGTCCATGTCGACCCCGTCGGTGCCGCGGGCGAGGGCGGCGGCGAGGTCGAAGCGGAAGCCGTCCACGCCCATCTCGGTGACCCAGTACCGCAGCGAGTCGGTGACCAGCCGGACCACCTGCGGGCGGCGGGTGTCCAGGGTGTTGCCGCAGCCGGTGAAGTCGGCGTAGCCGCGCGGGCGGTGCGGGGCCGGGCGGTAGTAGGCGGTGTTGTCGATGCCGCGCAGCGAGAGCATCGGGCCGAGTTCGGCGCCCTCCGCGGTGTGGTTGAACACCACGTCGAGGATCACCTCGATCCCGGCGGCGTGCAGGGCGCGGACCATCCGCTTGAACTCGCCGACCTGGCCGCCGCGCGAGCCGGCCGCCGAGTAGCCGGCGTGCGGGGCGAAGTAGCCGATCGTGTTGTAGCCCCAGTAGTTGACCAGGCCGCGCGACTGGAGGTGGTCCTCGCTGGCGTACTGGTGCACCGGCAGCAGCTCGACGGCGGTCACGCCGAGGCGGGTCAGGTGGGCGACGGCGGCCGGGTGGGCCAGGCCCGCGTAGGTGCCGCGGAGCTCCGGCGGGACGTCGGGGTGGCGCATGGTGAAGCCGCGCACGTGCAGTTCGTAGAGCACCGTCTCGGCCCACGGGGTCTTCGGGCGGTGGTCGTCGTACCAGTCGTCGTCATCGTGGACGACCACGGATCTGGGCACGTAGCGGGCGGAGTCGCGGTTGTCCCGGACGGTGTCGGCGACGTCCGCCTCCGGCCAGTTGCGGACGGCGGCGCAGACCGCGTCGTGGCTGGTGTAACAGCCGTCCACGGCACGGGCGTACGGGTCGAGCAGCAGCTTCGCCGGGTTCCAGCGGGCGCCGGTCCACGGGTCCCACCGGCCGTGCACGCGGAAGCCGTACCGGCTGCCGGGGCGGACGCCGGGCAGGAAGCCGTGCCAGGTCTGGAAGTCCTGCTCGGTGAGGCGGTGCCGGGCCTCCCGGCCGTCCTCGTCGAACAGGCAGAGGTCGACCGCCTCGGCGCCGGCCGCCCAGAGCGCGAAGTTGGTTCCCTGGCGGCCCTGTTGGTCGGTCCGGAAGCGGGCGCCGAGCGGCTGCCAGCTGCCGGGCCACGGTGGCTCGGCGGTGTCCCCGCCGGGCGGCCGCACTCCGGCTTCCAGCTCCTGCCCTGACGCCATGGCCGCACCCTCCCTGGACGGGGTGTCCCGGACCCCGTTCACTTCCTCTTTCCCGGATTGCGCAGATCGGAAGCGGCTGAACGGGGGCTTACCGGCGGATGGCGGCCGATGGATGGGGGGATTTCGCGCGGCTGCGCGTGTCCCCGCCGCGATTGCCCTCGTTGTTCCCGGTATCGGGCGTTCCCGCCACCGGACGTTCCTGGCATCGGGCGTCCCCGGTGGCGGAGGCTCCCGGTACCGGACCTTCCCGGTACCGGACGTGGACAGTGGGAGGCCCCGGGATGCGGCGCCGAGGACGGGTGTGGGCGCGGCGGGCGGCGGCGGTGGCCTGGGGCCTCGCCGTCCTGACGGGGTGCGGCGGCTCCCCGGCGGCCCCCGCGCAGGACGCCGCCGGGCCCGGGGCGCACACCCCGCCCCCGCCGCCGTCCCGGGCGGTCGTCACGGCGCTGCCCGCCGACGGCGCCCAGGACGTGCCGCCGGAGGGCCCGGTCCGGGTGACGGCGGCGCAGGGCCGGCTGGTCACCGTCCGGCTGGCCGACACCAAGGGCACCGAGGTCCCCGGCACGATCGCCCCGGACGGCGCCGCCTGGACGCCCGACGGCCCGCTGCCGCTGGGCACCGCGTACACCCTGGACGCCGTCGCCGAGGACGACCAGGGCCAACGGGCGGCCCAGCACTCGGCGTTCTCCACGATGGCCCGGGCGCACACCTTCGTCGCCTTCTTCACCCCGGAGGACGGCTCCACCGTCGGTGTCGGCATGCCGGTGTCGTTGCGCTTCAGCCGGCCGATCACGGACCGGGCGGCGGTGGAGAAGGCCGTCCAGGTGAGCGCCGACCCGCCCGTCCCGGTGGCCGCGCACTGGTTCGGCAACCAGCGGCTGGACGTCCGCCCGCAGCAGTACTGGGCGGCGGGCACCAAGGTGACGGTGGCGCTGCGGCTGAAGGACGTGCAGGGCGCGCCGGGCGAGTTCGGGACCCAGACCAAGGACCTGCACTTCACCGTCGGCCGGGCCCAGGTCTCCACCGTCGACCTGGACGCGCACACCCTGACCGTCCGGGCCGGGCAGGGCGGCAAGGTGGTGCGGGTGCTCAAGGTGTCCGGCGGCAGCCGTGACCACTCCACCTACCGGGGCGTCATGGTGGTGTCGGAGAAGTACAAGGTGACCCGGATGAACTCGCAGACCGTCGGGATGGGCGACGAGTACGACATCAAGGACGTGCCGCACGCGATGCGGCTGACCAACTCCGGCACCTTCGTGCACGGCAACTACTGGGCGGACCCCGGGGTGTTCGGCGCCGCCAACACCAGCCACGGCTGCATCGGCCTGGCCGACGCCAAGGGCGGAGCGAGCAAGGACTCCCCGGCGGGCTGGCTGTTCGAGCACACCATCCCGGGCGACGTGCTGGAGGCGAAGGCCTCCGCGGGGGACTTCGTGCCGCCACAGAACGGCCTCAACGGCTGGAACATGCCGTGGGAGCAGTGGGTGGCGGGCAGCGCCCTCGGGCCGGTCGCCGGGCCGGTTGCCGGGCCCACGGCCGGGCCCACGGCCGGGCCCGCCTCCAGCCCCGTCGCGCAGTAGTCGATCTTCACCGCCGATTCACCCCCGATCCACCCACCTCCCCCCGGGACCCGCTCAGACGGCCCGGCTATCCTGCTCCGGCGTGCGCCCTGGTCCGGCGCGAAAGATCGGCGTCCGGTGCAACTCATGGGGGCACTCAACGCGTCGAGAGAGTGAATACCGGGAGGGGAGAAACCGTGAAGACGGGGAAGACGGCCGACGCCGCGATACGTACCACCAGCCGTTACGGGCGCAGGGGTGCGATGGCGTTGGTCATGGGCGGGGTGCTGCTGCTCACCGCGGCCTGCGGCGACGACAAGGGCGGAACGGGCGGCGGGGGCGACAACGCGGCGCCCGCGGCGACGGCGGGTGCGGGCGGGACGGCGGCCCCGGCGGGCGCGTCGGGCGAGCCGAAGGCCTCCGCCGCGGTGCTGGCCGTCGAGCCGAAGGACGGCGCCCAGGACGTCGCACCGAGCAACGCGTTGCAGGTGTCCGTCTCGAACGGCAAGCTCACCACGGTCGAGGTGACCGACAAGAACGGCAAGCCGGTCGACGGGGCGATCACTCCGGACGGCATCGGCTGGAAGCCCGCCGCCGCGCTCACCGTCGGCATGGCGTACAAGGTGAACGCGCAGGCCAAGGACGCCGACGGCCTGGTGACCGCGTCCACCACGACGTTCACCACGCTGACGCCGGACAAGAAGGTCTCCACCAACGACAACATCAGCGACGGCGCCACCTACGGCGTCGGCATGATCGTCTCGGTGAACTTCAGCAAGACCGTCAAGAACAAGGACGCCGTCCTCAAGGGCATCACCTTCGAGACGAACAACGGCACCGAGGTGAAGGGCCACTGGTTCGGCGACAACCGGCTGGACTTCCGCCCGGCCGAGTACTGGAAGCCGGACACCAAGGTCACCATCAAGTACCGGCTGAAGAGCGTCGAGGTCGCCCCGGGCGTCTACGGCGACGTGGACAAGGACGAGCCGTTCACCATCGGCCGCTCCCAGATCGCCACCGCCGACGCCAAGGCGCACCAGATGACGATCGAGCGGGGCGGCAAGAGCACCACCGTGCCGGTCACCATGGGCGCGGAGGCGACGCCGTCCTGGAGCGGGACGATGGTGATCATGTCCAAGGAGAAGGTCACCCGGATGAACTCGCAGACCGTCGGCCTCGGCGGCGAGTACGACATCCAGGACGTGCCGCACGCGATGCGGCTGACCACCTCCGGCACCTTCGTGCACGGCAACTACTGGTCCAACGCGACCAATCCGTTCGGCAGGACCAACGCCAGCCACGGCTGCGTCGCGATGGTGGACGAGAAGGGCGGCAGCGACACCTCCGTCGCGGGCAAGTTCTTCAACGACTCGATGATCGGCGACGTGGTCAAGGTCGTGAACAGCAAGGAGAAGACCGTCGCGCCCTCCAACGGGCTGGGCGGCTGGAACATCGCCTGGGCGAACTGGTAGATCCTGCCCGCCGACTGACCGGATAGTCCCGGTTCGTCGGCGCGGTGCGGACGAGCGGCCCGATCCTCACCCGTTGGGGTCGGGCCGTTCGCGTTCTCGGAGCGCACCGGGCCCCGAATGGCGCAACCTTTCCGGAGGCCGGCGCGTGTAGTGGTCGAGCCCGTCGTGTGCGCGGGGTTCTGTGCGGGGTTCCGGGTCGTGGGGTTCCGGGTCGTGGGGTTTCGGCCCGCGGGTTTCGGTCTGCGGGTTTCGGTTCGTGGGGTTCGGTTCGTGGGGTTTCTGAGGGAGAGGGATCGACGTTGAGGTCGATACGCAGAGTGGTGGCCGTCGGTCTGGTGGGCGGCGCGATGGCGCTGACGGCCGCGTGCGGCGGCGGGAGTGGCGGGAGCGGTAGCGGGGGCGGGAGTGCGGCCAAGGCGGACCTGGGGGCCGGAGCGGCCGCCGGAACGGCCTCCCCGGGCGCCGCGGCGGCGAGCAGCGCGGCGCCGAAGGTGTCGCAGGCCGTGGTGAACATCGAGCCCAAGCCCGGCACGGTGGACGTCGCGCCCGACGCGCTCAAGGTCGGCGCGACCGGCGGCAAGCTCACCACCGTCAAGGTCAGTGACAAGACCGGCGCGGAGGTGCCCGGCACCATCGCCGCCGACGGCTCCAGCTGGACCCCGTCGGCGGGCCTCGCCGTGGGCAGCACCTACCAGGTCAGCGCGATGGCCGCGGACGCCAACGGCGTGGTCGCCAGCGCGGACAGCAACTTCTCCACGCTGACGCCGACGGCCCTCGCCAAGGCCGCCGACAACGTGGACAACAACGCGACGTACGGCGTCGGCATGATCGTCTCGGTGAACTTCAGCAAGGACGTCAAGAACAAGGACGTCGTCGCGAAGGGCATCACCTTCGAGACCGACAACGGCACCGTGGTCAAGGGCCACTGGTTCGGCAACCGCCGGCTGGACTTCCGCCCCGAGCAGTACTGGAAGTCCGGCACCAAGGTGACCGTGCACTACCGCCTCAAGAGCGTCGAGATCGCCCCTGGGGTGTACGGCACCGACCGGGACGAGCCCTTCACGATCGGGCGATCTCAGATTTCGACGGTTGACGCCGCCGCGCACAGGATGACCGTCGAACTCGACGGCAAACCGTCGGACATCGACATCACCTCCGGCTCGCCCGAACACCCGACCTGGAACGGCACGATGGTCGTCATGTCCAAGGAGGGCGTGGTGCGGATGCAGTCCAGCACCCTCCCCGGCATGAGCGGCTCCCCGTACGACCTCCAGGTGCCGCACTCGATGCGGCTCACCGACAGCGGCACCTACCTGCACGGCAATTACTGGAGCAAGCTCATCGGTGAGGACAACGTCAGCCACGGCTGCGTCGCCCTCAAGGACGTCGAGGGCGGCGGCGAATCCACCTCGATGGGCAAGTTCTACGCCGGCTCGCTCGTCGGTGACGTGGTGGTCGTGAAGAACTCCACCAAGAAGGAGACCCTCGACCCGGCGAACGGCCTGAGTGGCTGGAACGTGCCCTGGAGCGCCTGGTAGGCCGACCGGTAGCCGCCCTGGTCGGGGCGGTTCCGTGGCAACCCGGGATTGACGGCGGACGCGCCCCGGGTTGCCTGCTCCCCACCCTCTCCCGACCCCTTCCGGGCCCCCTCCAGGCCCCCGCCTGGCACTCTCCGCGGGGTCTCCTTGCACGCGGCATATGCCGACTCGGAGGAGATCGTTTGCTCATTGTCCGTACGCGGCCGCTTGCGTTCCGCAATGATGGACCGCATGGCGGGTTGGGGCGAAACAGATCAGTCATCAGTTCCCGGGGCCGGATTGGTCGCCGAGGCGTCGTGGATCGATGTCCAGGGCGCGCTGGCGGCGCTGGAGCGGCTCAGCTCGGAGGAACTGGAGGAGATGTATTGCGGCAGGCTGAGCGATCAGTCCGTGCCGAACGAGGTGCGACTGCCGTCCCGGCCGGAGACCGGCCCGGTGGCCCGCCGACTGGTGCTGTCGGTCCTGGAGTCCTGGGACCTCCACCAGCACCTGGAGGCCGGTGAGTTACTCACCAGCGAGCTGGTCTCCAACGCCGTCCGGCACGCCGCCGGACGCACCATCGGACTCCAGGTGATCCGCAAGCCGGGCTGGCTCCGCGTCGAGGTCCGCGACTCCTCCCGGGCGCTGCCCTGCATGATCCTCGCCGAGCCGAAGCCGGTGACCGAGCGGGGGCGGGGCCTGCGGGTCATCGACGACCTGGCCGACCGCTGGGGCGCCGACCTGCTGCCGCGCGGCAAGGGCGTCTGGTTCGAGCTGAAGGTCCGCGAGCGACACTGACCGTTTCGGGTTTTCCCGGGTCTTTCTCGGTCTTCCGGGCTGTCCGGGTCTTTTCCGGCTGTCCGGGTCTTCCGGGTCTTCCCGGGAAAACGCGCAGGGCCCCCGAAGTCGCCGTGGTCCGGCGGATGGGGGCCCCTGCAAGTCATCGCGCCGGCCAAGGGGGTGCGTGCCGTGCGATGGGCGTCGGCCGTGCCAGGTCGGGCCAGCCGAAGTCTCCACGCCCAGGCCGGCGTGCTGTGCCGCCCGCCGTTGGGCTGCTTCGACTATCGCACGGATCTCAGCATGTGGGCAAACCAGGTGACTTGGATTGAAAGGTTTGTAACCTAGTTCACCTTTGGATTTTGCATAGGTTCACGCTGTTGCCTGTGAATATTCACCATCCTTGCCGTCGGGCCTCCGGTGTTTCGTCGCCCGGCCGCCAATTCCTCCGTGCACCCCACCACGCCGGAACTGCCGGGTAGCATCAGGCCCGTGGACCTGTACTGGCACGTCGTACTGCCACCGCTCAGCGCCTGATCGGGCGCACACGCCGGTGGCTCGAGCCCCGCGCTCCCTGCTGCGGCCCCTTCGGCCGTCAGGGGGCCGCCGTGTGCGCCCGGTGCGAAACCAACTCCCCTGACGGTCTTCGACGACGGAAGTTCACGACTGTGCCGAACCGCACCTCCACGCCCGCGCCCACCCGGCCCACCACCACCCCCACCGCCCGCCGCACCAGCCCGCTCGGCGGGCCGGTCCCGATCCTGGTCGCCGCACTGCTGTGGGGCACCACCGGGACGGCCAGCTCCCTCGCACCCGACGGCGCCCCTTCGGCGGGCATCGGCGCCGCCGCGCTGGTCCTCGGCGGACTCCTCCTCTTCCTCTCCACCCGCAGCGCCCGCGCGCTGCCCCGGGCCTGCGGCCGCCGGGAGCGGTGGCAACTCGCCGTCGGCGCCGTCGCGGTGGTCGGCTACCCGGTCACCTTCTACCCGGCGGTGACCCGCGCCGGGGTGGCGGTGGCCACCGTGATCGCACTGGGCAGTGCCCCCGTCTTCGCCGGCCTGCTCGGCTGGCTCACCCGGCAGGGGCGGCCGAGCGGCCGGTGGGCCGGTGCCACGGTGACGGCGGTCGTCGGCTGCGCCGTCCTGGTGCTGGGCCCCGAACTCACCGGCGACGGCGCGGCGGTGGACGCCGTGGGGGTGGCGCTGGCCGCGCTCTCCGGCCTCTCGTACGCCGTGTACTCGCTCGTCGGCGGGAGGCTCATCTCGCGCGGGCACCCGTCCGCCGGGGTGATGGGGGCGATGTTCGGCGCGGCCGCGCTGCTCGTCCTGCCGGTGCTGTTCCTCGGCGACCTGCGGTGGCTCGCCTCGCCGCGCGGCGCGGCGGTGGTGCTCCACCTCGCGGTGATCACCACCTTCCTCGCCTACCGCCTCTTCGGCCACGGGCTGCGCCGCACCTCCGCCCAGACCGCCACCACCCTCACCCTCGCCGAACCCGCCGTCGCCGCCCTCCTCGGCGTCGCCGTCCTCGGCGAACGCCTCCCCGCCGCCTCCTGGTGCGGCCTCGCCATCCTCGCCGCGGGCCTCGCCGTCCTCACCGTGCCCGTGGGCACCCGCCGTCGCTGACCTGCGGGTGGCCCCACTCGCAGGAAGTCGGACGGGCCGACTTCCTGCGCGGGTGCCTCGCGACCGGCCACCCGGCCCTCCGGTGCCGCCCTCCGGCGCCGTCCTCCGATCGCCGATGCCGTTCGGCGGTCGGCGGGCCAGCACGCCGTGCTTCACCCGCTCTTGCGTCGAACCGCTTGCCGCCGGGCGCCCCGCTTGGTGGGCTTGACCGCGTGGAGGAGACCACGGACGGCCGACCGCAGGCGACGTACGACCGCATCGGGGTCGGCTACCGCGCCATCCGCCGGCCCGATCCCCGACTGCACGCCCCGATCGGTGCCGCCCTCCAGAGGGCCCGGTCGGTGGTGAACGTCGGTGCGGGCGCCGGATCCTACGAGCCCGAGGGCGCCGCCGTCACCGCCGTCGACCCCTCCCAGGTCATGCTCGACCAGCACCCGGGGCACCGGAAGGTCAAGGCCGGAGCCGAGCGACTGCCCTTCCCGGACGGCTCCTTCGATGCGGCGATGGCCGTCATGACCGTCCACCACTGGCCGGATCCCGAACGGGGCCTCGCGGAGCTGCGGCGGGTCGCCCGGCGGCAGGTCGTCTTCACCTGGGACCCGGCCCACCGTCCGCAACTATGGCTGCTGGAGGAGTACCTGCCCGAGATCCGGGAGCTGGAGGAGAGCCGCTTCACGCCGCTGGCCCAGGTCGTCGACGCGCTGGACGCGCACACGGTGCTGCCCTTCCCCGTCCCGCACGATTTCACGGACGGTTACCAGATCGCCTACTGGCGGCGGCCCGAGTTCTACCTCGACCCGGTCGTCCGGCCGGCTCGACCTTCGCCCAGTTGCCGCTCGCAGTGGTGCGGCCGGCGATCGCCCGCTTGCGCGCCGACCTCGAATCCGGCGCCTGGCACCGCCGCCATGCCGAACTCCTCGACCAGGAGCACATGGACTACGGGTACCGGCTGCTCATCGCGGGGGTGCTCTCCTCGGAGTAGGAAGTCGGACGGGCCGACTTTCTGCGCGCGAGGCTGGATAGCGCGTTCGCGCGGGGCCGGAGAAAATATATCGACCGGTCTACATAGGGTGCGTTCGTGGAGGGTTGGGGTGCGCAGGAAGTCGGCGGGGCCGACTTCCTGCGCAGGAGGTGCGTGGGGGTGCACTGAAGAGGTAGACCGGTCTACATATTCCACACCTGGAATGTAGACCGGTCTACATAATTTCCTCCACCTGGGGGCCGGGTCGCGCTCGGATGTCCAGGCGCGCTCAGATGTCGAGGTGGGTGGCGATGCCGGTGAGGACGCAGTCGAGGCCGGTCTCGAACTGCCAGGTGGGGTCGTCCTTGCGGGTGGCCTCGTGGAGGTAGCGCTGGTAGGTGGGGTAGCGGCCGGTGTCCATCAGGAAGGACATCCGGGGGGCGAGGCCGGCGCGGGTCTCGTCACCGTCGGACCAGCCGTGCTCGCGCTGGAGGATGCGCAGGGCGAGCTCGGCGGCGACGGAGCCGTGGACGTAGCCGGTGACGGTGCGGAAGACCGCCATGGTGGTGTCGGCGTCCAGGCCGTGGTCGGCGAGGGCGGCGAAGGCGCGTTCGGGGATGGCGAGCTGGTTGGGGGTGAGGGGGACGGCGCCGGCGCGGACGACCCACGGGTGGGCCAGGTTCATGGCGCGCAGGTGGAGCGCCAGGGTGCGCATGGTGTCGCGCCAGCCGCTGGAGGGAGTGTCCAGGGAGAGTTCGCCGTAGACGAAGTCGACCATCAGGTCGATGAGTTCGTCCTTGCCGGAGACGTACCGGTAGGCGGCCATCGGGGCGACGCCGAGGGTGGTGGCGAGTCGGCGCATGGTGACGGCGTCGAGGCCTTCGGCGTCGGCGATCGCGATCGCGGCCTCGGCGATCCGCTGCGGGGTGAGGGTGGTGCGCGGCGCGGGGGCCGGGCGGGCGAGGCGCTCCCAGAGCGAGGCCTGGGGCTTGGTCTGGTCGTCGTCCCCGGTGGGGGCCTGCTGGGCGGGCATGACGGCGGGCTCCTTCCGGCTGGGGTTCCCACCGTACCACCGGCGTGTACGGCGTATCGGGAGTAGACGGCGTACGCGCCGATGTGTACGTTGCATCCGGAAGATACGTTGTACACATCGTCCCGGAGGGGGATGTTCATGGCCAAGGACGTTTCGGAGAAGAGCCTGAAGGTCGCGGTCGTCGTCGGCAGCACTCGGAGCGGCCGGTTCGCGCCCGTCGTCGCCGACTGGCTGCTCGGCCACCTCGGCGCGCGCGGCGACATGACCGCCGACCTGATCGATCTGGTCGAGACCCCGCTGCCGACCACCTTCCCGTCCTTCGGTGGTGAACTGGAGCCGGGCGCAGCCGAGTTGCTCGCTGCCGTCACGCCCCGGCTGGAGGCTGCCGACGCCTTCGTGGTCGTCACGCCCGAGTACAACCACAGCTTCCCGGCCCCGCTGAAGAACGCCATCGACTGGCACAACAGCCAGTGGCACGGCAAGCCGGTCGGCTTCGTCTCCTACGGCGGCCTCTCCGGCGGTCTGCGCGCCGTCGAGCAACTGCGAGTGGTGCTCGCCGAGTTGAACGCCATGACGATTCGCAACACGGTCAGCTTCCACGGCGCCGCCCAGTGCTTCGGCGTCGACGGCAAGCCGCTCGACCCGGCCGCCGACGCCGCCGCCAAGGCCATGCTCGACCAACTCGCCTGGTGGGCGGAGGCGTTGCGGGACGCCCGGCGCGTCCGCCCGTTCGCGGCCTGAGCACGCGCCTCGGGACGCCTCGGGACGCCGAGAGCCCCCGGACGGGTCCGGGGGCTCAGGCGACAGCGGGTGTGATCAGCACTCGATGACGTTGACGGCGAGGCCGCCGCGCGAGGTCTCCTTGTACTTGATCTTCATGTCGGCGCCGGTCTCCTTCATCGTCTTGATCGCCTTGTCGAGCGAGACGTGGTGCCGGCCGTCGCCGCGCAGGGCCATCCGGGCGGCGGTGACGGCCTTGACGGAGGCCATGCCGTTGCGCTCGATGCAGGGGATCTGGACGAGCCCGCCGACCGGGTCGCAGGTGAGGCCGAGGTTGTGCTCGATGCCGATCTCGGCGGCGTTCTCGACCTGTTCGGGGGTGCCGCCGAGGACCTCGGCGAGGCCGCCGGCGGCCATCGAGCAGGCGGAGCCGACCTCGCCCTGGCAGCCGACCTCGGCGCCGGAGATGGAGGCGTTCTCCTTGAAGAGCATGCCGATGGCGCCGGCCGCGAGGAGGAAGCGGACGATGCCGTCCTCGTCGGCGCCCGGGATGAAGTTCAGGTAGTAGTGCAGGACGGCGGGGATGATCCCGGCCGCGCCGTTGGTCGGAGCGGTGACCACCCGGCGGCCGGAGGCGTTCTCCTCGTTGACCGCCATCGCGTAGAGGGTCACCCACTCCATCGCGTTGGCCGGGCCGATGCCCTCGGCGCGCATCGCGCGGGCGGCGGCGGCGGCGCGGCGGCGGACCTTGAGGCCACCGGGCAGGATGCCCTCGCGGGACATGCCGGCCCGCACGCACTCCTGCATGACCTGCCAGATCTCCAGCAGCCCGGTCCGGATCTCCTCCTCGGAGCGCCAGGCCTTCTCGTTCTCCAGCATCAGGCCGGAGATCGACAGCCCGGTCTCCCGGGTGAGCCGCAGCAGCTCCTCGCCGGTGCGGAAGGGGTAGCGCAGCGCGGTGTCGTCGGGCTTGACCCGGTCCGCGCCGATGGCGTCCTCGTCGACGACGAAGCCGCCGCCGACCGAGTAGTAGGTCTTCTCCAGCAGCGTGGAGCCGTCCGCCGCGTACGCCCAGATGGTCATGCCGTTGGCGTGGTACGGCAGCGAGCGGCGGCGGTGCAGGACCACCTGGGTGCCCGGGTCGAAGTCGATGGGGTGGGTGCCGAGGAGGTTGAGCCGCTTCTCGGTGGTGATCCGCTCGACGTCCTTGTCCGCCTGGTCGACGTCGACCGTGCGGGGGGAGTTGTTCTCCAGGCCGAGCAGGACGGCCTTCGGGGTGCCGTGGCCGTGGCCGGTGGCGCCCAGCGAGCCGTACAGCTCGGCGCGCACGCTCGCCACCTCGGCGAGCAGGTCCTCGGACCGCAGGCGCCGGGCGAACATCCGGGCGGCACGCATCGGGCCGACGGTGTGGGAGCTCGACGGGCCGATGCCGATGGAGAAGAGGTCGAAGACGCTGAGGGCCACGGGGGACGTCCTTGTCTGTCTCGTGGAAGGACTGGCGGGCGGGGGACGACACGGGTCGGGGCACCGCGCGCACTGTCCAGTGTGCGCGGTGCCCCGGGATCCCAGGTGCCGTGGCGGGGTGAGGCCGGTCACCCCGCCCGAACGATCACCGCGGTGATCAGAGGTTCGGGTAGAGCGGGTACTTCTCGGCCAGCGCGGTGACGCGGGCCTTGAGCGCGGTGGCGGCGTCCTCGTCGAAGGCGGGCTTGAGCGCCTCGGCGATGATGTCGGCGACCTCGCGGAAGTCCTCGGCCTGGAAGCCGCGGGTGGCGAGCGCGGGGGTGCCGATGCGCAGGCCGGAGGTGACCATCGGCGGCCGCGGGTCGTTCGGGACGGCGTTGCGGTTGACCGTGATGCCGACCTCGTGCAGGCGGTCCTCGGCCTGTTGGCCGTCGAGCTGGCTGTTGCGCAGGTCGACCAGGACCAGGTGCACGTCGGTGCCGCCGGACAGCACCGAGGCGCCGGCCTCGGCGACGTCGGCCTGGAGCAGGCGCTCGGCGAGGATCTTGGCGCCCTCCAGGGTGCGCTGCTGGCGCTCCTTGAACTCCTCGGACGCGGCGACCTTGAAGGCGACGGCCTTGCCGGCGATCACGTGCTCCAGCGGGCCGCCCTGCTGGCCGGGGAACACCGCGGAGTTGATCTTCTTGGCGTACTCGGCCTTGGACAGGATGACACCGCCGCGCGGGCCGCCCAGGGTCTTGTGGGTGGTGGTGGTGACCACGTCCGCGTACGGCACCGGGTTGGGGTGCAGGCCGGCGGCGACCAGGCCGGCGAAGTGCGCCATGTCCACCATCAGCAGCGCGCCGACCTCGTCGGCGACCCGGCGGAACGCGGCGAAGTCCAGCTGGCGCGGGTAGGCGGACCAGCCGGCGATGATCAGCTTCGGCTGGTGCTCCTTGGCCAGGCGCTCGACCTCGGCCATGTCGACCTGGCCGGTCTTCTCGTCCACGTGGTACGCGGCCACGTTGTAGAGCTTGCCGGAGAAGTTGATCTTCATGCCGTGGGTCAGGTGACCGCCGTGGGCCAGGTCCAGGCCCAGGATGGTGTCGCCCGGCTTGATCAGCGCGAACATCGCGGCGGCGTTGGCCTGCGCGCCCGAGTGCGGCTGGACGTTGGCGTGCTCGGCGCCGAACAGGGCCTTGATGCGGTCGATCGCGATCTGCTCGACCACGTCGACGTGCTCGCAGCCGCCGTAGTAGCGGCGGCCGGGGTAGCCCTCGGCGTACTTGTTGGTGAGCACCGAGCCCTGGGCCTCCATGACCGCCACCGGGGCGAAGTTCTCGGAGGCGATCATCTCCAGGGTGGTCTGCTGGCGGTGCAGCTCGGCGTCGACCGCGGCGGCGATCTCCGGGTCGAGGGAGTGCAGGGACTGGTTCAGAACCGTCATGGTGTGGTCTTCCCGGGAGGAGAGAGACGGGAGCGGAGAAGGGGGGAGCCTGGCGGGGCGGCCGCCGCGCTGCGACCGCCCCGTCACGAGCGGGTCAGCCGCCGATGAAGGCGGTGTACTCGTCCGCGCTGAGCAGCTCGTCGGTGGACTCCACCTGGACCTTGAACAGCCAGCCGCCCTCGAACGGGGCGCTGTTGACCAGGCTGTTGTCGTCCAGGACGTCCTGGTTGATCTCGACGATCTTCCCGGTCACCGGGGAGAACAGGTCGCTGACCGACTTGGTGGACTCCAGCTCGCCACAGGACTCGCCCGCGGTCACGTCGGCGCCGACCTCGGGCAGCTGCACGTAGACGATGTCACCGAGCGCGTCGGCCGCGTGGGCGGTGATGCCGACCGTGGAGACACCGCCCTCGACGGCGGTCAGCCACTCGTGCTCCTTGGTGTACTGCAGGTGCTGGGGGTTGCTCATGGCGTCATTCTCCAGGATGGGAAGCGGGTACGACGAAGCGGGCCGCCGCACGGACGGCTTCGACGCGGATCAGGCGTGGTTCGGGCCTGGGTCAGGCCTGGGTCAGACCTGGATCAGGCGTGGATCAGGCGTGGATCAGGCGTGGATCAGGCGTGGATCAGGCGTGGCTCAAGCCCGGGTCGGGCATGGTGCAGGCCCGGGTCCACGGGGTCTACGGGGTCTACGGGGAGGGCGGGGCCTCAGCGGCCGCGCTTGTAGAACGGCAGCGCCACGACCTCGACCGGCTCGTGCTTGCCGCGCACGTCCACCGCGACGGCGGTGCCGGGGGTGGCGTGGGCCGCGTCCACGTAGGCGATCGCGATCGGCCGGCCCAGGGTCGGGGACGGGGCGCCCGAGGTGATCCGGCCGATCGGGGCGCCGTCGGCGGAGACCACGGTGTACTCGGCGCGCGGGACGCGCTTGCCCTCGGAGACCAGGCCGACCAGCACCCGCGGCGGGTTGGCCTCGGCCTCGGCGGCGGCCTTCTCCAGCGCCTTGCGGCCGACGAAGGTGCCCTCGTTGGTGGTCTTGTCGAAGCGCACGACCCGGCCCAGGCCCGCGTCGAACGGGGTCAGGTCGGTGGAGAGCTCGTGCCCGTACAGCGGCATGCCGGCCTCCAGGCGCAGCGTGTCGCGGCACGACAGGCCGCACGGGACCAGGCCGCGGCCCTCGCCGGCGGCGGTCAGCGCCTGCCAGACCCCCTCGGCGTCGCCCGGGTTGCAGAAGATCTCGAAGCCGTCCTCGCCGGTGTAGCCGGTCCGGGCGAGCAGCACGTCGCGGCCGGCGACCTGGGCCGGGAGGATCGCGTAGTACTTCAGGCCGGGCAGGTCGGCGTCGGTGGTCCCGGCCAGGATCGCGGTGGCCTCCGGGCCCTGGACGGCGATCAGCGCGTAGGTGTCGCGGTCGTCCGTGACGACGGCGTCGAAGCCCTTGGCGCGGGCGATCAGCTCGTCCAGCACCAGCTGGGCGTTGGAGGCGTTGGCGACGACCAGGAAGGCGTCCTCGCGCAGGCGGTAGACGATCAGGTCGTCCAGGATGCCGCCGTCCTCGGCGCAGATCATGGTGTAGCGGGCGCGCAGCACGCCCAGCGCGGAGACGAAGCCGACCAGCGCGTGGTCCAGCATCTCGCCGGCCTGCTGGCCGGTGACGGTGATCTCGCCCATGTGGGAGAGGTCGAACAGTCCGGCCCGGGTGCGGACGGCGAGGTGTTCCTCGCGCTCGCTGCCGTAGCGCAGCGGCATGTCCCAGCCGGCGAAGTCGGTCATGGTCGCGCCGAGGGCGCGGTGCAGCGCGTCGAGCGCGGTGAGGCGGAGGGACGACATGGCCTGGAACTCCTCGGTCTGGGCACTCATGGGTGCACGCGCCGGAACCGGACCCGCTCGGGGGCCGACCCTGCGCGCGGGCATGCGGCGGCGTGGGTCTCCCCATCTGTCGTCGAACCTGAGAGCTTCACCGCCCACCTGCCCGCAGCTGTTTCCAGCATCCAGGACAGCATGGTGGCTTGCACCGTGGGTGGGCGCGCGACAGGGCCGTGCGCCACTTTCCAGATGTGCCTAACCCGTGCGGTAAGGGGGCCTGAGAGATTCCGGGGAGGAGTTGCTCCTTCGGCGCCGGCTGTGCCGCCTGACGGGGCACTCCGGGCTCTCCCGCGCGGGTTCGAGCGGCCGGTATGGAGTTGTCGGTCCGCCGGCGCGCCGCGCCGTCGAACGCGCACATCATGGCACGTCCGCGCCGACGACGGGAGAGGGGACCCGGTCACACCGCGCCACCGCGAACCGGCGCCCCCGGGGCGTGCGCCCTAGACTGCTGCGCGTCGGCGCAGCAGAGGGCGGCCGACCGGCAGAGGGCGGATCAGGCGCGCATGGGGTACCCGGTGGAGCAGCAGCAGGGGTGGGGCGGGCCGGAGTCGGCGCCGCCGGGCGGCGGGTGGCCGGCCAACGAGCTGGAGCAGGTGCTGACCGCCGCGCTGGGCGATCCGGGTGCGACGCCGCGGGTGATCGAGGTGCTGGCCCGCAGCCAGGTGTGGATCCCGCTGCCGGCCGGCGGCGACCCGCGGGGGCCCGCGCTGGACCTGCCGACCATCGAGCTGGCCGGCGAGCCGTACGTGCCGGTGTTCTCCTCGCAGGAGGTGTTCCTGCGGCAGGCGCCGGGGATGGCCTTCGCGGTGGCGCCGGTCTGGGAGTTCGCCCGCGGGCTGCCGCTGGGCGTGGGCATCGCGGTCAACCCGGAGGCGGCGGTGGGCATCCCGGTGCCGCCGCAGGGTGTGGCGGAGCTGCGGCGCGGCCCGCGCGAGGAGCGCCTGGCCGACCAGGAGCAGAGCCAGAGTCAGAACCAGAACCAGAACCAGGGACAGGGCCCGGAGGCGCCGACCGGTGGCCGGGTGGCGCTGCGCGAGCCGGTGCCGGGGGAGGACCCGGAGCACTTCCTGGCCGCCTGCCGGGCCGAACTGTCCGCCCTGCCCGGAGTGTTGACCGCGCGCCGGGCGCTCGCCAGCATCGAGGGCGAGCCGACCGTGATGTTCGTGGGCGTCCAGCTGGACCAGACGGCCCCGGCCGACCCGGGTGCGGTGAACGAGGCGCTCGGCCGCGCGCTGGGAACCGCGCCGCTGCCGGGGGGCGTCCACCTCGTACTGCTCGATCTCGCCGATGACCCGGTGGTCGAGTGGCTGCTCACCCGGGTACTCCCTTTCTACGCGCGGGGTTGAGCGGGGTTCGTATCGGAGGCACGTCGCCGTGGCGGTGGCCGGTGCCGCGCCATAGGGTGCGTGCAGACGGCCGACGGGTCGGCAGGCTTGAGGAATGAGGCGCGGCGAGGTGGGCGCATGAGTGCGGGAGCGGTAGCGGGCGGTGCACCGGGGCCCTGGGGCCAGGCACCCGCCGGGCGCCCCGGAGCGGATCCGGGCGCGCTGGAGCGCGCCCTGCGCGAGGTCGCGCCGGAGCGCTACGAGGCGTACGAGCAACTGCTGCACGCACTGGCCGACGGCCAGGTCTGGATGCTGCTGTGGCACGGTGCGCCGGGCAGCGCTGACGCCCAGTACGGGAACATGGAGATCAGCGGCCACGGCTACGCGCCGGCCGTCACCTCGTCCGAGCAGTTGGCGTCGTCCGGCTGGGCGCGGGCCCACGAGGTCATCTCCGGGCGGGAGATCGCCGCTTCGCTGTACCGGACCCGCTGGGGCCTGTGGCTCAACCCGCACGCGCCCGGCGGCGGGGTCGGGGTGCCCTGGGCGGACCTGCGGCGGATCGCCGCGGGCCTGGAGCGGCTGCCGGCCGGGCCGTTGAAGCTGAGCGAGCCGCAGCTGAACGCCCAGCCGTTCTTCGCGCTCCTGGAGCGGCAGGCCGGTGAGGTGCGCGCGGTGCGGGCGCTGCGCCGGGCCTGGGTGCAGCCGGCCGTGGGGGAGCCGTACCTGGCGATCGGCCTGGAGCTGTACGAGAGTTCACCGCCGGCGGTGGAGGCCGTGCGGGCGCTGATGCAGCGGGCGATCGCGGTGGCCCCGGAGGGGCTGGCGGTGTCCACGGTGGCGATGGCGGACGAGTACGACCCGGTGGCGCTGTGGATGCGGGCCCATGCGCGCCCGTTCTTCGACCGGGAGGCGGGGCGGCCGCCGACCGGCCCGTACCCGCCGGTGCCGCCTCCGCCGTACCCCGCGCAGCAGGGGCCGGGCTACGGCTACGGCACGCAGCAGCCCGCGCAGGGCTGGACCGGGCAGCCGCAGCAGCCGTGGCCCGGATACCCGGGGCGCTGACAACCAAAACCTTTTTCCAGAAGCCGACTTGATCTTGCATCAGGTCGGCTTCGGTGCTTTCCAGACGAACTTCCGGCCGTTACCGTCGATCATCTTGACATGCCAGTTACAGCCGTGTGAAGAGGGATATGCCGAAGACGGAGGAGGTGCATGCGCACAGATCACAGTTGGGCATCTGTCGGTTGTCAGGGCTGGCGCAAGCCAGTTCGGATGGCAGAGAGTTCTGCGCAACGCACCGCGCGTACTGGGAACCCCACGAAGGTGAACGCGCACGCCGACCGCCAGAACCACGCGAAGCCCATCCCGCGTTGGGGCAGTACCCGTGCACGACGTACTGCCGCGAACACCCGTTCCAAGCACCTCCGCACGTCCGCAGCCGTACCGCCGAACCGGTGACCGGCGCCCGTGGGCCGGCCACCGTCGGCGAGGGGACCAACTGACCATGACCGCACCCATCGCAACCACCGGGAACGAACCGGAGGCACCCGCCCCCGCGAGCCCGGCCAAGAAGATCGAGGGCCGCTCCCTCGGCCAGATCGCCTGGACCCGCTTCAAGCGCGACAAACTCGCCGTCGCCGGCGGCGTCGTGGTGATCCTGCTGATCCTGCTGGCCGTACTGGCCAAGCCCATCGAGGCCCTGTTCGGCCTCGACCCCGACGCCCTGAACCAGGACCTGCTCGACGCCAACCTGGGCGGCATCCCGCTCGGTGACTGGGGCGGGATGAGCTGGGACCACCCGCTCGGCGTCGACCCGCTCCAGGGCCGCGACCTGCTCTCCCGCGTGATCGAGGGCTCCTGGGTCTCCCTGCTGGTCGCCTTCGGCGCGACCCTGTTGTCGAACACGATCGGCACCGTGCTCGGTGTCATGGCCGGCTACTACGGCGGCTGGGTGGACACCGTGATCAGCCGCGTCATGGACGTCTTCCTCGCCTTCCCGCTGCTGCTCTTCGCCATCGCGATCTCGACCTCGCTGCAGGGCGGCGCGTTCGGCCTGCACGGCCTCCCGCTGCACATCATGGTGCTGATCTTCGTGATCGGCTTCTTCAACTGGCCCTACATGGGCCGGATCGTGCGCGGACAGACGCTGTCGCTGCGCGAGCGGGAGTTCGTCCACGCGGCCCGCAGCCTGGGCGCCCGCGGCCCGTTCATCCTGTTCAAGGAACTGCTGCCGAACCTGGTCGGTCCGATCCTGGTCTACTCGACCCTGCTGATCCCGACCAACATCCTCTTCGAGGCGGGCCTCAGCTTCCTCGGCGTCGGCATCCAGCCGCCGCAGGCCTCCTGGGGCGGGATCCTCCAGGACGCGATCAAGTACTACCAGGTGGACCCCCAGTACATGGTGGTCCCCGGTCTGGCGATCTTCCTCACCGTGCTCGCCTTCAACCTGCTCGGCGACGGGCTGCGTGACGCCCTCGATCCCAAGAGCAACTGACGCAACGTCAGGCCCTCCCTCCTTCCCATCCTCAAGGGGTTGATCTCACCCATGCGCAGGTCCCGTACCGTCGCCCTGACCGCGGCGGCAGCCGCCGCGGTCCTGATCGTGACCGGCTGCACCTCCGGCAGCAAGGGCTCCGGCTCGTCCTCCTCCGCCAGCGGCAGCAGCGCCGGTGGCGGCGGTGCCGACGCCGCCACCAAGGGCATCGTCAACGCCTCGGACAAGAAGGGCGGGACGGTCACCTACGAGATGAAGGGCGCCCCGGACTCCTTCGACCCGGGCAACACGTACTACGCCTACATCTACAACTTCTCGCGCCTGTACGGGCGTCCGCTGACCACCTTCGCCCCGGGCGCCGGCTCGAACGGCAACAAGCTGGTCCCGGACCTCGCCGAGAGCCTGGGCAAGGTCAGCGCGGACGGCCTGACCTGGACGTACAAGCTGCGCGCGGGCCTGAAGTTCGACGACGGCACCCCGATCAGCTCGAAGGACGTCAAGTACGCCGTCGAGCGCTCCAACTTCGCGCCGGACGTGAACTCCAACGGCCCCACCTACTTCCACGACCTGCTGGTCGACAACGAGACCCCGTACCAGGGCCCGTACAAGGACAAGACCGGCGGCCTGAACTCGATCGAGACGCCGGACGACCAGACCATCGTCTTCCACCTGAAGCAGCCGTTCGCGGACTTCGACTACCTGGTCGGCTCCCCGCAGACCGTCCCGGTCCCGCAGGCCAAGGACGACGGCGCCGGCTACGTGAAGCACGTGGTCGCCTCGGGTGCCTACAAGTTCGAGTCCTACGAGGACGGCAAGCAGCTCACCCTGGTGCCGAACACCAACTGGGACCCGAGCACCGACCCGATCCGCAAGCAGCTCGCGGACAAGATCGTGGTCCGGATGGGCATGGAGCAGTCCACCATCGACAAGGACCTGATCGCGGGCAACGCCCAGGTGGACCTGGTCGGCAGCGGCGTCGACCCGCAGACCCAGGCGCAGATCCTGCAGAACCAGAAGCTCAAGGCGAACACCGACAACGCCTACGGCGGTCGCCTGGCGTACGTCGCGATCAACACCAAGGTCGCGCCGTTCGACAACCTGGAGTGCCGCAAGGCCGTCCAGTACGCGATCGACAAGGTCTCCGTGCAGACCACGCTCGGCGGCCCGATCCGCGGCCAGATCGCCAACACGGTGATCCCGCCGGACGTCCCGGGCCACCAGGACTTCAACACCTGGGCGACCAACGGCAACAAGGGTGACGAGGCCAAGGCCAAGGACGCCCTCAAGGCCTGCGGCAAGTCCGACGGGTTCAGCACGGTGATCACCGCCCGCACCGAGCGTGACCCGGAGGTCCAGGCCGCGACTGCGATCCAGGCCGCGCTGAAGAAGATCAACATCAACGTCGAGATCCAGAAGTACGCGCAGGGCAAGTACTTCTCGGACGCCGCCGGTGTCCCGCAGTTCACCCAGGACCACAACATCGGTCTGATGATGATGCAGTGGAGCGCCGACTGGCCGACCGGCTACGGCTTCCTGCAGCAGATCTCCGACGGCCGCGCCATCAAGGCCTCCGGCAACAGCAACCTGGCCCAGCTCAACGACCCCGAGGTCAACAAGCTGCTCGACGACGCCATCACCAACACCGACCAGTCGGCGCGCGAGAAGATCTACGGCCAGATCGACAAGAAGATCATGGACCAGGCGGTCTACGTCCCGCTGACCTACTTCAAGGTCTTCCTGTACCGCCCGGACAGCGCCACCAACCTGGTGTCCACCTCGGGCTTCTCGGGTGAGTACGACTACCTGAACATCGGCACCACCAAGTAAAGAGCCTGGCTCCACATCCCTGAAGGCAGGTGAAGGCAGCGGCCGCCCGCCGCCGTCCGGAAGACCCCGGACGGCGGCGGGCCGCCGGAGCCGCCCAACTGTGTTTGCCTACATCATCCGCAGGATCTTCGCGGCCGTCGTGCTGCTGCTGGTGGTCAGCGCTGTCACCTTCGCGATCTTCTTCCTGCTCCCGCGCATCGCCGGCGAGACCACCGACCAACTGGCCACGCAGTACGTCGGGAAGAACCCCTCCCCCGAGGCGATCGCCGCGGTCAAGAAGAACCTCGGGTTCGACCAGCCGCTGTACACCCAGTACTGGAACTTCCTCAAGGGCCTGGTCAGCGGCGCCGAGTACAAGTTCGGCCCGGACCCGGTCACCTGCCACGTACCGTGCTTCGGCTACTCCTTCAAGAACCACCTGGAGGTCTGGCCCGAGCTGATCAAGCGCGTCCCGATCACCCTCTCGCTCGCCGTCGGCGCGGCCGTGCTCTGGCTGGTCTCCGGCGTCGCCACCGGCGTCGTCTCCGCGCTCAAGCCGCGCTCGGTCTTCGACCGGATCGCCATGGGCATCTCCCTCGCCGGCGTCTCGCTGCCGGTCTTCTTCACCGGCGCGGTGCTGCTCGCCCTGTTCAGCTACGAGTGGCCGATCCTGGACAACCTCCAGTACGTCGACTTCGCCGACGACCCGCTGATGTGGGCCCGCAACCTGATCCTCCCGTGGATCTCGCTGGCCTTCCTCTACTCCGCGCTCTACGCCCGGCTCACCCGCGCCGGAATGCTGGAGACCATGAGCGAGGACTACATCCGCACCGCCCGGGCCAAGGGCCTGGTCGAGCGCAAGGTCGTCGCCCGGCACGGACTGCGCGCCGCGCTGACACCCGTCATCACCATCTTCGGCATGGACCTCGGCCTGCTCCTCGGCGGCGCCCTCATCACCGAGCAGGTCTTCTCGCTCCAGGGCGTCGGCGCCTTCGCCGTCCAGGCGATCGCCGACAACGACCTGCCCAAGATCCTCGGCGTCACCCTGCTCGCCGCCTTCTTCATCGTCGCCTGCAACCTCGTGGTCGACCTCCTGTACGCACTCGTCGACCCCCGGGTGAGGCTCTCGTGACCGAGCTCCAGAAGACCGAGGCGGTCGCCGCCCAGGCCCCGTCCGGCGACCCCTTCCTCTCCGTCCGCGACCTGCGGATCCACTTCGACACCGACGACGGCCTGGTCCGCTCGGTGGACGGGGTCAGCTTCGACCTGCACAAGGGCCGCACCCTCGGCATCGTCGGCGAGTCCGGCTCCGGCAAGTCCGTCACCTCGCTCGGCATCATGGGCCTGCACCGCACCAAGCGGGCCCGGATCACCGGCGAGATCCGGCTGGACGGCGAGGACCTGATCGCGGCGGGCCCCGAACGGGTGCGCCAACTGCGCGGCCGCGAGATGGCGATGATCTTCCAGGACCCGCTGACCGCGATGCACCCCTACTACACCGTCGGCGCGCAGATCGTCGAGGCGTACCGGGTGCACCACCCCCAGGCATCCAAGAAGCAGGCCCGGGCCCGCGCGGTCGAGATGCTCGACCGGGTCGGCATCCCGCAGCCCGACCGCCGGGTGGACGACTACCCGCACCAGTTCTCCGGCGGCATGCGCCAGCGCGCCATGATCGCCATGGCGCTGGTCAACGACCCCTCGCTGCTGATCGCCGACGAGCCCACCACCGCCCTGGACGTCACCGTCCAGGCGCAGATCCTGGACCTCATCCGCGACCTCCAGGACGAGTTCGGCTCGGCCGTCATCATCATCACCCACGACCTCGGGGTGGTCGCCGAACTGGCCGACGACATCCTGGTCATGTACGGCGGCAAGTGCATCGAGCGCGGCCCCGCCGAGACCCTCTTCGACGCGCCCGAACACCCCTACACCTGGGGCCTGCTGGGCTCCATGCCGCGCCTGGACCGCGAACTCCAGGACCGCCTCGTCCCGGTCAAGGGCACCCCGCCCAGCCTGATCAACGTGCCGTCCGGCTGCGCCTTCCACCCGCGCTGCCCGTACGCCGACCGGACCGGCGGGCGCTCCGCGAGCGAGCTCCCGGTGCTGGCCGAAGCCTCGCCCGGCCACTACGCGGCCTGCCACCTCCCGGCCGCCGAACGGCACCGCATCTTCGCCGAAGAGATCGCGCCCCGGCTGTGAGCCCGGCCTCGTACCACCTTTCTGGAGAGAACCGATGACGGACACTCAGGCAGCCACGGCCACCGCGCCCGCGCCCGCCCCCGACCGCGAGCCGCTGCTCCGGGTGACCGGCCTGACCCGGCACTTCCCGATCCGAGGCGGACTGCTGCGCCGCCAGACCGGTGCGGTGCGGGCCGTCGACGGCATCGACTTCACCGTCAACGCCGGTGAGACGCTCGGGGTCGTCGGCGAGTCCGGCTGCGGCAAGTCGACGATGGGCCGACTGGTCACCCGGCTCGACGAACCGACCGGCGGGAAGGTCGAGTTCGAGGGCACCGACATCACCCACCTGGGCGTCGGCGCGATGCGGCCGCTGCGCCGCGACATCCAGATGATCTTCCAGGACCCGTACTCCTCGCTCAACCCGCGGCACACCGTCGGCACCATCGTCGGCGCGCCGTTCCGGTTGCAGAAGGTGGAGCCCGAGGGTGGCACCAAGAAGGCCGTCCAGGAACTGCTGGAACTGTGCGGGCTCAGCCCCGAGCACTACAACCGCTACCCGCACGAGTTCTCCGGCGGCCAGCGCCAGCGCATCGGCATCGCCCGGGCACTCGCCCTCCGGCCGAAGATGATCATCGCGGACGAGCCGGTCTCCGCCCTGGACGTCTCCATCCAGGCCCAGGTGGTCAACCTGCTGGACGACCTCCAGCGCGAACTCGGCCTGACCTACCTGATCATCGCGCACGACCTCTCGGTGGTCCGGCACGTCTCGGACCGGGTCGCGGTGATGTACCTCGGCAAGATCGTCGAGATCGCCGACCGCGACTCCCTCTACGCGAGCCCGCTGCACCCGTACACCAACGCGCTGATGTCCGCGGTGCCGGTGCCCGACCCGCGCCGGCGCCAGCGGGCCGGCCGGGAGCGGATCCTGCTCACGGGCGACGTCCCCTCGCCGATCAACCCGCCCAGCGGCTGCCGCTTCCGCACCCGCTGCTGGAAGGCCCAGGACGTCTGCGCCGGCCAGGAGCCGCCGCTGACGGTGCTGAAGACCGGGCACGAGGTGGCGTGCCACTTCCCCGAGCTGGGCGAGGGGAAGTAGGGCGTGGGCCCACGCGCACGATGCGCCGCACCGGAACACCGGCTTTGATCAGCCGGTCGTTCCGGTGCGGCGCATCGTGGCATCCGGGACCCTCATCCCGGTCGGGGCGGTGCGGTGTTGATCACGCGTCAGGGTCGGGGCCCTTGCCGGCGGGCAGCCGGGTCGCCGCAGGCATCGCGAGCCCGGCCGCGAGGAAGACGGCCGCCAGCGCCACCCACCCGTACTGACCGGCCCCGACGACCGCGACCAGGGCGACCGGCGCGGCCACATTGGCGGCTCCGCGGCCGATGGCCAGGACGCCCTGGTACTGGCCGGTGGCGTGCTCGGGAGCGAGCTGGAAGCTGAGCCCCCACTCGCCGGAGACCTGGTACATCTCCCCCCACGTGTGGGCGATCATCCCCAGGCCGAGGATGCCGGTCGCGACCAGGGCGTTCCCCCAGCCTGCGACGCCGTACAGCAGGCAGGCGCAGCCGAGGAAGAACCCGCCGAGGCGGGAGATCCGCCCCCACAGGCCCGGGGTGGTGTCGTTGCCCTTGGAGCTCACCTGGACCTGGAAGATCACCACCAGGATCGTGTTCAGGACGATCAGGGCGCTGAACAGCCAGGCGGGTGCCTTGGTGTGGGTGACCAGCCACAGCGGAACGGCGATCTCCATGAGGGCGCCGTTCAGCGACAGCACGGCGTTCAGCCCGGTGAACCGCAGGTACCGGAGGTCCTTGAGCGCTGCTCCCAGCGGCTGCTTCTCGATGTGCGCGGGAGGCGGATGCCGTACGGGCATCCGGTTCAGCACGAGGGCCGACCCCGCGTAGGCCAGCGCCGCGACGACCACCATCGCCTCGTACGCGGCCCGGGTGTCCAGGTACAGGGCCAGGCCGGCGGCTCCCGCGCCGAGTGAGATCCCGATGTTGCTCACGACCTGCTGGTGTGCGCGCGCGGTCACCCGCTCCTCGGCCGAGGCGATCAGGGACACCAGGGCGGGCAGGACCGTGCGGCAGCCCCGCTGCACGACGCCCACCGCGCACGCCGTGACGGCGAACGGCCAGAAGGAGCCGACGGCCAGGTAGCACAGCACCGCCGGCCCCGCGGCGACGGTGAGGACGAGCAGGACCCGCCGCGGCCCGATGCGGTCGGAGAGGTGTCCGATCGGCAGGGCCGCCAGCAGGCCGGCCAGGCTGGCAACCGTGAGCCCGATGCCCACGTCCACCATCCGCAGACCCACCACCCGGGTGAAGAACAGAACGCTGACGGTGGCGAACAGCCCGTCCCCGAGGGTGGTCAGGAACGTGGACAGCGTCAGTCCGCGCACCGGCCCGGCCGGCGGGACCGCCCTGGCGAGGGCCAGCCGGGCAGCGCTCGTCCGGGTCGGGGGAGCCGTCGTATCCGTTTTCGTCACGTGGCGGCAGCCGCCTGGAAGGTGACCGGCAACGTCGCCAGGTAGCGCATGGTCGCGGTGCGCTGGCGCAGTGGCTCCCCGGTCATCCGCAGGCGTGTGGGGCGCCTCAGAATGGCCTTGATCAGCGCCTGCAGCGTCACCTGGGTGAACAGGTTTCCGACGCAGGTGTGCGGGCCCCGGCCGAATGCCATGTGCTGATTCGGTGTCCGGTCCAGAATGATTTCGTCGGGACGGGTGAATTTTTCGGGATCGCGGTTTGCCGCGCCGAAAAGCACCACGACGACGTCTCCGCGCTTGAGCTGGACGGATCCGACGACGACGGGCTCGGTGACGATGCGGCTGGTCCCCTGAACCGACGCGTCGTAGCGCATGAGTTCGTCGAAACCACTCGACAGCAGCGCCGGGTCGCGCATCGCCTCGAATTTGTCGGGGTTCTCCAGCAGCGCCAGCATGGCATTTCCGGCACCGGCGACGATCGAGCTGTAGCCGGACTGGAAGACGACCCGCACCGTGTTCCGGACGAAGGAATCGGCGACATCCACCTCGGCACGGTTGCCGGCGACATGGGCCAGCAGTCCGGGGCGCGGATTGGCCGTGAACCAGGACTCGACCATTTCGCTCAGTCGGCCGCGCGCCTCGATGCCGAGTTTCCTGAGTTCCGTACCGGTCTCGATTCCGTCCCCGGCGGTTTCGGGCGCCAATCCGGCGTCCATGCTCCGCACGATGGCATCCGATATCGCGGCGAAGGTCCTGACGTCCGGCTGCTCGATGCCCATGAGCTCCGAGATGGTCGCCAGGGCGAGCGGCTCGACGGCCTCCGACATGAGATCGAACTCCGCCCTGCCCTCCAGGCCGTCGAGCAGCGACCCGACGAGGGCCTCGCCCTGCTCGCCGACGGCCTCCAGGTCCTGGGCGCGCAGGGCGTTCATGAAGAGGCTGCGGAGCGGGCCGTGGTCCGGCGGGTCGAGGGTCTGGAGGCTCAGCCACGGCTCGGAGACCGACTCGCCGGCACGCCGCCAGTCCGTCGCGAACACCGCGGGGTCCTGCAGCACCATCTGGCAGTCGCGGTACCGGGTCAGCACCCAGCTCTGCATCTTCTCGTGCCAGTGCACAGGCTCCGACGCGCGCAGCTCCGCGTAGACCGAATAGGGATCGGCGAGAGTGGAGCTGTCGAGGGGGTCATAGCGGACCGGGAGTTTCATGGACAATTCCTAGGATTCTTGAACGGCCTATGAGGCCCATGTTCCCGCTGGGCCAAGAGCGTGCGCCGGACCCGGACGCATCCGGGTCCGGCGCCAATTCTCGCCGACGATACCGGGCTCTGCCGCGGTTCGGGCAATATAATTAGTCGTTGTAACGCATGGAAATTCACCTACCCGAGCTAAATGTCCCGGCCATTGGCGCGGACTGTCGACGTTCGGACATCGGGGATGCCGGTGCAATCGGCATCAGGGATTTCAGTCGTTGTAGCGCACGGAAGTCTCCTCTCCGGTTGTTCATGTTCGAAGCCCCAGTGCTTCTCTCGATGGAAATGAAACTACCACCGGCATTCGGCCCCGTCCATGAGTTATTTCCGGGATCAATTTCCCAAACCAGCCAACCCGGGCAAAGGGTGCATCGAATTCGGGAGGGAAATGCGAATTGTATTCTCCATACCGTACGACCCGCAGTATTTCGCGAATATGTCGAAATTTGGTGTTCACGTCAACTCTGCGCAGAGTGTCCGGACCGGCGGCGGTCGTCGCCCGGGCCCGCGCGTCCGAGGCGGGGCCACTGGACCGCGGCCGTACGCGGAGGGGGGAAGGGTTTCGTACGGGGCATAGTTGTTCGGTGACCTCGCAGATCTTCCCCTCCGACGTGCAGCAGTCGCTGGACCTCGTCGGCATCTTCGTCTTCGCCCTCTCCGGGGGGCTGCTCGCCGTCCGCAAGAACATGGACATCTTCGGCATCGCGGTGCTGGCCGAGGTCACCGCGCTCGGGGGCGGCGTGATCCGGGACCTGGTGATCGGGGCGACGCCCGTCGCGGCGTTCAGCAACCTCGGGTACTTCATCACCCCGCTGGTCGCCGCGCTGGTGGTGTTCTTCCTGCACCCCGAGGTCGAGCGGATCAACCGGGCGGTGCAGACCCTGGACGCCCTCGGCCTCGGCCTGTTCTGCGTCACCGGCACCGCCAAGGCGCACGACTACGGGCTCGGCGCGGTGTCGGCCGTCGCACTCGGCATGGTCACCGCGGCCGGCGGCGGGGTGATCCGCGACGTGCTGGCCGGCGAGATCCCCTCGCTGCTGCGCTGGGACCGGGAGATCTACGCCGTCCCGGCCCTGGTCGGCGCCGCCCTGGTGGCGGTGCTGATCGGCGTCGACCGGCTGACCGGCGCCACCGGCACCGCCGCCGCGCTCACCGCCTTCGGGCTGCGGATGCTCGCGCTGAAGTACGGCTGGCGCGCCCCGAGGGCCTGGCACCGCAACGGTTCTCGCACCAGCGAGGAGTAGGCGAGCCGCCGTACGCGAGCGAGATCGCCTCCGCCGTGCAGAGCAGTTCCGGCACCATCCGGGCGAGTTCGGCCGGCGGCACCTGGCTCGCCGGGGCGCTCAGCGCGCAGGCCGCGACCGTCCGGCCGCCGCTGCCCGCCACCGGCGCGGCCACGCACGTCACCGGCTCCCGGTGCTCGGCCGACTCCGCCGCCCAGCCCCGCAGCCGCACCGCCGCCAGTTCGGCCGGCAACTCCTCGTCGGGGGTGCCGTCCTCGGGCAGCCCGGCCAGCAGCACCCGGCCGACCGCCGTCCCGCCGGCCGGCGCCCGCCGCCCGATCCGGGACGCCCGGGCGGTGCCCGGCCCGGCCCAGCTCCCGGCCACCTCGTCCAGGTACAGCACCTCGCCGTCCTGGAGCACGGCCAGCTGGACGGTGTAGCCGCAGCGCGCGTTGAGCGCCGCCAGGTACGGCGCGGCGACCTGCCGGACGTCGATCTCCTCCAGCGCCCGGTGGGCCAGTGAGAGCACCCGGCCGCCGAGGCGGTAGCGCAGATCGGGCTGGCGCTGCGCGAAGCCGTGCTCCTCCAGGGTGCGCAGCAGCCGCAGCGCGGTGGACTTGTGCACCCCGATGCTGGTCGCGGCCTGCTCCAGGGAGACCGGCCCGTCGCCGAGCGACCCGAGCAGGGTCAGGGCGCGGTCGACCGACTGCGACATGGCGCACCGCTCCTGTCCGCGCCGATGGGAAGTGAGAGTGGGACGTGATCCCGGGCCGTGCCCGCGGGCCGGGCCGGGGCCCGTCCGCGGGAAGCGTTCGTCAGGCTAACCGCTCGCCCGCGCGGTGGGTCAAACGGGTGCCGGACACCGGTGTCCGGTGGGCGCGCGGTCCGGGAACCGCCCGGGCGACACCCGGGAGTCGTCCGGTGGACGTCCGGTGGCCGGATCGGTGCGCACACCGGGACGGGGCCCGGGGAGTGCCCTCTACAATCGGATGGTTATGCCATACCTGGACCATGCGGCGACCACGCCGATGCTGCCCGAGGCGATCGCCGCGATGTCGGCGCACCTGGGGGTGGTCGGCAACGCCTCGTCCCTGCACGCGGCCGGCCGCCGGGCCCGCCGGGTGGTCGAGGAGGCCCGCGAGTCGCTGGCCGACTCGCTGGGCGCCCGCCCGAGCGAGATCGTGCTCACCGGCGGGGGCACCGAGTCCGACAACCTCGCCGTCAAGGGCCTGTACTGGGCCCGCCGGGACGCCGACCCGGCCCGCACCCGGGTGCTGTGCAGCCCGGTCGAGCACCACGCGGTGCTGGACGCGGTGCACTGGCTCTCCGAGCACGAGGGCGCCGACGTCGAGTACCTGCCGGTCGACCTGCTCGGCCGGGTGCACCCGCAGGCGCTGCGCGAGGCGATCGAGCGGGACCCGTACTCGGTCGCGCTGGTCACCGTGATGTGGGCCAACAACGAGGTCGGCACCGTCCAGCCGGTGCGCGAACTCGCCGCCGTCGCGGCCGAGTACGGCATCCCGATGCACGCCGACGCGGTGCAGGCGCTCGGGCAGGTCCCGGTCTCCTTCGCCGAGTCGGGGCTCACCGCGCTCACCGTCACCGGACACAAGATCGGCGGACCGTTCGGCATCGGCGCGCTGCTGCTCTCGCGCGGCGCCGCGCCCGTCCCGCTGCTGCACGGCGGCGGCCAGGAACGCGACGTCCGCTCCGGCACCCTGGACGCGCCCGCCGCCGCCGGCTTCGCCGCCGCCGCGGCCCTCGCGGTCGAGCGCCAGCCGGAGCACGCGGTCGTGCTCGGCGCGCTGCGCGACGAGCTGATCGCCGCCGTGCTGGCCACCGTCCCCGCCGCGGTGCTCAACGGCGACCCGGCCGCCGAGGGGCGGCTGCCCGCCAACGCGCACTTCTCCTTCCCCGGCTGCGAGGGCGACGCGCTGCTGATGCTGCTCGACGCCCAGGGCATCGAGTGCTCCACCGGCTCGGCCTGCTCGGCCGGGGTGCCGCAGCCCAGCCACGTACTGCTCGCGATGGGCGTCGACCCGGCGCTGGCCCGGGCCTCGCTGCGGTTCTCGCTCGGGCACACCTCGGTGCGCGAGGACGTGACGGCGCTGGTCGAGGCGCTCGCCCCGGCCGTCCAGCGGGCCCACAACGCGGGGCTGGCCTCGGTGCGGCGGTAGTTCCTCCGGGCGGCCGGGCATGGACGGCGGCCCCGTACTCTTGTAGTCACCATGACTGACTTCCCGGGTGCCCCGACAGCTCCGTCCACCGGCCGTCTGCGCGTGCTCGCGGCGATGTCCGGCGGCGTCGACTCCGCCGTCGCCGCCGCCCGCGCCGTCGAAGCGGGGCACGAGGTGACGGGCGTCCACCTGGCGCTGTCCGCCAATCCGCAGTCCTTCCGCACCGGGGCCCGCGGCTGCTGCACCATCGAGGACTCCCGGGACGCGTGGCGGGCGGCCGACGTGATCGGCATCCCGTTCTACGTCTGGGACCTCGCCGAGCGCTTCCGCGAGGACGTCATCGACGACTTCGTCGCCGAGTACGCGGCCGGCCGCACCCCCAATCCCTGCCTGCGCTGCAACGAGAAGATCAAGTTTGCCGCGCTGCTCGACAAGGCGATCGCGCTCGGCTTCGACGCGGTCTGCACCGGCCACTACGCCCGGATCGTCGACCTGCCGTCCGGGGAGCGCCAGCTGCACCGCGCCGTCGACGCGGCGAAGGACCAGTCGTACGTCCTCGGCGTGCTCGACGCCGACCAGCTCGCCCACTCGCTGTTCCCGCTCGGCGACACCACCAAGGACGCCATCCGCGAGGAGGCCGAGCGCCGCGGCCTGGCCGTCGCCAAGAAGCCGGACAGCCACGACATCTGCTTCATCGCCGACGGCGACACCCAGGGCTTCCTGGCCAAGCACCTCGGCACCGCCACCGGCGACATCCTCGACGCCGACGGCACCAAGCTCGGCGAGCACGACGGCGCGTACGGCTTCACCATCGGCCAGCGCAAGGGCCTGCGGATCGGCCGCCCGGCGGCGGACGGCAAGCCCCGCTACGTCCTCGACATCTCGCCGGTGAACAACACCGTCACGGTCGGCCCGCTGGAGGGTCTGGACGTCACCGGGCTCACCGCGATCCGGCCGCGCTGGTGCGGCACCGAGCCGCTCGCCGACGGCCGGTACACCGCCCAACTGCGCGCCCACGGCGAGGAGGTGCCGGTCTCCGCCTCCGTCGTGGACGGCGAGCTGCGGGTGCAGTTGGACAGCCCGGTGCGCGGCATCGCCCCCGGCCAGGCCGTGGTGCTGTACGACGGCACCCGCGTCGTCGGCTCGGCCACCATCGCCGGCACCGAGCGGCCGGCAGTCCGGGCGTAGTCCGGCTCTGAGTGCCCGGCCGTCCGGTGCGGACGGCCGGGCTCGCTCAGTGCTGCGGGACGGGGCTGCCCGGGGAGTCCAGCCAGACGTGCTGGCCCTCCAAGGTGACCGTCAGGCCGAACCGCCCGCACCCGGGGCGGCCCTGGTCCGCCCACCACCGGTAGGCCGCTTCCAGCTCATCCCAGAGGTTCCGGGGGCCGGACTGGTACACCTCGTACCTCGTGCGGTCGCGCTCGTAGTCGGCGGAGGCCCAGGAGAGGGTGTCGCGGCTGTAGAGCCACAGTGTGTAGGCGTCGTTGTCGTAACGCTCTGTCCGCCAGAACGTACCGGGTACGCCGGATCCGATGACGAACTGCTCGAACCACCCGCCCGTGGCCCGAGGGGACAGACTGGTGGTGCTCCGCACCCCGTGTGCTGGCCACTCCTTCCCGTGCAGGTAGGCGTCGAACGACGGCCGGTCCGTGCGCTGGTGGCGGAGTCGCATGAACGCGGAGCCTCGGGTGAACTTGCCGCTCGCGCTGGTCCCGTCGTCGTTCACGGTCAGACGGATGATCTGCTCGCCGCCGTACTCGGTGCCGAACGGGGCGACGATGATTCCGCCGGGGGCCGTCTGTTCCAGCCATGCGGGAGGGATCTCCAGCAGGGAGCAGGTGGCGATGATCCGGCTGTAGGGGGTGTCGTCCGGCCAGCCGTGGCGTCCGTCGCCCTCGATCACGGTCGGTGCGAGTCCGGCCCGGTGCAGGTTCTCGCGGGCGCCGCGTGCGACGTGAGGGTCGTACTCGACGGTCACCACGTTGTGGTTGCCCAGGCGGTGGGCGAGGAGGCCCGCGTTCCAGCCGGTGCCGGCTCCGACCTCCAACACCTTGTGGCCCGGGCGGACGTCGAGGTCCTGGAGCATCGAGAACACCATGGTCGGCATGGAGTTGGAGGAACTCGGGGTGGTGCCGAGCCCGTCGCCCTGGTGGTTGCCGTCGTCCCACTGGGTGGTCAGCGGGATGTCCGAGTAGACGGCCCTGCGCCACGCCTCGGGGTCCTGTGACCGGTACAGCACGGGGTTCTGGCGGGTGCCGTCCGCGATGCCCGGCCAGATGCGGTCCGGGACGAACAGCTCGCGGGGTACCGCGTTGAAGGAGGGGAGCCAGTCCGAGGAGAGTGCGCCGCCGGCCACCAGCGCGGAGGCGAGCCCCTGGGGGCCCGCCTCCTGGTGCGTTTCGCCGGTCACTCCGCCGGGGCCTTGCCGTCGCTGCTGTTGCCGCCTTCGTCGGAGCCCCCGCCGCCGTGTCCGGCGCCCTTGTTGGAGTCGTCCTGCTGCTTGCCGCCCTGGCCGTCGCCGGAGCCGCCGCTGCGCTTACCTATCTCTGTACCTCCGTGTGCTGGTTGGTTGCGACAGGCGGATGCCTGCCGGGTGATGCTCAGCCGCCTCGGGTATACCGGGCGGCAGCTCCCCGAGGGCGCGCGACCGCCCTCGGGGATGCCTCCGCTGTCGACCGTGGATTGCCACTTCGCCGGACGGCGGGAGCCGGTGGGGTTACTGCCTGCCGCCCGTGCCGCTGGCCCGGCGGCACGGGCGGGGGTTTCAGTGGGAGCGGTTGATCAGAATCAGGGCCGCAACGACGATGTGCAGCCCGGCAGCGGCGGACACCCCCAGGGCAGCCCAGACTCGGTCGGGATCGGGATCGGGATCGGGATCGGGATCGGGATCGGGATCGGGGTCGGAAACGGACGGCGGCGCGTCTTCGGGATCGAAACCGTCGTCCGGCGGCTGCCGGCTCACGGAGAGGTCGGCTTGGGCGTCGGGAGGTCGGCGTGCACGACCTTCCCGAACGGGCGGGGGCTGGCGCCCCAACGGCCCTGGGTGAGCCGGTGGACCATCGCCAAGCCTCGACCCGACGTGGCGTCGGGCTCGGCCTGGATCATCACGGGCATCGAGCAAGAGCCGTCACCGACGAGGATGCGGATGATTCGGTCGCTCGGGCGGCGCACGGCGACAATCATGCGTGTCTGACAGCCGGTCCTGACGGCGTTGGTGGCCAACTCGCTGGCGATCAGGGAGGCATCGTCCACCAGATCGTCCAACCCCCACTCCCGAAGCTTCGCCACGACGAACCGACGCGCGGCGCCCACCGACTCGGCCTGGTACGGCAGGCGGATGGTCGCCGGTGTGGTGAAGCGAGCGGTATCCGGTGTAGCGACGGCAGTCAGCAGCGTTTCCCCAGTGCAGCCGATCACGTTGGTCGGCAAAGCGGTGAGTGGAGACATCAAGATTCGCTCCCGTGGATGGATCAGGGCGGCTGATGCTCATTCAACGGTCACGTTGCGGTCGCAGGAGACTCCGATCCGGTGACTCCAAATCGGAGTCAGGGCTGGCACCGTGGACCTACGATCAGTACACGCTGTAAGGGGAGCGAGACCATGGGTGTTCAGCCAAGTGTGCGTGAAGTGGCCGCTGGGCTACTCCAGGACGAGCGTCTGCTGCGAGCGTGTGCGACCCGCGACATGGGCGCCGTATTCCGGCTCCTCAACGCGCGCGGCATCAGTACCCGGCGGATTGCAGCCGCTGTGGAGATCAGCCAGGGACGGCTTTACGACTACATGAACGGCAAGACCAGGGTCGAGAAGTTGGCGTTGTTCGAGCAGATCGCCGACGCCTTCCACATTCCGGGGCAACTGCTCGGTCTTGCCCGCAGGTCATGGGAGCCGGACGCCACTCCTGGACCCTCGCCCCTTGCGCAGGCTTTACCGGAAGCCGACGGCGACGACCTGGCCACCGTGGATGCCTTTCGCCATGCGGATCGGCAGGCGGGAGGTGGACGCCTGTACTCGGCTGTGGTTCACCATCTCTCCGGCAAGGTTGCGCCGCGTCTGGTCGATGTTGCGAGCGGCCCGCAGGTGTTCGCTGCCGCCGCTGCGCTCACTGAGATGGCCGGCTGGATGGCCCACGACTCCGGCCGTGACGACCTGGCTGCCCGGCACTTCGCTCGCGCGCTCCCTCTCGCCCGCGCCTCCGGCGATCTGCCGTTGATGGCACACGTAGCAGCCAGCACCAGCCACCTTTCCCTCCAGGCCGGCGATTCGGCGGATGCCGTGCACTGGGCTACCGTCGGCATCGAAATGGCCTGCCAGGGCCCGCATCTGCCAGGCCTCATGGCTCGGCTGAACGCCGTGATGGCCCGAGCGTTGGCAGCCTCTCGGCAGCACGGTCCGGCGGCGCGGGCACTCGACCACGCTCACACCGCACTTGCGGTTGGAGCTGATGATGAGCATCCGTGGTTGAGCCCTTTCGACGACGCTACCCTCGCCAGCGAGTCCGCGTTGGCGTTCAGTGACCTGGGCCGCTCCAAGCTTGCCCTTCGATGCGGTGAGCAGGCTGTGGTCCTACGGGAAGAAGGCCGCGCGCGTTCGCTCACATTCAGCCGCATCACCCTCGCACGCATCCACGCCGATTGCGGAGACTTGGACGCCGCAATCGGCGTCGGAACAGAACTTCTGACCACCAGCCCGACCCTCGGGTCCGTCCGAGTCGTCCATCAGATGGATGGCCTCGGTGAACTCTTCGGGCGGTACCGCGAGTACGGCCCGGTGCGTGAATACCTGGCACGATTCGATGAGGCGCGCAGAGCCCGGCTGCTCCTGCTCGCCGACATCATCCCGTCGCCTCGGGGAGGTTCAACGTGAGACCCGCACCCACCGACACCGATGCCTGGCACGCCTACCTCGCCGAGGGCAATGCCCGGCAGGCTCGCAAGCGCGTCTCTGCGGACGTGATCCTGCGCGACCAGGCTGGTCGCATCCTGACCGTCAACCCGACCTACAAGGAGGGTTGGGACCTGCCCGGAGGGATGGCTGAGGCCAATGAGTCGCCGGACGAGGCCGCAGTGCGGGAACTGTGCGAGGAACTGGGCCTGGAGATCACGGTCCACCGCCTGCTGGTCGTGGACTGGGTTGCCCCGCACGGCCCGTGGGACGACCAGATCGCGTTCATCTTCGACGCGGGCACCCTCTCGTCCGACCTGGCCGCGCGGGTGCGGCCGCACGACGACGAACTGTCCGAGGCCGTCTTCCTGTCCGCGCCGGAGGCCGCCGACCGGCTGCGAACCCGCCAGCGGAACCGGCTGAACGCGGCTGTGAGAGCGATCGCGGATGGCGGCTCACGGTATCTGCGGGACGGGGTGGAGACGTGGTGATGGATCCGGGACAGGAGAAGGACGGCCATGGTTGAGAACGGCAGGCAAAGGGCGCGGCGGGTACCTCTTCGAGGCGGGGATGCTCAAGCGGGCGAAGCGGTCGGGCTGGTGGATCGCCGGGGTGAAGGATCCCGAGACCATCGCGGAGCACTCCTGTGGATCGACAGCAGTCTCGGCAGCCTCAAGACCGAGTCCGCCCGCCAACTCGCCGAGGCGGCACTGTCGATGACCTCGCTGGAGTGGCAGCAGGCCTACCTCGCGTAGCGTGCATCCCGAACTCATGCGCGAGCACTCGCCGCAGTGAATTCATGACTGTCCGTCAAATCCGCTGATCTGTCGGCGTAAACTGCAATGGCCACCGCCCAGTTGGGCGGTGGCCATTCCCGCGTACGCCCGTAAACTTGGCGGTTCCGGCGCACGCGCATAACACCTCGGCCAGTATGCCAGCCCGGACGCGCTCCGGCTCGCATATCGGCCACGAAAGGCCGAACGTGCCCGTCGCCGTCACCACCGAAGCCCTCGCCCTCTCCCGCCCCACCGGCACCCCGCCCGCCAACGAGTTCCGGGTCCGCATCGGGCAGTGGATGCAGAGCGTCCCGACCGGTGGGCCCTGGAAGTCCCTCGGGCCGTCCTTCGTCCTCTTCCTCATGCACGCCGCGCAGAAGGCCGACGCGGACGGGACCAACCTCCACTGCCCGCCGTCCAACCTCTGGTTCTCCCGGGCCTGCCGGGTCTCCAAGGGCTCCGTCCCCGGCTTCTACCGGGCCGCCGAGGCGGCCGGGGTCATGGCCCTCGTCCACGGCCCCTCCGGCACCCGGGTTCGCGGCTACGCCGTCACCGTGCCCCTGGGCGGCGTCCCCGACTGGGACGCCGCCCTCGCCGTCCTGCGCGCCGACGCCCGGCGCGTCAAGCAGGAGCAACTCCGCTGCGCCGCCGGTAAGTCCGCACGTGCGGAGTCGGTGAAGTCCGCACCTGCGGCGCTGCCGAGGCCGCGCTGCGGCGAACGGAAGTCCGCACGTGCGGAGCCGGACAAATCCGCACGTGCGGGCTCGTCGCTCCGCACGTGCGGACGCAACCAGGAAGTCCCTTACCAGGACAAGAAGATGGTTGCTGTTGTAGTGACGGGTACCACTCCGCGCGCGAGCGAACAGCCCGCACCGGCACCGCTGCCGCCGCCGCCCGACCCCACGGGCTGGGAGCGGATGACCGAGCACCTGCCGCCCGACCTCCAGGAGCCCGCCCGCGCCGTCCCGGAGGACGACCTGCTGCGCCGGTTCACCACCATGGCCGTCCGGGCGGGCTGGGCGTCCCCGGGTTGGCTGGCCGCCCGCCTGGCGTCCCACCGGCCCGAGAACACGCCCGGCGCCGACCCCGCGGACCGTCTCGCCGCCGCTCTGGTCGCCGTCCTGGGTGTCCTCTCGGACCGACACGCCCACCCGGGCCGGGGGCTCCTGCCCTCCTGCGCGTGAGCAGCAGTGCCGGCCAAGGGGGACGATCACCCTGTCGACCCGGCCGGATCGAACGCTCCTGGCATACTCGCAGTGCCGGCTGCGCGGCTTCCTCGCACGGGACAACGTGACTGCCCGGGCCCGGGAGGTGGACTGCTACCAGCTCTCAGCAGCCCGAAGGCCGAATCGGCAACTCGCCGCGGCCGCCGGCACACCCTCCGGAGAGGACGGCATGATGCTCGGAGGAGGCTGGCCGAGGCCTAAAGCCGGTGAGTGAGTGCGCCGGGGCGTGATAGACCAGATGGCACTATGAACATCACAGTCTTCTGCTCCGCGTACTCGCTCGACGACCGCTACACCGCCCCCGCCGCCGAGTTCGCGCGGCTCCTCGGCGAAGGTGGCCACACCCTGGTGTGGGGCGGGTCCAACGCCGGGCTGATGGGGCTGCTGGCCGACGAGGTGAAGGCGGCCGGCGGGAAGCTGGTCGGGGTGCTGGTCGAGATGCTCAAGCACAAGGGGTACGTCGGTGCCGACGAGCTGGTCATGACCCGTGACCTGGCCGAGCGGAAGTCGGAGCTGGCGTCCCGGGCGGACGCGATCGTCGTGCTCGTGGGCGGGCTGGGCACCCTCGACGAGGTGACCGAGGTGCTGGAGCTCAAGAAGCACGGCATGTTCGACAAGCCGGTGGTCGTCCTGGACACCGAGGGCTTCTACACGGGCCTGCGCACGCAGATGGAGCGGATGGACGTCGAGGGCTTCCTGCCCCGCCCGCTCGCCGAGCTGATCCGGTTCGCCGACACCCCGGCCGAGGTCTTCGCGCAGCTCAAGGCCTGAGAGGATCACCACCATGGCCACTCATCTGATCACCGGCGCCGGCTCCGGCATCGGCGCCGTCCTCGCCGAACGCCTCGCCGAGCGCGGGGACGACCTCTGGCTGCTGGCCCGCGACGCCCGCCGCGCCGCCGAACTGCGCGAGCGCTTCCCCGGGGCGAAGACCCTGGTCGGGGACCTCGGCGACCCGGCCAAGCTCTCCTGGGCCTTCGGCCACCAGGCGCTGCCCGTCGAGCTGGACTCCGTGCTGCACGTCGCGGGCATGGTCGAGCTGGGCACGGTCGGCGACCTGTCGGTCAAGGCCTGGCAGGAGACGCTGAACGTCAACCTGGTCGCCCCCGCCGAGCTGACCCGGCTCCTGCTGCCCTCGCTGCGCCTGGTCAAGGGGCACGTGGTGTTCGTCAACTCCGGTGCCGGGCTCTCCGCCCATGCCGAGTGGTCGGCCTACGCGGCGAGCAAGCACGGCCTCAAGGCGCTGGCCGACGCGCTGCGCCAGGAGGAGCACCCGAACGGCGTCCGGGTCACCTCGGTCTACCCGGGCCGCACCGCCACCGCGATGCAGGCCAAGGTGCACCAGCAGGAGGGCAAGGCCTACGACGAGGACCGCTGGATCGCCCCCGAGTCGGTGGCCAAGGCGATCCTCGCCGCCCTCGACGCCTCCCGTGACGCGGAGCTCACCGACATCACCGTCCGCCCGGGGCGCTGAAACGCGCGGGGCGCCGCGCACTAGGCTCGGGCGGGTGAGCACCCCACAGCCCTTCCCCGACCTGCGCGGCGCCGCCACCGGCGTCGGTTCGCTGCCCGGCACCGACGCCCGGGAGGCCGCCAAGACCTCCACCGGGGCGTTGGAGCAGCTGCCGTTCCTGCCCGAACTGCCCGCCCGCGGGCCGGGTGCCGACATGATCGGCCGTGGCGCCGGCCTGCTGGTCGAGCTGTTCGCGCAGACCGAGCCGAGCGGCTGGCGCTTCGCCGACCGCCCCGGCCGGGACACCCGGCGCGCCCACTCCTGGCTGCGCGAGGACCTGGACGCGCTGGAGGAGTTCACCCAGGGCTACCAGGGCGCGCTCAAGCTGCAGGCCGTCGGGCCGTGGACGCTGGCCGCCTCGATCGAGCTCAAGTACGGCGAGAAGGCGCTCTCCGACCCCGGCGCCTGCCGGGACATCGCCGGTTCGCTCACCGAGGGCCTGCGCCGCCACCTCGCCGACGTCCGCAGTCGGGTCCCGGGCGCCCAGCTGGTCCTCCAGCTCGACGAGCCCTCGCTGCCCGCCGTGCTGGCCGGTTCGGTGAAGACCGCCAGCGGCTTCCAGCGGCTGCGCTCGGTGGACCGGCAGGTCGCCGAGGAGGTGCTGCGCGAGGTCATCCGGGGCCTGGACGTGCCCGTCGTCGTGCACTGCTGCGCGCCGGACGTGCCGATCCCGCTGCTGCGCCGGGCCGGTGTGGCCGGGGTCTCGCTGGACTTCTCACTGCTGACCGAGCGGGACGACGACGACCTGGGCGAGGCGGTCGAGGCGGGCACGGCGATCCTCGCTGGTGTCGTGCCCTCCACTGACCAGGCGGTGTCCGACCCGGCCGGTAGTGTCCAGGGTGTCAGGACCTTGTGGCGCAGGCTCGGGTTCGCCCCGGAGCTGCTGGGCCGCCGCGTGCTGGTGACGCCGACCTGCGGGCTGGCCGGGGCGTCCCCGGCGTACGCGCGCAAGGCGCTGTCGCTTGCGGCGCGGGCGGCGCAGAGCCTGGTGGACAACCCGGAATGAGAACGTAGGAGGGCTTGCGGTGGTGGCTGTCGAGGGCTGGGAGGACGTCCCTGCGGAGGTGCGCAGGCGGCACGCCGAGCTGGTCGTGGAGATCACCGAGCACCGCGCCCGGTACTACGTGCAGGACGCCCCGGTCGTCAGCGACGCCGAGTTCGACGTCCTGATGCGCGAGCTGGAGGCGATCGAGGCCGCGCACCCGGCCCTGGTGACGCCGGACTCGCCGACGCAGGAGGTCGGCGGCGACGTCGCGGAGGGCTTCACCAAGGTCGAGCACCGCGAGCGGCTGCTCAGCCTCGACAACGCCATGGACGACGAGGAGCTGGCGGCCTGGGCGGACCGGGTCGCCCGCGAGCTGGACGGCATCGACTACCACTACCTGTGCGAGCTCAAGGTGGACGGCCTGGCCGTCAACCTCACCTACGAGCGCGGCCAGTTGGTCCTCGCCGCGACCCGGGGCACCGGCCGGGTCGGCGAGGACATCACCGCCAACGTCCGCACCATCAAGGAGATCCCGCAGCAGCTCACCGGCGACGACCTGCCCGAGCTGGTCGAGATCCGCGGCGAGGTCTACCTGCCGACCGAGGCCTTCGAGGAGCTGAACGCCTCGCTGGCGGCGGAGAACGAGCGCCGCCGGGCGGAGAACGAGGAGCGCGCCAAGGAGGGCAGGCGTCCGCAGGCGCTGGTCCACCTGTTCGCCAACCCCCGCAACGCCGCCGCCGGTTCGCTGCGCCAGAAGGACCCGCTGGTCACCGCGTCCCGTCCGCTGCACATGGTGGTGCACGGCATCGGCGCCCGGGTCGGCTTCGACATCGACTGCCAGTCGCACGCCTACGACCTGCTGCGCGCGTGGGGCCTGCCGACGGCCCGGCACAACAAGGTGGTCGGGACGCTCGACGAGGTGCGGGCGTTCATCGAGCACTTCGGCGAGCAGCGGCACTCGGTCGAGCACGAGATCGACGGCGTCGTGGTCAAGGTGGACGAGATCGCCCTGCAAGGGCGGCTCGGTTCCACCTCCAAGTCCCCGCGCTGGGCGATCGCCTGGAAGTACCCGCCGGAGGAAGTCACCGGCAAGCTGGCCGCGATCAAGGTCGGCATCGGCCGCACCGGCCGGGCCACCCCGTACGCGGTGCTGGCCGAGCCGGTGAAGGTGGCCGGCTCGATGGTGCAGTACGCGACGCTGCACAACCAGCAGGTCGTCAAGGCCAAGGGCGTGCTGCTCGGCGACACCATCGTGCTGCGCAAGGCCGGTGACGTCATCCCGGAGATCCTCGGCCCGGTGGAGAGCCTGCGGGACGGCACCGAGCAGGAGTTCGTGATGCCCTCGCACTGCCACGAGTGCGGGGCCGAGCTGCGCCCGATGTCCGAGGGGGACATCGATCTGCGCTGCCCCAACGCGCAGTTCTGCCCGGCGCAGATCCGCGAGCGGATCGCATTCCTGGGCGGCCGTTCCTCGCTGGACATCGAGGGCCTGGGCTATGTCGCGGCGACCGCGCTGACCCAGCCGCTGGAGCCGGCAGAGGCGCCGGTGCGGGACGAGGGCGACATCTTCGGCCTGACGATGGAGCAGTTGCTGCCGATCGAGGTGCTGGTCCGCGACCAGAAGACGGGCATGCCCAAGCTGGACGACCGCACCGGCAAGGAGAAGAAGGCCACCTTCTTCGCGAACCAGAAGGGCGAGCCCAAGAAGACGGCGGGCGTGCTGCTGGAGAATCTGGAGAGGGTGAAGGAACGTCCGCTGTGGCGCTTCCTCAACGGCCTCTCGATCCGGCACGTCGGGCCGGTCGCGGCGCAGGAGCTGGCACGGGAGTTCCGGGACCTCGACCGGATCTTCTCGGCCACCGAGGAGGAGCTGGCCGCCGTCGAAGGGGTCGGGCCGATCATCGCCCGCTCCGTCGTCGAGTGGTACCAGGAGGAGTGGCACCGGGAGATCCTGGAGAAGTGGCGCGCGGCCGGCGTCCGCTTCACCGAGGAGCCCGCCGACGAGGAGGAGGCGGAGCGCCCGCTGGAGGGCCTGACCGTCGTGGTCACCGGCACCCTGGCCGGGCACACCCGGGACGGGGCCAAGGAGGCGCTGACCTCGCGCGGCGCGAAGGTGACCGGTTCGGTATCGAAGAAGACAGATTTTGTTGTGGCCGGTGACAACCCCGGGTCCAAGTACGACAAGGCCGTTCAGCTCGGACTGCCGGTCCTGGACGACGCCGGCTTCGCCGTGCTGCTCGCCGACGGACCGGCCGCGGCCCGTGCCCACCTCGGCCTGCCCGAGGTCGGGGAGGCCCCCGCCGAGGCCGCTCCGGAGGCCGACCCGAGCGGAGCGTGACCGAGCCCGTCTTGTTATCGTCCTGATGCAACGTCACCGGGTGTCGCGCCGTGGAAGCGGGCATTGTGTCACTGTGCGACACCCGGGCGCGGTGGCGCGTTTCCGGTTGTCCGAAAGTCTGCCCACCGGGTGGACCCCGGCATACCCTGGAGCGCAACAGAGTGTCAGCAGGGGTGGGGGCACCGGCTGAGCCGGTGCTCCGCGGGGTCGCTCCATGCCCGGCAGCTGTCGGTACCGGCACGGTGCCTCACCGTAAGGCGGCCTGACGGGGCGGGCCCGACGGAGGACAGGGCTTATGGATCGTACGACCGGCGGTGCGCCCACACGCCCGCCGCAGGGGGTGGCAGGTGCGGTCCTGCTGCTCGGCGTGCTGCTGGCCGGCGCCGCGCCGCTCATCCCGCTGGCCGTCCTGGTCTACCGGTACGAGCCCGAACTGCTGCCGCTGTTCGCGGTGCCGCTGGCGGTGCTGGTCGCCGCCTGGCGGATCGCCCGCGACCGCGCCCGTGACCAGCTGACCGACCCGCTGACGGATCTGCCCAACCGTCAGGCCCTGTTGATGGCCGCCCAGGAGGCGATCGCGGAGCGCGCGGAAGGTTACAGCGTCGGTCTCATCCTGCTCGATCTCGATCGCTTCCGATCGCTCAACGACACCCTCGGTCACACCGCCGGCGACCGGCTGCTGGTGCACATCGCCCGCCGGCTGCACCGCGCGCTGCGCTCCGGAGGCCCGGCCGGCAGCGCCACCCGGGAGTCCATCGACGACGTCTTCGCCGGCCTGCCCCGGAACTACCGGCGCGGCCGTCCGATGGTGGCCCGGATGGGCGGCGACGAGTTCGCCGTGCTGCTGCCCGGCATCAACTGCCCGGACAGCCTGGAGCGGGTCGCCAAGGCGCTGATCGCCGAACTCGCCGCGCCGATCCGGCTGGACGGGCTGCTGCTCGTGCTGGAGGCCAGCGCCGGCGTCTGCGTCTACCCGCAGCACGCCCAGGACGCCGAGGCGCTGCTGCGCCGCGCCGACGTGGCGATGGGCCACGCCCAGCGCGGTTGCAGCGGCGTCGCGCAGTACGACGAGACCCAGGACGCCGACACGCCGTACCGGATAGGGCTGCTCGGCGACCTGCGGCGGGCGCTGGAGACCGGCGAGGTGCAGCTGCACTACCAGCCCAAGGTGGCCTTCGACGGCCGGGTGGTCGGCCTGGAGGCGCTGCTGCGCTGGGAGCGCCCCGGCCAGGGCCGGGTCTCGCCGGACGAGTTCGTCGGGCTCGCCGAGTCCAGCGGCCTGATGCCCCGGCTCACCGACTACGTGCTGGAGGCCGCCGTCGGGCAGCTCGCCTACTGGCGGGAACAGGGCCTCCAGGTGCAGGTCGCGGTCAACGTCTCCCCGCGCGACGTGCTCAACCCCGGCTTCGCCCAGCGCGTCGCCGGCCACCTCGTCCGCCACCAGGTGCCGGCCCACGCGCTCCAGCTGGAGATCACCGAACGGCTGCTGCTGGACGACTCCCGCCGGGCCGCCGACACCCTCGCCGAACTGCGCGGCTACGGCGTCGGGATGTCCCTGGACGACTTCGGCACCGGCCACTCCTCGCTGGTGCGGCTGCGCAGCCTGCCGGTCGGCGAGCTGAAGATCGACCGTTCCTTCGTCTCCCGGATGGTCGCCGACGACCACGACGCGGCGGTGGTGCGCTGCTCGGTGGAGCTCGCCCACTCGCTGGGCCTGACCGTGGTCGCCGAGGGCGTCGAGGACGACGAGACCTGGGAGCGGCTGCACTGCATGGGGGTGGACGCCGTCCAGGGCTGGCTGGTGTCGGCGGCGCTGCCGGCCGAGCAGGCCACCGCCTGGCTGCGGGTGCACCGCACCGGCGCCCCGCCGGTGGAGCGGCTGGTCCCCCCGCCGGGCCGGCTGCCGTCGGCCCTCCACGCGGTGCAGGGGGGCCAGGGCCTGCCGGTCCAGCCGGTGCTGCCGCAGGCCGTCCAGCCGGTGGTCCAGCAGGCCATCGCGCCGGTGCTGCCCCCGACCCTCCCGTCGGTGCTGCCCCCCGTGCTGCCCCCGACCCTCCCGCAGGCCGTGCAGGCCGTGCAGGCCGTTCAGACGGTCCAGGCCGTGCCCGCGCCCCAGCCCGTGTCGGCCGCGCAGATCGAGATCAAGGCGCCGGGCGCGCAGAGTTGGGCCCGCACCAGGCCGCAGTGACGGGCGCGCTCGCTCACTCGTTGGCCGGTGGCCGGGCCGGGCCCCATAGGATGGGGTCCAAAGACCACGAGGACGGAGCACCGGACCGGTTGCTCCTGCCCGGGCCCGGCACCGCCTGCGCGCGGCGCCGGGCCTCACCAGAACTCACCCTGAGGATCGCTGCATGCCTGGCATCACGCGCGAGGAGGTCGCCCACCTCGCCCGGCTGTCGCGTCTTGAGCTGAAGCCCGAAGAGCTGGACCACTTCGCCGAGCAGCTCGACGTGATCATCGGCGCGGTCGCCCGCGTTTCCGAGGTCGCCGGACAGGACGTCCCGCCGACCTCCCACCCGCTCCCGCTGACCAACGTGATGCGCGCGGACGAGGTGCGGCCGTCGCTCACCCCGGAGCAGGCGCTGTCCGGCGCCCCCGCCGCCGAGGAGCAGCGTTTCCGTGTGCCGCAGATCCTCGGGGAGGACTGACCGAGATGACCGAGTTGATCAAGTACACCGCCGCTGAGACGGCCTCCGCCATCGCCAAGGGCGAGGTGTCCGCCGTCGAGGTGGCGCAGGCGCACCTGGACCGCATCGGCGCCGTCGACAAGAAGGTCAACGCCTTCCTGCACGTCGACACCGAGGGCGCGCTGAACGCCGCCAGGGCCGTCGACGAGAAGCGTGCCAAGGGCGAGGAGCTGGGCCCGCTGGCCGGCGTCCCGCTCGCGCTGAAGGACGTCTTCACCACCAAGGGCGTGCCGACCACCTGCGGCTCCAAGATCCTCGAAGGCTGGATCCCGCCGTACGACGCCACGCTGACCACCCGTCTCAAGGACGCCGGCGTGGTCATCCTCGGCAAGACCAACATGGACGAGTTCGCGATGGGCTCCTCCACCGAGAACTCCGCCTACGGCACGACCGGCAACCCGTGGGACCTCTCCCGCATCCCCGGCGGCTCCGGCGGCGGTTCGGCCGCCGCGCTGGCCGCCTTCGAGGCCCCGCTGGCGATCGGCACCGACACCGGCGGCTCGATCCGCCAGCCCGGCGCCGTCACCGGCACCGTCGGCGTCAAGCCGACCTACGGCTCGGTCTCCCGCTACGGCCTGGTCGCCTTCTCGTCCTCGCTGGACCAGGGCGGCCCGTGCGCCCGCACCGTGCTGGACGCGGCGCTGCTGCACGAGGCCATCGCCGGGCACGACCCGCTGGACTCCACCTCGATCGACGCGCCCGTTCCGGCCGTGGTCGAGGCCGCCAAGCTGCGCGACGTGCGCGGCATGCGGATCGGCGTGGTCAAGGAGTTCGCCGGCGAGGGCTACCAGGCCGGCGTGATGGAGCGCTTCAACGAGTCGGTGGAGCTGCTGCGCGAGCTGGGCGCCGAGGTCGTCGAGGTCTCCTGCCCGTCCTTCACCCTGGCGCTGCCCGCGTACTACCTGATCGCGCCCAGCGAGGCCTCGTCCAACCTGGCCCGCTTCGACGCGATGCGCTACGGCCTGCGGGTCGGTGACGACGGCTCCCGCTCGGCCGAGGACGTCACCGCCCTGACCCGCGAGGCCGGCTTCGGCCCCGAGGTCAAGCGCCGCATCATCCTCGGCACCTACGCCCTCTCCTCGGGCTACTACGACGCCTACTACGGCTCGGCCCAGAAGGTCCGCACGCTCATCTCGCGCGACTTCGACGCCGCCTTCGCGGGCGTGGACGTGCTGGTCTCGCCGACCACGCCGACCACCGCCTTCCCGATCGGCGAGCGCGCCGACGACCCGATGGCGATGTACCTGGCCGACCTCTGCACGATTCCGTCGAACCTCGCGGGCAACGCGGCCATGTCGCTGCCCTGCGGTCTGGCCCCGGAGGACAATCTCCCGGTCGGCCTGCAGATCATCGCACCCGCGATGGCGGACGACCGCCTGTACCGGGTGGGCGGCGCCGTCGAGGCCGCACTCAACGACAAGTGGGGGCACACCCTGCTGGAGGAGGCACCGGCACTGTGAGCAGGATCGAGAAGGCCAAGGCCCCGTCGTCCCTCAAGGCACCGTCGTCCCTGAAGGGCTTCAAGCACAGCAAGCCGGGCCTGTGGCTGTCCATCGGCACCAGCGCCTTCGGCGCGGTCTCGGTCGTCAAGGACGTCCGGAAGGCCCGCGAGGAGAGCGACACCCTCAAGCTGGTCAACGCCCTGGTCGGCGCCGCCGCGCTGATCACCGGGACCGCCCTGCTGGTGCGCGAGCTGCGCCAGCTCGGCTCCGACGACGTCCTGCTGGGCTGAGCTGAGCGCCCCGGCCCGGCCCCGCGCGAGCGGCGGCCGGGCCCGTACCTCCCAAGTCTTTTAGTGAAGGGGACGCTGTGAGCGTCATGAACCTGGTCTCCTACGAGGACGCTCTCGCGTCGTACGACCCGGTGATGGGCCTTGAGGTCCACGTCGAGCTGGGCACCAAGACCAAGATGTTCTGCGGTTGCTCGACCGAGCTGGGTGCCGAGCCGAACAGCCAGACCTGTCCGACCTGCCTGGGCCTGCCCGGCTCGCTGCCGGTGGTCAACGAGATCGGCGTGGAGTCGGCCGTCAAGATCGGCCTGGCGCTGAACTGCGAGATCGCCGAGTGGTGCCGGTTCGCGCGGAAGAACTACTTCTACCCGGACATGCCCAAGAACTTCCAGACCTCGCAGTACGACGAGCCGATCGCCTTCAACGGCTACCTCGACGTGCAGCTGGAGGACGGCTCGACCTTCCGCGTGGAGATCGAGCGCGCCCACATGGAGGAGGACACCGGCAAGTCCAGCCACGTCGGTGGCGCCACCGGCCGCATCCACGGGGCCACCCACTCGCTGCTCGACTACAACCGGGCCGGCATCCCGCTGATCGAGATCGTCACCAAGCCGATCGTCGGGGCCGGCGAGCGCGCCCCCGAGGTCGCCAAGGCGTACGTCGCCGAGCTGCGCGAGCTGATCAAGGCGCTGGGCGTCTCCGAGGCGCGGATGGACAAGGGCCAGATGCGCTGCGACGTCAACCTGTCGCTGCGCCCCAACGGCACCGAGACCTTCGGCACCCGTTCGGAGACCAAGAACGTCAACTCGCTGCGCAGCGTGGAGCGGGCCGCCCGGTTCGAGATCCAGCGGCACGCCACGGTGCTGACCGACGGCGGCACGATCATCCAGGAGACCCGGCACTTCCACGAGGAGGACGGCAGCACCACCTCGGGCCGGATCAAGGACAACGCCGAGGACTACCGCTACTTCCCCGAGCCGGACCTGGTGCCGATCGCCCCCGCCCGCGCCTGGGTCGAGGAGCTGCGCGCAGGCCTGCCCGAGCTGCCGCGGGTGCGCCGGGCCCGGCTGCAGGCCGAGTGGGGCCTGTCCGACAAGGACATGCAGTCGGTGCTGAACGCCGGCGCCGTCGAGCCGATCCAGGAGACCATCGCCGCCGGCGCCCCGGCCGACCAGGCCCGCAAGTGGTGGATGGGCGAGCTGGCCCGCCGGGCCAACGAGACCGGCACCGAGCTGAGCGAGCAGCCGATCACTCCGGCGCAGGTCGCCCGGGTCACCGCGCTGGTCGCCGAGGGCAAGCTGAACGACAAGCTGGCCCGCCAGGTCATCGAGGCCGTGCTGGCCGGCGAGGGCGAGCCGGACGAGGTCGTCGAGAAGCGCGGCCTGGCCGTCGTCTCGGACGACTCCGCGCTCGGTGCGGCCGTCGACCAGGCCATCGCCGAGAACGAGGCGATCGCCGCCAAGATCCGCGACGGCAAGGTCGCCGCGGTCGGCGCGCTGGTCGGTGCGGTCATGAAGGCCACCCGGGGCCAGGCCGACGCGGCCCGCGTCAAGGACCTGATCCTGGAGCGGCTCGCCGTCGAGGGGCAGTAAGCACAACCCAGAGAATCTGGGCGCCTTTGCCTGAGGTCCTAAGGCATCTAAGGCGCCTAAGGCCCTCTAAGTAAGGCCTAAGGCCCGGTCTCACCTCTAAAACGAGGTAAGACCGGGCCTTGGTCGTTCCCGGGGCCCCGATCTAAGGCATCCGGGGCCCGGAAGATCGGTAGGGCTTCCGATGCGGCACCCCCCGCTGGGAGAGGAAGCTCTTACTCGACAGCGAAACGCAGTGAAACCCACAGGGGGAACCGAAAGTGATCGAGTACGAGCTCATCCAGCAGCACGCCCACGAGCTGGCCGTCCGCGCCGAGCACGAGCGCCTGGTCCGGGAGGCCAAGGAGGGACGCCGCCTGCGGCAGCGTCCGGTGGCCGCCCGCTTCCAGCGGCGCCCCGCGCGCCAGCGCGAATGCTGACGGACCGGCACCACGACGGTGCCGAGGGAGTTTCGGAGGGGGAGGCGCAGCAGGGGAGCGCCTCCCCCTCCGGGCGTTCGCCAGGGGAGATAACCCCTCGGCCCGCCACCTCCGGCTATGGCATGCTCGCCTCCATGCAGCAGATATCGGTGAGTCCCGTCTTCGTCGGCCGCGGCAGCGAGATCACCGAACTGACCGACGCGCTGCGCCGGGCGGGCTCCGGCAGCCCGCAGGCCGTGCTGATCGGCGGCGAGGCGGGCGTCGGCAAGACCCGGCTGCTGGAGGAGTTCCTGCAGCGGGCCGCCGCCGGGGGAGCGGTCACCACGCTCGGCGGCTGCCTGGAGATCGGCGCCGAGGGCCTGCCGTACGCCCCGCTGGCCGCGGCGCTGCGCCGGCTGCACCGCTCGCTGGGCGCCGAGCTGGAGGCCGCGGCGGCCGGCAGCGAGGGGCACCTGGCCCGGCTGCTGCCCGAGTTCGGCGAGGCCGACGGCGAACCCAACGACGAGTACGGCCGGGCCCGGCTGTTCGAGCACACCGCGAGGCTGTTCGAGCGGCTCGGCGCGGAGCGTACCCTCGTGTTCGCCGTCGAGGACCTGCACTGGTCCGACCGCTCCACCCGCGAACTGCTCGCCTTCCTGGTCCGCACCCTGCACCGGTCCCGGGTGCTGCTGGTCGCCACCTACCGTTCCGACGACCTGCACCGCCGCCACCCGCTGCGCCCCTTCCTGGCCGAGCTCGAACGGCTGCGCACCGTCCAGCGGCTGGAGCTGGAGCGGTTCGGCCGCGGCGAGGTCGCCGCCCAGCTGGCCGGCATCCTCGGCACCGCCGACCCCGACCGGAAGCTGGTGGACCGCATCCACCGCCGCTCCGAGGGGAATCCGTTCTTCGTCGAGGAGCTGGCCACCGCCTTCGAGGACGGCTGCGGTGCCGGGCTCACCGACTCGCTGCGCGACATCCTGCTGGTCCGGGTGGAGAGCCTGGACGAGGAGGCCCAGCGAGTGGTGCGGATCGCCGCCGAGGGGGGCTCGCACGTCGAGCACGCCCTGCTGGCGGCCGTCCTGCACGACGACGAGGAGGCGCTGATCGAGGCGCTGCGGGCGGCCGTCGGCGCCAACATCCTGCGCCCGGACGGCGAGGGCGAGGGCTACCGCTTCCGGCACGCGCTGGTCCGCGAGGCGGTCTCGGACGACCTGCTGCCCGGTGAACGGCACCGGATCAACCGCAAGTTCGCGCTCGCCGTGGAGGCGAAGCCGCAGCTGGTCTCCTGCGACGCCCTGCCCGCCCGGCTGGCCAACTACTGGTACCACGCGCACGACCCGGCCCGCGCCCTGCCGACCGCCCTGGACGCCGCCCGGGCGGCCCGCCGCCGCAACGCCTTCGCCGAGCAACTGGGCATGCTGGAACGGGCCCTGGAGCTGTGGGACATGGTCTCCGAGGAGGTGCTGGCGCACACCCTGCGCCCGTACGACTGGGCCGAGACCTATCCGCCCGGCTCCTGCGACCACAGCACCGCCGACGGGGACTGCGACCGGATCCAGCTGGTCGACGTGCTGGCCGAGGCGGTGGTCGCGGCCCGGCGCTGCGGCGACCGCGAGCGCGGCCTGAGCCTCGCCAGGCGGGGGCTGCGGCTGGTCGACGAGGCCGTGCACCCGGTGCGCGCGGCCTGGTTCCGGATCAACCGGGCCCGGATGCTGGGCAATCTGCGCCGCTCCGGTGACGACGAGGAGATCCTCCACGCGCACCGGCTGGTCGACCACCTGCCGCCGTCCGCCGTCCAGGCCGAGGTGTTCGCGCTCGGCGCCGGGGTGGCGATGCTCAAGAAGCCCGGCCCCGAGCACATCGAGCTGGCCGAGCGGGCGATCCGGATCGCCCAGGAGGTCGGCGCGCACTCCGTCGAGGTGCACGCCCGGATGACGCTCGGCGGCCTGCGGTACGACGTGCACGGCGACGCCGACGGCGGGCTGGCCGAACTGGCCGGGGCGGTCGAGGCGGCCCGCCGGCTGGGCGTGCCCGACCTGCTGCTGCGCGGCGTCAACAACCTGGCCAGCATGCAGCGCGGGGTGGGCCGGGCCGAGGAGGCGGTGGTGCTGGCCCGCGAGGGCCTGGTCTACGCGGACGGCAACGGCCTGCTGCGCAACATCGGCACCATCCTGACCGGCAACCTGGCCGAGGCACTGACCGACCTGGGGCGGATCCGGGAGGCCGCCGAGGTGCTCGACGCCTGCGAGCTGACCAGCCTGACCGGCACCCACGCCGAGTTCCTGGACCGGATGCGCGGCGACCTCGCGCTGCTGCGCGGGGACCTGGCCGGCGCGGCGACCATGCTGGCGCAGGCCCGGTCGGCCAACCGGGTCGGCCAGCTCCAGCACAGCGTGCCGATCAGTCGGCTGGCGGTGCGGATCGCCGCGCTCGCCGGCCGGCCGATGGAGGCCCGGGAGGAACTGCTCGCCGCGCTGGCGGAGGAGGGGCGGCTCGGCCACGAGTCCGACGTGTACCCGCTGCTGGTCGAGGCCGCCACGGTGGAGGCGGACAGCCGGGGCCTGCCGGAGGCCGCGGCGGGCCGGGCCGAGGCGCTGGCCGCGATCGCCGCGCGGGCGGCCCGGCTGCGGCCGCGGGCGCCGGTGCACCACGGCTGGGCCCGGCTGCTGGAGGGCGAACTGGCCCGCGCCGAGGCCGCCGACACCCCGGAGCAGTGGGCCGCCGCGGTCGCCGCGCTGCGCCCGACCGGGCTGCCGTACCCGCTGGCGGTCGCCCTGCTGCGGGCCGGCGAGGCCGAGGTGCTGGCCGGGCGGCGCGAGGCCGGGGCCGAACTGCTGCGCGAGGCTCGGGAACTGGCCACCGTCCGGGGCGACCGTCCGCTGCTGGCGGAGGTCGCGGGCCTGGCCGACCGGGCCGGGCTGACGCTGACCCCGGTGGCGGCCGCGCGCCCGGCCGCCGGGCCGGCCGCGACCCCGCCCGTCGGGGAGTCCTTCGGCCTCACCCCCCGTGAGCGGGACGTGCTCCGGTTGCTGGCGCGCGGCTGGAGCAACCGGCAGATCGCGGAGGAGCTGTACATCTCTCCGAAGACCGCGAGCGTGCACGTTTCCAACATCCTGGGCAAGCTCGCGGTCACCGGCCGGGGTGAGGCGGCGGCGCTGGCGCACCGGTTGCGGCTGTTCCCGGACGATCCGGCTTAGGCCGGACAGGACCTGGGCCGTGTCCGGCCCGGGCCTCCCGATGACCCGTGCGCCCGGCGCCGGGCCCCCGACCGTCTCCGGTCCGGGTGGCCCGGGGCCGGGCGCCGTCGCGTGCTCCCGTGCGCGCCGCGTGAGCCCCCGGCCGCGCGCCGCCGCCAACCGGGCCGATCCGCCGGAATCGGGTGCATTTCCCCACCCCGTCGCCATTACTCTAAGTTGAGTGCATGTGTCATTGAGTGACGGATTTGGTGTAGGGTCCCGATCGGGAACATCGGTGCGGTGTGGTGACCGGAAGGCCGCCCACCCCCTGGGCCTCCGTCCTGACGGGGCGCCAGGCCACCGCGTACGGCCAAGAGGCGCGCGGCCGGTGGCCCGTGGCCGGGGCGCCAGGCCCCGGGCCGGAGGGGGAGAGGCCGAGTGAGCTCCACCGATACGGTGCTGCCCGGGGCCGGACGGCCGGGCGTGCCACCCGCCGACGCGTCCACGCCCGGCGCAGCCGCAGCCGGCGCGTCCGCCCCCGCCCGGCGCGGCCCGCTGTGCCGGCTCCGGGAGAGCCGGACGCTGCCCGGCCTCGTCCTCGGCGCGCTCTGCCTGGCCTACGCCCTGGGTGCCGCCACCGGCTGGGGCTCTTTCCAACTCTCCATCTTCATGGGCGACTTCGGCCTGGCCGCGGCGGCGCTCGCGGCCGCGCTGTCCTGCCTGGTGTACGGCTGCACGGCCGGCGGGCGCGCCCGCCCGGCCTGGCTGCTGTTCGGCCTCTCCTCGCTCATGGTGGCCTGCGGCAACGGCACCTGGGGCTGGTACGAACTGGTCGCCCGCAGCCCGCTGCCGCAGGACTCGCTCGCCGAGTACGCCTTCCTGCTGTTCTCCCCGCTCGCCATCACCGGTGTGCTGGTGCTCGCCCAGCGCCCGCGCTCGGCCGCCGGCTGGCTCTGCCTGCTGCTCGACGGCTGGCTGATCGCCGGCTCGCTGTTCACCCTCAGCTGGAGCCTGGCGCTCGGCCGGATCGCCGCCGGCGAGGCCGGCTCGCCGCTGCGGCTGGCCCTCAACCTGGCCTACCCGGTCCTGGACATCCTGCTGGTCAGCCTGGTCGTCGGGCTGCGCTTCGGCGGCCGGGACGGCAACCGGGCGGCCGTGCACACCGCGATGGTGGCGCTGGCCGTCACCGTCCTGTGCGACGCCCTGTTCACCTCCCCGGAGCTGCGCAGCAGCTACCGCTCGGGCGAACTGCTGGACGCCGGCTGGTTCTCCGGCAGCCTGCTGCTGGCCTGGGCGCCGTGGTCGCCGCGCTGGCGCCGCCCGCTGCGCGAGCACCCCTCGGCCGGAGGCCTGCCGCGCCGCCGGGTGGCCACCACCTTCAGCGCGCTCACCCCGTACGCGGCCGCCGCGGTGTGCACCGCCGGGATCCTCTACAACGCCCTCGGCGGGCGGGAGTTGGACCGGGTGGTGGCCGCGGCGGCCTGCACCGTCGGCCTGGCGCTCATCCTGCGCCAGGGCGTGATGCTGCTCGACAACCTCTCGCTCGCCCAGGAACTCGCCCACAAGGAGGCGCACTTCCGCTCCCTGGTGCAGGGCTCCAGCGACGTCATCATGATCGCCGGTGCCAACGGCGTGCTCTCCTACGTCTCCCCGGCCGCGCTCGGCGTCTACGGGCGGGACCCGGAGGAACTGGTCGGCGGCAACCTGCTGGACCTGGTCCACCCGGAGGACGTGGACCGGGTGCTCGCCGAGGTCCGCCGCTACCTGGCGAGGGTCCGGCTCACCGCCCACCGCTCCCCGGGCACCGCCGAGCCGTCCGCCCGGGTGGAGTGCCGGATCAGCTCCGGCGGCGGCGAGTGGCTGCACGTCGAGTCGACGGTCAGCCGGCACCGCGACGGCCTCATCCTCAACAGCCGGGACGTGACCGAACGCGTGATACTCCAGGCCCAGTTGCAGCACAACGCCTTCCACGACCCGCTCACCGACCTGCCCAACCGGGCGCTGTTCGCCCAGCGGCTGCGGGCCGCCCTCGGCGCCCGCGGCCAGCAGGGCGAGGGCGGCGCCGGGGTCGCGGTGCTCTTCCTCGACCTGGACGGCTTCAAGGCGGTCAACGACACGGCCGGCCACCAGGTGGGCGACGAACTGCTGGTGCAGGCGGCCCGCCGGCTCCAGGGGGCCGTCCGCTGCGGGGACACCGTCGCCCGGTTCGGCGGCGACGAGTTCGCCGCGCTGGTCTGCGGCCCGCTCGGCCGGCTCCAGGTCCAGGAGCTCGCCGAGCGGCTGCGGGTCGCGCTCTCCGAGCCGTACTGGATCGGCGGCGCCGAACTCGGTGTCGCCGCCAGCATCGGCATCGCCTTCGGCACCCCCGAACGCGGCCCGGCCGCCGACCCGAGGGCGGCCACCGACGAGCTGATGCGCAACGCCGACCTCGCGATGTACCGGGCCAAGTCCGAGGGCAAGGGCCGGGTGGTGCTCTACAACCCCGCGATGCGGGCCGATCTGGAGCGCCGCACCGAACTGGAGGAGCGGCTGCGGGCCGCCGTCCGCGAGGGCGGCTTCACCCTGCTCCACCAGCCCGTGGTGGACCTCGCCAGCGGCGCGGTGACCGGCGTCGAGGCGCAGGCCCGCTGGCGCTCGGCGGGCGGCCTGCTGCTCACCCCGGCCGAGTTCCTGCGCTCGGCCGACCACGGCGACGCGGCCACCCGGTTCTCCCGCTGGCTGGTCCAGGAGGCGGTGACGGCCGCGGCCAACCGGCGCGGCCAGTCCGGCCGCGGCCGCAGCGGCCCCGCGCCCGTCCCGGTCGCGGTCCGGCTCTCCACCGAGCGGCTGTGCTCGCCCGGTCTGTACGAGACGGTGGCCGCGGCGCTGCGCGACAGCCGACTGCCGGCCGGCGAGCTGGTGATCGAGGTGGCCCGGATGGGCCCGGACTCGCTCGCCGACGAACTCGGCCGCCGGCTGGCCGCGTTGCGCCGGCTCGGGGTGACCACCGTGCTGGCCGGCTACGGCGCCGGCAGCGGCTCGCTCGGCGAGCTGGCCCGGCTGCCCCTGGACGGCCTCAAGCTGGACCGCACACTGGTGCAGGACCTCGGGGAGTCCGCGCTCAGCCGCACGCTCGCCGGGCACGCCCTGCGGCTCGGCCACGACCTCGGTCTGGTCACCGGCGCCGAGGGGGTGGACCTGCCCCGCCAGGTCGCCGCGCTCCAGGAGCTGGGCTGCCGGCAGGGCCAGGGTTCGGCCTTCGCGCCGCCGCTGGACGAGACCCGGCTGCGCCGGGCGCTGGTGCGCCGGGGCTACCCGCTGCCCAGGCCGCTCGGCTCGGTCTCGGCCCGGCGCGCGTACCTGGCCGCGGAGGCCCGGACGGGTGGCCGCGGGGAGGGCGGCGGGGGGCGTGTCGTGCATCACCACGGTGCCCCCGACCTGCCCGAACGCCGCGCGGTGACCGGTCCAGGGCCGGGTCCGCATGGCGAGACGGTCATCCCACCTGCTTGACACACGCCCCCGGACAGGAGGAGGGTCGTTGCCATGCGCACCCGAATTCTCGTACTTGGCGGGCGCGTCGGCTGAGCGGGCTCACACGCCCCGCTTGTGACAGACCGACGCGCCACCCCTCGCATGCCCTTGGCACGAGGGGTTTTTTGTTGCACTGACGCTGTTCCACCACCGCAAGACCCCTGGCTCCGACCGCCCGATCCGCCCCGATTCCCGGGGAGGAAGCGGGACGATTGGGGCAGAGCCGGCGATCGGCCCGCAACCGGGACCCCACCCTCGCACTACCGGGGCCCGTAATTACCGGGTCGGCACATTCCGAGAAGAGACAGGCAGATGACTGAGCACGCCGCATCCCCCCGCCGCGGGGACACCACGGCCGCCCACGCTCCCGCTCCCCAGCACGTCGTCGAAACCATGACCGGCGCCCAGTCGCTCATCCGCTCGCTGGAGGCCGTGGGCGCGGACACCGTCTTCGGCATCCCGGGCGGGGCCATCCTTCCCGCGTACGACCCGCTGATGGACTCGGCCAAGGTGCGCCACATCCTGGTCCGGCACGAGCAGGGCGCCGGCCACGCCGCCACCGGCTACGCCCAGGCCACCGGCCGGGTCGGGGTCTGCATGGCCACCTCCGGCCCGGGCGCGACCAACCTGGTGACCCCGATCGCCGACGCCTACATGGACTCCGTGCCGATGGTCGCGATCACCGGCCAGGTCTCCTCCAAGGCGATCGGCACCGACGCCTTCCAGGAGGCGGACATCTGCGGCATCACGATGCCGATCACCAAGCACAACTACCTGGTCACCGACCCCTCCGAGATCCCCCGGGTGATCGCCGAGGCGTTCCACATCGCCGCCACCGGCCGCCCCGGCCCCGTCCTCGTCGACATCGCCAAGGACGCGCTCCAGGCCACCACCACGTTCCGCTGGCCGGTCGAGCTCTCGCTGCCCGGCTACCGGCCGGTCACCAAGCCGCACGCCAAGCAGATCCGCGAGGCCGCGAAGATGCTGGTGGGCGCCAAGCGCCCGGTGCTGTACGTCGGCGGCGGCGTGATCAAGGCGCAGGCCACCGCCGAGCTGCGGATCCTCGCCGAGCTGACCGGCGCCCCCGTGGTCACCACCCTGATGGCGCTCGGTGCCTTCCCCGACAGCCACCCGCAGCACCTGGGCATGCCCGGCATGCACGGTTCCGTCCCGGCCGTCACCGCACTCCAGAAGACCGACCTGCTCTTCACCCTCGGCGCCCGCTTCGACGACCGCGTCACCGGCAAGCTGGACAGCTT